>JAOPWD010000272.1 GCA_025965875.1 Pseudonocardiales bacterium
AGGATTATGTCCGAAGTGCAGAACCAGACCAGTTCCACCGAGCACGCCGTCGGCACCTCCCGGGTGAAGCGCGGCATGGCCGAGATGCTCAAGGGCGGCGTCATCATGGACGTCGTCACGGCCGAGCAAGCCACGATCGCCGAGGACGCCGGCGCGGTCGCGGTCATGGCCCTGGAGCGGGTGCCCGCCGACATCCGCGCCCAAGGTGGCGTGTCGCGGATGAGCGACCCGGACATGATCGACAGCATCATCAGCGCCGTTTCGATCCCGGTGATGGCCAAGGCCCGCATCGGGCACTTCGTCGAGGCACAGGTGCTGCAGTCACTCGGCGTCGACTACGTCGACGAGTCCGAGGTGCTGACGCCGGCCGACTACGCCAACCACATCGACAAGTGGCAGTTCACCGTGCCGTTCGTGTGCGGTGCCACCAACCTGGGCGAGGCGCTGCGGCGCATCACCGAGGGCGCGGCGATGATCCGGTCCAAGGGCGAGGCGGGCACCGGCGACGTCTCCAACGCCACGACTCACATGCGCCAGATCCGCGCCGAGCTGCGCCGGCTGAGCACCCTGGCCGAGGACGAGCTGTACGTGGCGGCCAAGGAGTTGCAGGCACCGTACGAGCTGGTGGCCGAAGTGGCCCGGGCGGGCAAGCTGCCCGTCGTCCTGTTCACCGCGGGCGGCATCGCGACGCCGGCTGACGCCGCGATGATGATGCAGCTGGGAGCCGAGGGTGTTTTCGTCGGCTCGGGCATCTTCAAGTCGGGCAATCCGGCTCAGCGCGCCGAGGCGATCGTCAAGGCGACCACGTTCTACGACGACCCGGACGTCATCGCCAAGGTCTCGCGTGGCTTGGGCGAGGCGATGGTCGGCATCAACGTCGCCGATATCCCGGAGCCGCATCGCCTCGCCGAGCGTGGTTGGTAGCGCCCCCTGTCCATGGCCCGACCGACCATTGGCGTCCTCGCCCTGCAAGGTGACGTGCGCGAGCATGCGCGTGCCCTGAGCGAGGCCGGGGCCGACGTCGTCTCGGTGCGACGTCCGAAGGAGCTGGCTTCGGTCGACGGGCTGGTGCTGCCCGGCGGGGAGTCGACCACGATCCTCAAACTGGCCCGCGTGTTCGAGATGCTCGGCCCGCTGCGGGCGGCCATCGGCGCCGGGTTACCCGTCTACGGCGCCTGCGCGGGCATGATCCTGCTGGCCGATCGCGTCGACGACGGCGGCTCGCCGTTGGACGAGACGTTCGGCGGTATCGACATGCAGGTGCGGCGCAACGCCTTCGGTCGCCAGGTCGACTCGTTCGAAGAGGACATCGACGTGGACGGCCTGGCCGGCGGTCCCGTGCACGCCGTGTTCATCCGGGCGCCATGGGTCGAATCGCTCGGCCCGGCAGCCACGGCACTCGGTCGGGTGAGCGCCGGCGCGGCCGCCGGTAGAATCGTGGCCGTTCGCCAGCAGAACCTGCTGGCCACGTCGTTCCACCCGGAGCTGACGGGTGACGGGCGGATCCACGCGTACTTCTGCGACCTGGTGAGGAATGCATGAGCGGCCACTCCAAATGGGCGACGACCAAGCACAAGAAGGCCGTCGTCGATGCCAAACGCGGCAAGCTCTTCGCCAAGCTGATCAAGAACATCGAGGTCGCGGCGCGCACCGGCGGCGGTGACACCGACGGCAATCCCACCCTGTTCGACGCGATCCAGAAGGCCCGTAAGACCTCGGTGCCGCTCGACAACATCGAACGCGCCGTCAAGCGCGGGTCCGGCGCCGAAGCGGGCGGCTCCGACTGGCAGACGATCATGTACGAGGGCTACGGGCCCAACGGCGTGGCCGTCCTGATCGAGTGCCTCACCGATAACCGCAACCGCGCGGCGATGGAGGTACGCACCGCCATGAGCCGCAATGCCGGCTCGATGGCCGACCCGGGCTCGGTGTCCTACCTGTTCAACCGCAAGGGCGTCGTGATCGTCCCGCACAACGAACTGGCCGAGGACGACGTGCTGATCGCGGTCCTCGACGCCGGAGCCGAGGAGGTCAACGACCTCGGCGACTCCTACGAGGTGATCAGCGAGGCGACCGACCTCGTCCCGGTGCGCACCGCGCTGCAGACCGCCGGGATCGACTACGAATCGGCCGACATGTCGTTCCTGCCGAGCGTGCAGGTGCCGCTGGACGAAGACGGCGCGCGCAAGGTGTTCCGGCTCATCGACGCCCTCGAGGACCTCGACGACGTCCAGAACGTCTACGCCAACTTCGACGTCAGCGACGAGATCATGGAGCGCGTCGAGGCCGACTGATCCGCTTACCGGCCGAGGTGGGCGGCGACGAAGCGCAGCTGAGCCGGGGCCATCCGGCGCCAGTACCTCACGTTGTGATCGCCCGGCGACAGGCCGCCGGCCGGCGGTGGGGTGATCGCGGCCCGCAGGTCGCGCGTCGCGGGTGCGAACGAGTCGCTGTCGCCGCAGTCGATGCGCAGTGGGATTCCGGCCAGCTGACGCTCCCGGCCGAAGATCGTGTGGGCGGCGAAGTCGGCCGCGCCGTCGAACGCGCCGGCCGGGGTGTCTCCGGCGTGATGCCAGAGCCCGGGGCTCTCGGCCACCACGGCCGCCGCCCGCCCGGCCCCCAGCCGGGTCGCCAGCCACAGCGCGCCGAAACCGCCCATGGACACCCCCAACAGCCCCACCCGACTGACGTCCAGTCCCCGCCGGCCGAGCAGCGGGAGGAACTCCTCGATGACCATTGCCCCGGAGTCGCTGCCGTCGCTGCGCCGGTGCCAGTAGCTGTGGTCGCCGCCGTCGACGCAGGCGATCGCGAACGGGTGCGCGCCATCGCGGGTCAGCTGGGCGAGGAACCGGTCGAGCCCGAGGTTGTTGCCGAAGGCCATCGTGTGGTCGCTGCCCTGGCCGTGCAGGACGACGAGCACCCGCAGCCGCGCGGGCGCGTTCGGCGGGTAGGCGATCGTCCAGCCCGTCCGGGCCCCGAGCCGGGCCGGGGAGGTGAAGCTCCCGCTGACCAGATGACCGGGTTCGATGTCGGGGACCCCCGCCGGGGGAGCGTCGACGCGGTCGAGGGTGGCCTTGCTGACCAACGCAACGCCCGCGATGCCGAGCCCGCCGACCAGCAACGTGCGCCGCGAGACGTTGGGCATCTCAGAGCGGCTGCTTCTGCCAGAACTTGAAGAACGCGTGCCCGTACTCCGACGCCAGTCGCGCCACACCGGAGATGTCGTAGATGCGGTACACGAAGTCGAAGAACGCCGTGTTCAGCTGCTGGATCTGCAGCAGGACTATCACGCCGATCATGCCCCAGGGCTTGATCGCCTCTGCCCCCTGGACCGTGTGCGGGTTCAGGTACGGCTCGATGATCGCCCAGCCGTCCAGGCCGGGAATCGGCAGTAGGTTCAGCACGGCGGCCGTCACCTGGAGGAAGCCGAAAAAGGCCAGCCCCGTCCAGAAACGGAGGTGGGTCGTGGTGCTGTCGAGTTGGGCGTTGACCAGAATAAGCGTCACGAC
>JAOPWD010000274.1 GCA_025965875.1 Pseudonocardiales bacterium
CGCTACCTTCGTCGATCACGAAACGCCATGCGGTCTCGGACTCCCAGCCGGTGAGCACCTCTCGTTCACCCGGACGATTCACGTCGTCGAGGACGACGGTCGCCGTCCGGGTCAGCCGAGGTGCGAAAGCGCCGAGGGCCGGCGCCCGGCGCAGGCCGTGTCCGGCGGCGTGGGCCCGCTCCCGCATTCGACGATCCGCGTTCTGTCCCGTTGCACGATGTCATTGCATACCAGCACCAGCCCGGCCGGACGCATCGCTCCAGTGCTCCACGGCAGATACCTGCCGAGCCTAGGGCGGCAAGGCAGGTCGGGCTACGTGTGGAAAATTGCCATGAACTCTTCGTGAACGGCGAATCCCCCAGGCTCGTCGTTGTACGAACCGAGGATGGACGCCTCTACCGTCACAAGTCCGGGCGGACAAGTCGAGCGTTTCCGATCAGGACAATGAGGCAACAGGATGCACGTCGTACGTATCGTCGGCAAGCTCGAACCGGGCGGCGCGCAACTGGCACTGCTGCGGTTGTGCCGAGAACTCGAACGGCATGGCGTACGCACGACGCTGCTCGTCGGCGATGCCACCCACGATGGCATTCGACTCGCACAGCGCTATGGCGTGGCGACGATCGCGTTCCGAACCGGATCGGCCCTCCATCCGCTGCGAAACCTGCAGTGGGAGCGATCACGACGCTTCGCGGCGTGGTTGACGGACAGGCTGGGTGACGCCGATCTAGTGCACGCCCACATGGTCGGCGCATGGTGGGCTGTCGCCCAGGTCATCGATCCCTGGACACCGTTCATCGCGACCGAACACAACGAGGTGAACTGGACCACCCGCCGGATCGCGTCCCTGCAGCCTGCGGCCGGCCGGATCGACCGGTTCTACGCCATGGGTCCGGCAGCAGGCCAGTTCGCCGTCTCCGCCGGTGTGCGACGCGAGGTCATCAGGCCTGCTCGCTCCCCTGTCGCGGGACTGAGCGCAACGCCTCGCGGCGGTCTCGGGACTCCGCGGTTGACGTTCGCGGGACGGTTCTGCCAGGACAAGGGTGCGGACGTGCTGCTCGAGGCGATCTGTTTACTCAAGCGGCGCGATGTGTTCGCGTACCTGCTTGGCGACGGCCCGCTACGCACCCGTCTCGCTGACCGCATCGAGCAATGCGGCTTGTCCGATCGGGTGTTCATGCCCGGCTGGGTGGATAAACCGTGGACCTATGTCGCCGGCAGCAACGTCCACGTCGTCCCCTCCCGTGAAGAGGCCTGGTCGCAGAGCGCGGTGCTCGCGCTCGGTCTCGGCGTCGCGGTCGTCGGAACCAATGTCGACGGTCTTGCGCACACCTTGTCGCAGGCTCGCGGCGTGACCGTGGCACCGGATGACCCGCTCGCTCTGAGCCAGGCCATCTCCGAGACCCTCGCCGGCCGTTCGCCAACCGACCGGGCCGGTGCGATCAAGTACGCCCGCCAGTTCACCACTGCGCGCGTCGCGGCTTTTTACCTCGCCGAGTACCGGGCCATGTTGACCCCAGGCGAACCGCCGGACGAGGTCCTTTCAGAGGCTTCCTGACGGCGCAGGCCCGGCCTCGCTCGGGGGGACGAAGCCGGGCCTCGTGGATTGCCGCGGTCCTTAGTGGCGCAACAGCGGCTACGTGGCGAGGGCGGGATCGCTGATGCTGGGGCTTCCGTTTTCGACGTGACCGGCGAGCCGGCGGACGAAGCCTGGGTCGCTGCTGGAGGTGATGGTCACGTCGTACCAACCCGTGGTGTCATCGCCGACGACGTGGCGGGCGTGGCCGCCGTGAGGTAGGCGAAGGGTCGTCGGTCGTTCGTTGCTGCCGTTGTCGACGATCGTGAGTTCGACGGCGGGGCCGGCGTTGCTGACCATGATCCTCAGGTTCTCGCTCGACCCGTCCGGGGCGGCCGATACCACGGGAGCCGCCGGCGACGCACTCCCGGCGACGCGTCGGTAGAAGCCGTTCGGTCCGTGGATCTCGACGTCGTAGCCTGCCGACTGTGACGCGGCGATCGTGGTGGGCAGCTGATGTCCCGCCTCGACCGTAAACATCTGGGCGTTCATGCCGCCAGGTGAGTCAGCCTGGCGGGCCCGGGTGTGGAACACGGCTCCGGCGCGGCCGCGGTTCGAGAGCAGGAGGGTGACGCCGTCGGGCCGGACGGTCGCAGTGACGTCGAGGTTGTAGGGCAGCGGTCGGGCGCGGCGGACGCCGGCCTCCTGCTTCGGAAGTCCCTGCTGTGTCGGGGGCACGGGCACCACGTCCGGGTGGCGGTTGCGATCCGGGGGCAGGTAGGCGGTAGTGCTCGGTAGCGATGGCAGCCGGCCGTCGGCTGCTTTGAAGTCGAACGCCGAGGTGAGGTCGCCGCAGACGGCGCGCCGCCAGGGAGAGATGTTCGGCTCCTTCACCCCGTGCCGCTGCTCGATGAACCGAATGATCGAGGTGTGGTCAAGCACCTCGGACGTGACGTAGCCGCCCTTGCTCCACGGCGAGACGACCAGCATGGGCACGCGTTGTCCGAGGCCGTACGCGCCCGGCTCACCGACGGTCGCACCGGGAGTACCGGCCACGCCGTGGTAGATCTCCAGGGAGGAGTCGACGGTCGAGGCGCCGTCGGCGGCGGTCGTCGGAGCGTAGGGCGGCACGATGTGGTCGAAGAACCCGTCGTTCTCGTCGTAGGTGATGAACAGCGCCGTCTTGCTCCAGACGTCAGGGTTCGCAGTGAGTGCGTCGAGGACCTGGGCGATGTACCACGCGCCGTAGTTGGCTGGCCAGTTCGGGTGCTCGGTGTAGGCCTCGGGAGCGACCACCCACGACACGGCGGGCAGCGCGTTGCCGACGACGTCCGAGCGGAGCATCTGGAAGAGATCCTGGCCCCCCTTCGCATTGGTCCCGACACGGGCGCGGTCATACAGCGGGTCGCCAGGCTTCGCATTCTGATACTGGGTGAAGTAGAGCAGCGAGTTGTCGCCGTAGTTGCCGATGTAGGGATCTCCGGTCCAGCCCCAGAAGCCCGGCGCGTCGAGCCCGTCACCGGCGTCCTGGTAGATCTTCCAGCTCACGCCGGCCCGCTGGAGCCGCTCGGGGTAGGTCGTCCACGAGTAACCGATCTCGTCATTGGCGATGACCGGGCCACCGCCGGTCCCCGCGCCACCCGTGCTCCCAGTCCACATGTAGTAACGGTTCGGGTCGGTGGGGCCGACCAGCGAGCAGTGGTAGGCATCGCAGACCGTGAACGCGTCGGCGAGGGCGTAGTGGAACGGGATGTCGCGCCGCGTCAGATAGGCCATTGTCGCCGCCGTCTTGTTCGGGACCCACTGGTCGTAGAGGCCGTGGTTGAGCACGTGGTGGCCGTTGTCCCAGCCGTGATCCAGATCCTCCAGGAAGGCCAGGCCGAGGTCGTTGATGTCGGGGTGGAACGGCAGTACCTCGCCAGTGCCGCTCGGCTGGTGGAACACACTCTTCCCAGTAGGAAGCGTGACAGCGTGCGGGTCGCCGTAGCCGCGTACGCCCCGCATTGTGCCGAAGTAGTGGTCGAAGGACCGGTTCTCCTGCATCAGCACGACGACGTGTTCCACGTCGCGGATCGAACGGGTCCGATGGTTTCCCTCGATGGCGGCTGCGCGGGCGATGCTCGGCGAGAGTAACGAGACCGCGGTGGCCCCGGCCCCGAGCTGAAGAAAGCGGCGACGGCTGACAGATGACATGCAGGTAGGTCCTCTCCTGTGCTGGTTTGACCGAGTATCTGAGCTGGCCCAGGATGCGGAGTGGCGTGGAAATTGCCGCCAGACGAACACCGGGTGACATCGAGTGCGACGCGGCACCGCCCGCCTGCGGCATTGCCGTGCACCCGGCCGGGGCGGGTGATCGAGGGCATCGTGAACTTCAGATGACTACAGCGTGAATGGCTATGATTCTGGGCACGGTTTCGTCCGGCTCGGAAGGTGACCTTGCTCGATCGCGGTGAGTTCGTCGTGGAACGCGGCGTGA
>JAOPWD010000279.1 GCA_025965875.1 Pseudonocardiales bacterium
GATCTGGACGATTGCCCTGGTTCGCCACGGGGATAACAACGCGCACGAGTAACGCGGCCATGCCCGAACCCTCCGGCGTGCGCATACTCGTGTGTACCTACCTGTGACCTCGATACTGCTCATCTCGCTGGTGTTGAACGTGATCGGCTGCGGTCATCAGACGTTGAGGTCCGCTTCCGCAGCCTGAGCCTTCGCGCCGTCCTGCTGGGATCCGCTCGTGTGGACGTAGGCCCCGGCTGGAATTCCGGTGCCAACTGCACGACACTGCGAGTAACACCTGCCCGCTCGGGCACTAGCTGGGGGATGCAAATGGCCTACTTCGTGACCGGCGCCACCGGTTTTATCGGGCGCTTCCTGACCACCGAACTACTCGAGCGCGAGGGCACGATCTACGTGCTGTGCCGGGCCAGCTCGCTGGACAAGCTCGACGAACTGCGCGCACGCCTCGGCACCGACGACAAGCGGATCGTCGCGGTCATCGGCGATTTGTCCAAGGACCGCCTGGGCCTGGACGCCGACGAGATCGACAAGCTCGACGGCAAGATCGACCACTTCTTCCATCTGGCCGCGATCTACGACCTCACCGCCGACGCCGACAGTCAGCGGGTGGCCAACGTCGAGGGCACCCGGCACGCCGTCCACCTGGCCGAGGCCATCCATGCCGGTCATTTCCACCAAGTCAGCTCGATTGCCGCCGCTGGTCTCTACCGCGGGGTGTTCACCGAGGACATGTTCGACGAGGCGACCGACGTAGACAACAACGCCTACTACCTGACCAAGCACGAGTCCGAAGCCGTCGTGCGCAACGAATGCACGGTGCCGTGGCGCGTCTACCGGCCCGCCATCGTCGTCGGCCACTCCGAGACCGGCGAGATCGACAAGATCGATGGCCCCTACTACGTCTTCCGCACCATCCAGCGGCTGCGGGGGGTTGCCCCGTCGTGGCTACGCGGGATCGGCATCGACGGCGGCCAAATCAACGTCGTCCCCGTCGACTATGTCGCGAAGGCGATGGACTACCTGGCCCATCAGCCCGGGCTGGACGGCAGAGTCTTCCACCTCACCGACCCCGAGCCGCTGACGGTGGGCGCGATGGCCAATATTTTCGCGAAGGCCGCCCACGCTCCGTCGTTCGCCGTCAACGTCGACACCAAGCTGCTGGACGCGATTCCCGGACCGATCAAGGCCGGGCTCAGCAGGCTGCCCGGCGCGAAGCAGGCTACTGATCTCGTGCTGGCCGAGTTGGGCATCCCGCGCGAGATCTTGCATTACATCACCAACCCGACGTCGTTCGACTCCACCAAGACGCAGGAGGCGCTGGCCGGCTCGGGCATCGCCGTGCCGCCACTGTCCAGCTACGCCCAGACGCTCTGGGAGTACTGGGAGCGCACCTACAGCCCAGACCGTCGCAAGGACCGCGCGCTGGCCCGGGCCATCAGGGACAAGAACGTCATGATCACCGGTGCGTCGTCAGGAATCGGCCGGGCCACTGCGCTGCGGGTCGGCGCTGCCGGCGGCAAGGTCATCCTTGTCGCTCGTACCGCGGAGAAGCTCGAGGAGACCAAGCGCGAGATCGAGGACCTCGGCGGGGTCGCATTCGTGCATCGCTGCGACCTGTCGGACATGGCCGACATCGAACGGCTGGCCAAGGAGGTGCTCGACGAGCACGGCCGGGTCGACGTGCTGGTCAACAACGCCGGCCGTTCGATCCGCCGCTCGATCTCACTGTCCTACGACCGCTTCCACGACTTCGAGCGGACGATGCAGCTCAATTACTTCGGCGCGGTAAGGCTGATCCTCAGCCTGCTGCCCGTGATGCGCACACCGAGCGACGGCCGCAAGGGCGGCCACATCATCAACATCAGCTCGATCGGCGTGCAGACCAACACTCCGCGCTTCTCGGCCTACGTCGCGTCGAAGGCAGCGTTGGACGCGTTCTCGCGCTGCATCGCCTCCGAAGTCATCGACGATGGTGTGTACCTGACGACGATCCACATGCCGCTGGTGCGCACGCCGATGATCGCGCCGACCACGATGTACGACCGGTTCCCGACGATCACGCCGGCCGAAGCCGCCGACATGATCTGCAAGGCGATGATCCGCAGGCCGAAGAAGGTCGGCACCACGCTGGGCAACGCGGGTGAACTGGCCTACCAGGTGGCGCCCCGCGGCGTCGACGTCATCCTGAATGCCGGCTACAAGCTGTTCCCCGACTCGAAGGCAGCGCGTGGTGGTGGCGACCGGACGGTGAGCAAGTCCGACGAGCCGTCGACCGAGAGCGTTGCCTTCGCGCACATCCTGCGCGGCGTGCACTGGTAGGCCGACCTTCGAGCCGAACAGGAACCGGAGCACGCCGGTACTCGACCCGACGGCCTCTGCCACCTGTCGCAGCGCGATCCGTAGGATCTCGCGCATGGCGCGGCGGGTCGGGATCATGGGCGGCACGTTCGACCCGATCCACCATGGTCACCTGGTGGCGGCATCGGAGGTGGCCGCGCTGTTCGAGTTGGACGAAGTCATCTTCGTCCCGACCGGCGAGCCGTGGCAGAAGCCGACCCGGCACGTCAGCGCGGCCGAGCACCGCTACCTGATGACGGTGATCGCGACCGCCTCCAACCCGAGGTTCTGGGTGAGCCGCGTCGACATCGACCGGGAGGGGCCGACCTACACCGTCGACACGATCCGCGACATCGCAGCCCAGCGACCCGGTGCCGAGCTGTACTTCATCACCGGCGCCGACGCACTGGGCCAGATCCTGTCGTGGAAGCGGCCCGAGGACGCGCTGGAGTTGGCGCATTTTATCGGCGTCACCCGCCCCGGTTACGAGCTCTCCGACGCGCATCTGCCCAGCGACTCGGTGACATTGCTCGACGTCCCGGCTATGGCGATCTCCTCGAGCGACTGCCGAGCGCGGGTCGAACAGGGCCAACCGGTCTGGTACCTGGTGCCCGACGGAGTGGTCCAGTACATCAACAAGCACAACCTCTATCGGGGCGCCCCGTAAGCTCGGTAGTCGTGACCGCAACCGACACCGCCCGTGACCTCGCCCTTGTCGCGGGCCATGCCGCCAGCAACAAGCTTGCGACAGACATCGTCCTTATCGACGTCAGCGACCGACTGGCGCTTACCGACGTCTTCGTCATCGCCACCGGCAGCAACGAACGGCAGGTCGAGGCCATCGTCGACGAGGTTGAGGAGAAGTTGCGGCTGGCCGGCGTCAAGCCGCTGCGGCGCGAGGGGCGCCGTGACGGCCGGTGGGTGCTGCTCGACTACGCCGAGATCGTCGTCCACGTCCAGCATGCCGAGGAACGCGTCTTCTACGCCCTCGAACGGCTCTGGAAAGACTGCCCGTTCATCCCCTTCACCGATGTCGCCGAGCCGCAACCCGCCGCGGACTCCGTGCAATCGCCCCCCGAGGCTGAGGGCTGAGAAGGCCACCCGCATGAGTTCGCGGGTTTTTCTATTACGGCACGGGCGCACTTCTTGGAACGCGGAACGGCGCTTCCAGGGGCAGGCCGACCCACCGCTGGACGACGTCGGCCGGGCCCAGGCCTACGAGGTCGCGGCGTTGGTTGCCGCGCTTTCTCCGGAGGTCCTCGTCAGCTCGGACGCGATGCGAGCGGTGCAGACGGCCGACCCGATTGCCGAGATCACCGGTCTCGAGGTCCTGGTCGATGCGCGGCTGCGCGAGCGCTCGCTGGGGCACTGGGAGGGACTGACCCGCGACGAGGTGGCGCAGCGCTATCCCGACGAGTACGCCGACTGGATCGCCGGGCGCGATGTGAGCCGGCGTGGCGGCGAGACCCGCAAGCAGGTGGCCGCCCGCGCGCTGGCCGCATTCACCGACCTGCCCGATGTCGAGACGGCAGTGGTCGTCACCCACAGCGCGACGGCGATGGCCCTGTGCTCTGCTCTGCTCGGCATGCGCCAGGAGGTGCACGTCCTCGGCCCCCTGGCCAACTGTCACTGGTCCGAATTGTGGGTCGAACACCACGACGGTTCCGGGCCGCTGTGGCGTCTGCGTGCCCACAATATCGGGGCTCCCGGCGCCGTCGCACCCCTGCCGATGCGGCTCGCGGTGGCCAGTGACGACGCACCCGACGCGGACGCATAACCGGACAAACCATGTGTCGGCTGAGCGCACTAGGCCCCGCGGCGCTAGACTCCAGGGCGTGAGGGATTACGGACACCTGCTTCTTCCCGGGCCGCGCTGACCGAGCATCAATCGCCAGCGCGGCTGAGCCTCTGCGATCGCGCAGGGGCTCTTCTGTTTGTCCGGGGTAGACCTTTCCAAAACGCGTGAAACGCCGAGGGAGCAGCACACGATGACTACCACCGAGGACGGGTCTGCGGTCCCCGACACGACGGCGGATGAAGCGCCGGACGAGAGCGCAGCGCAGAACACGACCGCGCCCGATGCGCCGAGTGATATCCCGCCGCATCGCTACACGGCCGCGCTGGCCGACGCGATCGAGACGGCATGGCAGGACCGCTGGCAGCGGGAAGGCACGTTCAACGCGCCCAATCCCACCGGCGAGTTGTCCGAGGGGTTCGACCGCGTGGCGATCCGCTCGCACGCGTACATCCTGGACATGTTCCCGTACCCGTCGGGCGCGGGGCTGCACGTCGGCCACCCGTTGGGCTACATCGGCACCGACGTCTATGCGCGCTACCTACGCATGCGCGGCGAGAACGTATTGCACACCATGGGTTTCGACGCCTTCGGTTTGCCGGCCGAGCAGTACGCCGTGCAGACCGGGCAGCATCCCGCGACCACGACGTACGCCAATATCGACGTGTTCAACGCGCAACTGCGCCGGCTGGGCATGGGCTACGACATGCGCCGCACCATGGCCACCTCGGACCCTGACTTCTACCGCTGGACGCAGTGGATCTTCCTGCAGATCTTCAACTCCTGGTACGACAAGGACCTGAACCAGGCCCGTCCGATCGAGGAGCTGGTGACCGAGTTGTCGACGGGCGTACGGGAACCAGCCGCGGGCACCAACCCGTTCGGGCGGCCGTTCTCCGAGCTGGAGGTCGTCGAGCGGCGACAGGTGATCGACAACCACCGGCTGGCCTACCGCGCCGAGTCGCTGGTCAACTGGTGCCCGGGTCTGGGCACCGTGCTGGCCAACGAGGAAGTGACCGCGGACGGCCGCAGCGAGCGCGGCAACTTCCCGGTGTTCCGCAAGCCGCTGGCCCAGTGGAACCTGCGCATCACCGCCTATGCCGACCGGCTGATCGACGACCTGGAGTTCATCGACTGGCCTGACAAGGTGCGCACCATGCAGCGCAACTGGATCGGCCGGTCGACGGGTGCGCATATCGACTTCCCGTGCGACACCGAGACAATCTCGGTGTTCACGACCCGGCCCGACACGATCTTCGGCGCGACCTACGTGGTCTTGGCGCCGGAGCACCCACTGGTCGACAAGCTGGTCCCCACGACCTGGCCGGATGGCACCAGGCAGTCGTGGACGGGATCGCACGCGGCGCCGGCGTCGGCCGTCGCCGCCTACCGTTCGTTCGCAGCGGCCAAGTCGGACCAGGACCGCCAGGCCGAGGGCAAGGCCAAGACCGGCGTGTTCACCGGCGCGTTCGCGACCAACCCGGTCACCGGAGCCCAGCTGCCCGTCTTCATCGCCGACTACGTGCTGATGGGGTACGGCACCGGCGCGATCATGGCCGTCCCGGGACAGGACGAGCGGGACTGGGAGTTCGCCGAGTTGTTCGACCTGCCGATCGTGCGGACCGTCGAGCCGAGCGAGGGATTCGACGGCAAGGCGTTCACCGGCGACGGGCCTGCGATCAACTCCTCGATCGAGGGTCTGAGCCTGGACGGCATGGGTGTCACCGAGGCCAAGGCGACGATCATCGAGTGGCTGGAGGCCAACCGCGCGGGCCGGGGTTCGACGACCTACCGCTTGCGGGACTGGTTGTTCAGCCGGCAGCGGTACTGGGGTGAGCCGTTCCCGATCGTGTACGACGAGACGGGTCTGCCCATCGCGCTGCCGGATGAGCTGTTGCCGGTGGAGCTGCCCGAGACCGACGACTTCTCGCCCAAGTCCTACCCGCCCGACGACGCCGACTCCGAGCCCGAGCCGCCGCTGGGCCGCCTGACCGACTGGGTCAGTGTCGAACTGGATCTGGGTTACGGCCCGCGGACCTATCGCCGCGAGACGAGCACGATGCCGAACTGGGCCGGCTCGTGCTGGTACGAGCTGCGCTACCTGGATCCGCACAACAAGGAGAAGTTCGTCGACCCCGCGATCGAGCACTACTGGATGGGGCCGACGGCCGAGCGTCCGCTGGGTGGGGTCGAGCTGTACGTCGGCGGCGTCGAGCACGCCGTGCTGCACCTGCTGTACGCGCGGTTCTGGCACAAGGTCCTGTTCGACCTGGGCTACCTGTCCAGCTCCGAGCCGTTCCACCGGCTGGTCAACCAAGGCATGTTGCAGTTGCCCGCCTACGCCAACGAGGACGGTTTCTACGTCGAGGCGGCCGAGGTGGTCGAGCGCGACGGGCAGTTCTTCTTCGGCGACGCCGAGGTCAGCCAGGAGTTCGGCAAGATCGGCAAGAGCCTGAAGAACGTCGTCACCCCGGATGACTTCATCACCAAGTTCGGTACCGACACGTTCCGGCTGTTCGAGATGTTCAGCGGTCCACTGGAGCAGTCCCGGCCGTGGGACGCGAAGGCCATCGTCGGGCCGTACCGGCTGCTGCAACGCATCTGGCGCACGGTCATCGACGAAGAGACCGGCGCGGTCCACGTGTCAGAGGACGAGGTCCCGGACGAGCTGAATCGCCTACTGCACAAGACGATTGCGGCCGTGCGCGACGGGATGGAGACGCTGCGGTTCAACACGTCGATCGCGCGGATCACCGAGCTGAACAACGCGATCACCCAGGCGTATCCGGACGGCGGCGCACCACGGGCGCTGGCCGGACCGCTGGTGCTGATGCTGTCGCCGCTGGCGCCCCATGCGGCCGAGGAGCTGTGGTCGCGGCTGGGTCACGAGACCTCGCTGGCCTGGGTCGACTTCCCGGTCGCGGACGAGGCCCTGCTGGTCGACGCCACGATCGAGGTGCCCGTGCAGGTCAACGGCAAGGTGCGAGCCGTCATCAACGTCCCGGCCGATTCCGACGCTGCGGCGCTGGAGGCTGCGGCGCGCGAGGATGCGAAGGTGGCTGCTGCGCTGGACGGTCGCGAGACGCGACGCGTGGTTGCCGTGCCGGGTCGCCTCGTGAACTTCGTCGTATAGCGCTGTGGCCGACAGCGCGCAACGGGTCGCGGTGGTCACCGACTCGACCGCTTGGCTGCCCGACGGTGTCACCGAGTCGTTGGGTGTCCGGGTCGTCCCGTTGCGAGTCACGATCGGCGCGCGCACGGCTACTGACGGGGTGGACGTGACGGCCGACGACGTCGCCATTGCCCTGCGCGCCAAGGTTGCCGTGACGACCTCGCGGCCGGCGCCGGCAGAGTTCGCGGCGGTGTACCAATCGTGCCTGGATGCAGGCTCGCAGCGAGTGGTGTCCGTCCACCTCGCGGCGGCACTGTCGGGCACGTGGGAGTCCGCCGCGCTGGCCGCGCAGGACTTCGAGCACGGCGTGGTGCGGGTGGTCGACTCTCGCTCGACCGCGATGGCCCTTGGCTACGCGGTGATGGCCGCGGCGCAGCGGGCCCGGGAAGGAGCGTCGGCAGCGGAGGTGCAGGGCGCGGCGACCGAAACGGTGGACCGGACCCGCACGCTGTTCTATGTGGACAGCCTGGAGTACCTGCGTCGAGGCGGTCGGATCGGCACCGCGGCCGCGCTGCTCGCGACGTCGTTGTCGGTGAAGCCGCTGCTGCAGATGGTCGAGGGGCGCATCGTTCCCCTGGAGAAGGTCCGCACCTCGACGAAGGCGATTGCCCGGCTGGTGCAGTTGACTGCCGCGGGCGCGGGCGACGGTCCGGTGGACGCCGCCGTGCACCATCTCTCGGCGGCCGCCCGCGCCGAACAAGTCGCGATTGCGCTGCGGGCGGCGCTCCCGAAGCTCGGTGAGCTGCACATCGCTGAGCTCGGCCCGGTCGTGGGCGCGCACCTCGGCCCAGGCGTGATCGGGACAGTCACCGTCCGCCGCTGAGCCTCAACGCGGATCTTCCGACACTTCAGCTACCTATGGCGCTGCAGGTGCAGGAAGATCCAAGCACGACAACGCCGCGGCCTTCGGGCAGGCACAACGGGTGCCGGACGGGCCGGTCCGGGAACGTCCCGGCGCCGCCTTCGGCCCCCGGTGGAGTCGTCGACAGCGTTGACGACTGGGACCAGACGCTGGCCATGCTCGGCCGGCGCTGAGGGCCTACCGGTCATTCCGACCGCGGCCGCGTCTACGGTCAGGCGGCCGGGTCAGCTCTTGGTGTCCTTGTTGGTCCAGAGAGTGGCGCCTGGGTACGGGTTGTCGTAGTCGATGTCGCGGGGCAGCGGGCCGGTGAAACTCTTGCCCCGCCGGGTGACCAACCACATCGGCAAGACGAAGACCAGCAGCAGCAATCCGACGATGAAAAGCATGGTGAGAAGCATGACGATCACCTCGTTCTTCGGCGTCGCTAGGAAGCTAACCACGATGTAGCAGCCGCGGTGTGGGCAGCGCCCGTTATCACAGGACACTGATACTTCGCGGCGACCATCCACACAGCCGAATCTGTCCACAGATCGCACGCGCCTCTGTCGGTGTGTGCAGCCGATTCCTAGCGTCGGGTGGGTGCGAGACGAGGGAGCACCCAGGCGAGGCGAGCGGGCACGGGTCGCGCGTCGCGTCCGCGCGATGCTCGCGGACGCCGGCGAACGCGCTGACGGTGCTACCGGCAGCAGGCGCCACGACGGCCCAGGCGTGCTGCCCTGGCTGCCGGGTGACGACCTGACCTCTCCCGTGCCGCCCCGCCCGGTGGCTCCGCCGGCGGCCGAACCGCCGCTCGAACCGGTCCCGCAACACACCGCGGGCTGGCTCGCTCGACTGACGAGTCGGTTGCCTTTGCGGGTCGATCCCGGCTGGCGCGGCGCCGTGGTCATCGGTCTTGCCGTCCTGGTCGCGGCTGTGGTGACCGGTGGGTGGGTGCTGTCCACGCGCCCGCACGCAATCGGCGTGACCGACTCGACCGCCGACCCGGCAGTGGTCGCGTCGGCCAGGTCGGCAGCGGCATCGCCCGGGTCGCTCAGCCCAAACGTGACGCCCAACTCGGCTACGGCCGCACCGACCTCGGCAGCAGTCATGCTCGTCATCGACGTCGCGGGCAAGGTGCGGCACCCCGGGCTCTATCGGCTGTCCATCGGTTCCCGCATCAACGACGCGGTGCACGCGGCCGGCGGCCCGCTTCCCGGCGTCGACCTGACCACGCTCAACCTGGCCGCGAAGCTCACCGACGGCCAGCAGATCGCGGTGGGTATGCCGGGCGCTGCGCCGGCCCCGGGCGGACCCGGCGCAGGCCAGGGCACGGCCGCGGTCACGGCACCCGTCGACCTCAATTCCGCCACCTTGGATCAGCTGGAGACCCTGCCCGGCGTCGGCCCGGTCCTCGCGCAGCACATCATCGACTGGCGGGTGGCGCACGGTCGGTTCGCCACGATCGACCAGCTGCGCGATGTGTCCGGAATCGGCGATGTGAAGTTCGCCGCCTTGCGTTCGCGGGTGACGGCATGACCCAGCTGCGCTTGCCCGCCGGGGGGTTGTTGCGCTCGGCTGGTCTCGACCTGCGGCTCGCGACCGGGGCGACGGCTGCGTGGCTCGCGGTCTTGGTGGCGCTCGGGCACGCGCCACGACGGGTGCTGTTGGCTGCGGTGATCGCGTTCGGGATCGGCGTCGTGGCGCTGGCCGCCGCACACCGAGGGGTTCGCGCGGCATCGGCGGTAGCGCTCGTCGCGTTCTGCACAGCGCTCGTCCTCATCCCGGTCGCGGGACGCCTCGAGCACTACCGAGCCTCGCCCATCCTGCACCTGGCCGAACAGCGAACGACCGTCACCGCGTTCCTGACCGTGACCGCCGATCCACGGCTGCTCGCGGCCCGCGGACCGGCCGGTTCGCCACGCGCGGCGGTCGAGACGTCGGCCGACTCGGTTCTCCTGGCCGGCCGCCAGGTCCGCGCGGGCGGTGACGTCCTTGTGCTGGGGGCTGCGCAGCAATGGCGCGACGTGCTGCCGGGCCAGCGGGTCCGCCTCGAAGGGGCGTTGCTGCCGCCGCTGGAGCCCGCGTCGATGTCGGTGACACTGTTCGCCCGTGGTCCGCCCCGGCTCATCGGGTCACCGCCGTGGTGGCAGCGTGGCGCCGGCGCCATTCGCGCGTCGCTGCGCCGGGCCGCCTCGGGGCTGCCGGACGACACCCGCGGTCTGCTGCCTGGCCTGGTCGACGGCGACACCGCCGACCTCGACCCGGTGCTGGCCGAGCACTTCCGGCTGGCCGGGCTGACGCACCTGGTGGCCGTCAGTGGCACGAATTGCTCGATCCTGATCGGATCGGTGCTGCTCGTGCTGCGTCGGTTCGGGGTTCGTCCGTGGATCTGCGGCGCAGCGGGGGCGCTGGTGCTGGTGGTGTTCGTGGCCGTCGCCCGGCCGTCACCGAGCGTGTTGCGGGCGGCCCTGATGGCGAGCATCGCGCTGGCCGCGCTCGCGAGCGGACGTCCGCGCCAGGCATTGCCGGCCCTGTCGGCTGCCGTGCTCGCCTTGTTGCTCTGGGATCCCGAACTGGCAGGCAACCCGGGTTTCGCCATGTCGGTGCTGGCCACGGCCGCGCTGCTTGTGATCGCCCCGCCGTGGGCCGACGCGCTGCGGCGACGCAGAGTGCCTGCCGGCATCGCCGAGGCGATTGCCGTGGCCGCGGCGGCGCATCTGGTCACCGCACCGGTCATCGTGACGATCGCGGGGCGGGTGAGCTTGGTGGCGATCCCGGCCAATGTGCTTGCCGAGCCCGTCGTCGCGCTCGCGACCATCCTCGGCTTCGCGGCGGCCGTCATCTCGCCGCTGTGGCTGGCGCCGGCCGCCCTGCTCGCCGGTCTGGCCGGGTGGCCCTGCCGGTGGCTGGTCTGGGACGCGAACTTCTTCGGCGGCCTGCACGGTGCCACGCTCGCCTGGCCAGGAGGCGCGCGCGGCGGCCTGGCGTTGTTGGGGCTGTGCGCGGCAGTGCTTGTCGTCGCCCACCGCGCCGGACCACGACGCTCGCTCGTGGCCGCCGGCCTGACTGCCGTCGTCGTGCTGATCCCGGTGCGCTCGATCGTGTCGGGATGGCCCGCGCCGGGCTGGATCTTCGTGGCGTGCGACGTCGGGCAGGGTGACGCCCTGGTCCTGGCCGCGGGCGCCCATTCAGCCGTCGTCATCGACGCCGGCCCCGACCCCGTAGCTGTCGATCGCTGCCTGCACGACCTGGCGGTCACCGATGTGCCGATGCTGATCTTCAGCCACTATCACCTCGACCACGTGGGCGGCATCGTCGGTGTCTTTCACGGTCGGCACGTCGGCCGGGTGCTCACGGGGCCGCTGCCCGACCCGCCGTCGGGCGTTCAACTCGTCCGGTCGGTGCTGCTCGCGCACGGACTGCACACGGTGACTCCGCCGCTAGGACACGGCTTCGACGTCGGCCGCATCCACCTGGATGTGCTCGCGCCCGCCGCGGCGTTTCACAACACCCGCTCGGACCCGAACAACTCCTCGCTGATCATCCGGGCGACGATCGACGGTCAGCGCATCATGCTGCCCGGGGACGCAGAGATAGAGGCGCAGCGCTCACTGGTCGACTCGGGGTTGGACCTTCGTGCCGAGGTCCTCAAGGTGCCGCACCACGGCTCGGCGTACTCCGATCCAGCCTTTCTCGCCGCAGTCCAAGCCCAGGTCGCGCTCATCAGCGTGGGGCGGCACAACGACTACGGGCATCCATCGCCACTGCTCATCACCGAACTGGCCAGGCTCGGCGTCCCTGTCCGGCGCACCGACCGCGATGGCGACGTGGCTGTGGTTTACCGCGACGCGTCGATCTCGACGGTGCTGCGGGGTACGCGGGCCAGCACGGTCGGACTGGGGCCGACGCTGCGCGAACCAGGGCCGGTCGCGGTGGCACGGGCCGATGGGCGGCTGGCGGCGGCGGTGTCCGGGGGCAATGCCAGGATGAGGCCATGCCTGCCCGCCCCGTCAGCGTCGACGACCTGCCCGCCGAGTTGCCTGGCGTCATCCTCGTGGTCGGCGACGAGGAACTGCTCGTCGGGCGGGCCATCAGCGCGATCTCCGCCGCTGCCCGTCGCCGCGACCCGACCGTGGGCGAGACCGAGACCGCCGGCGGCGACATCGCCGGCCCTGAGCTGCACGAACTGGTCGGCCCTTCGTTGTTCGGCGATGCGCGCCTGGTTGTGATCCGCTCCGCGCAGGACGTCAAGGTGGCTGCGCTCGCGATCCTGCGGCCGTATGTCGAGACGCCTGCCGACGGCACCACGATCGTCCTGCAGCACGTCGGCGGCGCCAAGGGCAAGGCACTGCTGGATGCGGCCCGAAAGGCGGGCGCGCTCGAGATCAGCTGCGCCAAGCTGACCCGAGCCGACGAACGCATCGATTTCGTGCGGGCCGAGGTGCGCCGGTTGGGCGGGACGATCGGCCCCGACGCTGTGGCCGCGCTCGTCGACGCCGTCGGCAGTGACCTTCGCGAACTGGCGGCGGTCGCCGGTCAGCTGGTGAGTGACTCAGGTGGCCGGGTCGACGTCGACCTCGTGCGTGCTTATCACCGGGGCCGAGCCGAGGTCACCGGCTTCGCCGTGTCCGACCTGGCCATGGTGGGCAACTCCGGCGGGGCACTCGAGGCGTTGCGCTTCGCGCTGTCGGTCGGCGTGCCGCAGGTGGTCATCGCCGACGCGCTCGCCGACGGGATCCGCACGATCGCCCGAGTGGCGAGTGCCGGTCGGGGCGATCCCTACTCGCTCGCGTCCAAGCTCGCCATGCCGTCATGGAAGGTGAAGCGGGCCCAGGCGCAGTCGCGGGGATGGAGTGAACCCGGCGTCCGCCGAGCACTCGGCGTCGTCGCAGAGCTGAATGCCGACGTGAAGGGGGCCGCCGCAGACCCGGACTACGCCCTGGAACGGGCTGTGCGGCAGCTCGCCGAGGCTCGCTCGCAGCGCTGAACGTGGCTGCGCGGCCGGCTCACCCAGCGCACTCCGGACAGTACGAAGCCCACGCACCGATCACCAGGATCGGCCCGCGGGCTCACGGACAGCGCTACAGAGCTGAGTCAGAGTGCGTTGACGCGCTGCGCCATCGCGGACTTCTTGTTGGCTGCCTGGTTGGGGTGGATGACACCCTTGCTGGCGGCCTTGTCGAGCTGGCGCGACGCGGCGGTGAATGCGACAGTGGCCGCCTCGCGGTCGCCTGACTCGGCCGTCTCACGGAAGCGGCGGACAGCCGTCTTCAGCGCCGACTTCACGCGCTTGTTGCGCAGGCGCGCGGCCTCGTTAGTACGGATGCGCTTGATCTGCGACTTGATGTTTGCCACAAAGAACCCTCAACGATCGCAATATTGATTGGATTGGACGCCCGCCAGACACCGGCGGACCGGCGAGCAGACAACCTCGCAAGGCTACCAGCGCGCAGCGAGCGCCCCAAATCCCGCGTGCCGGATCAGCTGGCGGCCGAACGGACTGTGACCAGCTCGAACTTGGTGTAGAGGTAGGTCCGCACGCCGTCCTCCTGGCTGATGACCTCGGTCACATCCTGGTCCGCCCCGTCGTCGACGCCGTACATCATGGCCAGCCCGTCGGAAAAGTAGACCCCGGAGTCGACCGGAGCGATGTCGGTGAGCTGCACCGCCACATAGCGCTCTGCCAGGGCCTTGACCAGGCCGCGCACCTCGTCACTCTTGGCGTCGCCTGCCCTGGTGTAGACGCCGAGGACCTGTTGCCAGTCGTCCTCGCCGGGGGAGGTGTTGACCAGGTCGCCGGGGCGGAGTTGGACGGCCGGGATGCGGTATTCGGTGGCTGCGCGTGGGTCAGTCATGCCCATATCCTTGCCGATCCGGTTGTCGGCGCGCTCATGGGACCATGGGTAGACCGCCAAAGAGAGTGAGCCAGTGACCGCCCAGCAGATCCCCGCAGGCCATACGGACCCTGCCCGTATCCGCAACTTCTGCATCATCGCCCATATCGATCACGGCAAGTCGACCCTTGCCGACCGCATGCTGCAGGCCACCGGTGTCGTCGACGGCCGCCAGATGCGGGCGCAGTACCTCGACCGGATGGACATCGAGCGCGAGCGCGGCATCACGATCAAGGCGCAGAGCATCAGGATGCCGTGGACGTCCCGCGAGACCGGCGTCGAGCACGTCCTGCACATGATCGACACACCCGGGCACGTCGACTTCACCTACGAAGTCAGCCGTAGTCTGGCTGCCTGCGAGGGGGCGGTGCTGCTCGTCGACGCCGCCCAGGGCATCGAGGCCCAGACCCTGGCGAACCTGTACCTGGCGCTCGAGAACGACCTGCAGATCATCCCGGTGCTGAACAAGATCGACCTGCCCGCAGCGCAGCCGGACCTCTATGCCGCCGAACTCGCGCACATCATCGGCTGCGACCCCGACGACGTGCTGCGGGTCAGCGCGAAGACGGGCGAGGGGGTCGAGGATCTGCTCGACGTCATCTGCCGCGACATCCCGGCGCCGGTCGGGGCGGCCGACGCGCCGCCGCGGGCCATGATCTTCGACTCCGTTTACGACATCTACCGCGGCGTGATCACCTACATCCGCGTCATCGACGGGCACTTCACGCCGCGCGAGCGGATCAAGATGATGTCGACGGGCGCCACCCACGAACTGCTCGAGATCGGCGTGATCTCTCCGGAGCCGAAGCCCACTCAAGGGCTCGGCGTGGGCGAGGTCGGCTACCTGATCACCGGTGTCAAGGACGTCCGCCAGTCCCGAGTCGGCGACACGGTCACCGACGCGGCCAAGCCGGCCAAGAAGTCGCTCGGCGGTTATCGCGACCCCAAGCCGATGGTCTACTCCGGCCTGTATCCGCTCGACGGGTCGGACTACCCGCTGCTGCGCGACGCGCTCGACCGGCTCCAACTCAACGACGCCGCGCTCGTGTACGAGCCCGAGACGAGTGCTGCTCTCGGGTTCGGTTTCCGCTGCGGGTTCCTCGGCCTGCTGCACCTGGAGATCACCCGCGACCGTCTCGAGCGTGAGTTCGACCTGGACCTGATCAGCACCGCGCCGAACGTGGTCTACCGAGTGGTGCTCGAGGACGGCACCGAGCGCATCGTCACCAACCCGTCCGACTGGCCTACCGGCATGAAGATCGCCGAGACCTACGAGCCGATCGTGAAGGCGATGATCATCGCGCCGAGCGAGTACATCGGCGCGATCATGGAGTTGTGCCAGGAACGGCGCGGCGCTCTGGGCGGGATGGACTATCTGTCGCCGACTCGCGTGGAACTGCGGTACACGCTGCCGTTGGCCGAGATCATCTTCGATTTCTTCGACCAGCTGAAGTCACGCACCCGCGGCTACGCGAGCCTGGATTACGAGCTGTCCGGCGAGCAGTTGTCCGATCTCGTCAAGGTCGACATCCTGCTGCAGGGTGAGCCTGTCGACGCATTCTCGGCGATCGTGCACAAGGACAAGGCCTACGCCTACGGCACGTCGATGACGGCCAAGCTGCGCAAGCTGATCCCGCGCCAGCAGTTCGAGGTACCGATCCAGGCCGCGATCGGGTCGCGCGTGATTGCCCGCGAGAACATCAGCGCGATGCGCAAGGACGTGCTGGCCAAGTGCTACGGCGGTGACATCACGCGCAAGCGCAAGCTGCTGGAGAAGCAGAAAGAAGGCAAGAAGCGGATGAAGATGGTCGGCCGCGTCGAGGTGCCGCAGGAGGCATTCATCGCCGCCCTGTCGACCGGCGATTCCGCTGAGGCCGTCAAGAAGTAACCGCTTTGCACCTTTCAGCGCCCCAAATCGGCCCGGATCGGGGCGCGGAAAGGTGCAAAGCGGAGCCCGGCCGGACGGTTTACGTGGGTTGGTGGCAGACCGCTTCGATGTTGTTGCCTTCCGGATCGCGCACGAATCCGCCGTAGTAGTGCTCGTGGTACTCCGGCCACACTCGTGGCTCGTGCAGCACCTCGGCACCGGCGGCCACCGCTGCGTCGAAGAACGCGTGCACGGCGACGCGGCTCTCGGCGGTGAAGGCCACGTGCGATTCGCGGAAGCCCTCGCCGGTGCTTTGCTCGCCGATCCAGAACGTCGGAAAGTCACGGCCGTAGCCGATCGTCTGGCCGAAGTCGAACACCCGGCGGCCGCCCAGGGTGCCCAGCACCGCGTCGTAGAACCGGGCGCTGGCCCCGAGGTCTGCGCATTGCATGGATATGTGATCGAGCATGGGTGCATTGTGGCCTGCGCCGCGCGGTGAGTGGTGCGGATCGCTCAACCCAGCCGAACGTAGGCCAGGTCGCCGTGTCCGCCGACCAGGATCGTCGCGAGGGCGTCGACCTGGCCGTGGATGGGCTCGAACTGCGCCCGCACCGCGGCCCGAACGTCGCGCAGCCGCGGCTTCGACAGGCGGGTGACCAACGTGCAATGCGGCACCCAGCCGGACGGCTCGCTGCGTTCACCGAAGGCGGGCGGCCAGCCGGCGTCGGCCAGGGCACTGGCCACGGCGCGCTGCAGCGTCTCCAGTGCCGGCGATGCGGCCGGACCGAGCCACAGCACCCCGGCTCGGCCGAAGCTGCCGACGTCGGCCAGCACGAGGTCGATCGGCTCGTGGGCAGCGGCCACGTCAGCCGCCGCCACCACCAGCCGGTCCAGCTCCGCACCCTGCACGACGCGGGCCGCCGCCAGGCTGAGATGTGGCCGGTGTCGCGGCTGCGGCGGGAGGTCGACGCCAGCAGTCCGCACGAGTTCACGCACTGCGAGCACGCCCGCGTCCATCGGTGCGTCGAACGCGGCGCAGACGACGGCCGTCACCGTCCTCGAGTGGTCACTTACGCGTCGACTGGTCATCTACAAGTGACCACTCGAGACGTAGCTGACCACTCGCGGTAGGAGGGGTGACCAACGACGTGATGAGCTCCCCCGCAAGCGGGGGGAGCCCCAGCGCGATTGAGCCGCCGCGACGCGGTCGCGCCGAAGGCGCGAATGGCGCGAGGAACCCCCGAGCTTGCGAGGGGGTGAGCGAACGACACCGGCGGAACAAGTTCAGACCTCGAGGACGATCTTGCCGACCAGGTCACCGGCAGCCATCGCGGTCAGGCCCTCGGCGGCGGACTCGAGCGGGAGCACGCGATCGATGTGCGGGCGCA
>JAOPWD010000357.1 GCA_025965875.1 Pseudonocardiales bacterium
GCGGAGATGTCGCCGGCCACGACAGTGATCGTGGACGACGCGTTGGACGAGAACTGGCTACGCAGGCTGTCGCCGACCTGATGCGCCGGCGCCGACTGCGGCAGTACCCGGTCGTCGGGGTAGCCGAAGTGGGCGTGCAGGAACGGCAGGCCGAGCGCGACGAGCACAGCAGTCACCAGCAGCCCGACGGGCAGCGCGCGGCGCATGACGAGGTTGGCGAAGCGGTACCAGAAGCCCTGTTCAACGGTCTTGACGGCGGGCGTCGACCGGCGGAACACGCGGCGCACGAAGACCCGCAGATCCAGGGCATCGACGCGCGCACCGAGGACGGTCAGCAGCGCCGGGAGCAGGATCAACGCGGCTAGCGTCGCCAACCCCACCACGGCAATGCCGGCGTAGGCGAACGAGCGCAGGAAGTACACCGGGAAGACCAGTAGCGCCGCGAGAGCCAGCCCGACGGTGAGCGCCGAGAACAGCACGGTGCGCCCGGCAGTCTGCATCGTGCGGCGCACCGCGTCGTCCGGTGCCGAACCGTTGCGGACCTCTTCGCGATAGCGACTGACGATGAACAGGCTGTAGTCGATGGCCAGGGCCAGACCCAACGCGGTGGTCATGTTCAGCGCGTAGATCGAGACGTCGGTTGCCATCGACAGACCGCGCAGGATGGCCATCGTCCCGATGATCGACGACAGGCCGATAGCCAGCGGCAGCAGCGCGGCGACAAAGCTCCCGAAGACCCAGGTCAGGGCGACCACGGTCAGCGGGATTGCGATCAGTTCTGAGAGCTTGAGGTCGGCGGCGATGTCGTCGTTGACCTGCGTGTACGTGCTCATGATCCCGCCGGCCTTGACCATGACGCCGTCGTGGGTCCCGACGAGTGACTTGGTCATGTCGGCCGCGCGAGTCGGTGCGGTGTTGTCGTTGCCGGCCACCCGAGCTACCACCAGCGCGGACTCGCCGTCGGCGCTGCGCAGGCCGGCCGCCTGCCGCTGCGGCACTGTCCAGTACGACACGACCTGGCTGGCGTACTTCTCGTGCTGCAGCGCGCGGACGATCGAGAGGCCCTCGGTCCGGGCCGCGGTGCTGTCGCTGCCGGCCGGGGAGCTGAGTTCGAGGATGAGGTTGGCATCGCCGGCGTTAAACGTCGACTGCAGCAGATCGTCGGCTTTGCTCGAGGCTGAGCCCGGATCGCGGAACCCGCCGCCGGACAGGTGGGCGGCGACCGGGGCGCCGAAGACCACGGCGAGGACGAGCAGGAAACCGGCGGAGACGAGGACGCGGCGCGGTGCCCGGATCCCGAGATCGGCGAGGCGGGTCAGCATAGTCGGCTCCTGCCGGGCGGGATGTTAGTAGCGCTAAGTTAGCGACGATAAGTTAGCACTGTCAACTCCTGTTGGCGTGAGGTCTACGGGTTCGCGGTCTATCGCTCGGCGAGGCCCTCGTGGGGTGAGCCGTAGTGCGTAGGGGGTCGCCTCGAACGCCCCCGTACGCTTGTCGGCATGGCGCTGACCGAGTCCCGCAAGGCTGAGCTCTCCGAAAAGGTCCTCGCCCGCGAGCGACTCAACCGCGCCGACGGCGAAGACCTCTACGACAGCGACGACCTGGCCTGGCTGGGCGGTCTCGCGCACGGGGTGCGTACGGAGAAGAACGGCAGCTCGACGTTTTTCAACGTCAACCGGCACCTCAACCTGACCAACGTCTGCACCGCGTCATGCGCCTACTGCAGTTTTGAGCGCAAGCCCGGTCAGAAGGACGCGTACACGATGCGCGTCGAGGAGGCCGTCGAGAAGGCGCTGGCCATGAAGGACGACGGCCTCACCGAACTGCACATCGTCAACGGCCTGCACCCGACGCTGCCGTGGAAGTACTACCCGCGGGTGCTGCGCGAGCTGAAGGCGGCACTGCCCGACGTCGCGCTCAAGTGCTTCACCGCCACCGAGGTGCTTTACTTCGAGAAGATCTCCGGCCTGTCCGCCGACGAGATCCTCGACGAGCTGATGGACGCCGGCCTGGAGTCACTGACGGGCGGCGGCGCCGAGATCTTCGACTGGGAGGTCCGCAAGCAGATCGTCGACCACAACACCCACTGGGAGGACTGGTCGCGCATCCACCGGCTCGCGCACAGCAAGGGCCTGCGCACTCCGGCGACGATGCTCTACGGGCACATCGAGGAGCCGCGCCACCGCGTCGATCACGTCATGCGACTGCGCGAGTTGCAGGACGAGACCGGCGGTTTTGTGGTCTTCATCCCGCTGCGCTTCCACAACGACAACAACCGCCTGTCGCATCTGCCGATGGCGCAGCCGGCCGACGTGCTCAAGACGTTCGCGGTCAGCCGACTCATGCTCGACAACTTCGACCACGTCAAGGTGTTCTGGGTTATGCACGGCCTGTCCACGTCACAGCTCGCATTGAACTTCGGCGCCGACGACATGGACGGCTCGGTGGTCGAGTACAAGATCACCCACGACGCAGACGGCTACGGCACTCCGGACAAGCTGACCCGCGACGACCTGCTGAACCTCATCCGCGACGCCGGGTTCACCCCCCGCGAGCGCAACACCCGCTACGAGATCATCCGCGAGTACGACGGTCCGGTTGCCTTGGCTGAGCGGCGCGCCGAACCGCAGGCCATCTGGGCCTGATGAGCCCACGACATCGCTCGCTGCCGCTCGCGATGTCGCAGGGACCGCGAAAGGAAAATCCTGTGGATGAGCAGCAATCGAAGGGGCCGTCGTTCGCCGGCTGGCTCGGCTCGATGTGGCTGTACACGATCCTGCGGTTCGGGCTGTTCCTGGTGCTGTGGGGCGTGATCGTGCTGGCTGGGCTGCACGGCTTCGCCGGCGCGTTCGTCGCGGTGCTGCTCTCGATCCCGCTGTCGTACGTGTTGCTGTCCGTCCCGCGCGCCCGCTTCGCCGCGAACCTGGAGCAGCGGGTCAACGCCCACCGCGACAATCGGGCCGACCTGGACCAAAAGCTCGCGGGCGAGGACGACATCGACTGATCAGGCCCGCGGTCACGACCAGTCGACCGCGTGGAAGCTCTGCCGCAGCCGTGCTGTCCAGCCAGCCGATCCACGAGATGCGACCGAGCCCGCGCGCCCGCGTCTGCCAGCCCTGGATTGCGCAGTTGTGCAGCAGCGCGCGCAGGGCGTCGCTTGCGTCGCGCCACCGTGGGGTGGACATTGATCACCGCGCCGAGCACCTGCTGGCGCCCGGCCGCACCGAGCACGACCGTCTTGCGATCGTTGAGACGCAGCCGGTCACTGCGGACGATCTCGTCGACGAGCTCGACGAACCGGCTGCGCGCCTTCAGCAGCGATGTCCCGCCACTGAAGGTCAGGTCGTCACGTAACGGGTGTACTGGGCACCGAACGACTCGGCCAGACCCGCTAGCCGACGATCGAGCGAGAACGCAGCCAGGTTGGCGAGCGCGGCCGACGTCGGCGCATCCTGCGGCAGATGCGGCGCCGCGAGCCGCTCACCCGTCCGGACGTGAGCATCGAGCAGGCGCGCGTCGGCCGGCCGCGGCATAGGGTTCGACGGCCGTACGTGTCAAACGTCCCGGCACGCAAGCGTGCGCCGCAGGATGAACCGGGATCGGGTTCAGCACGCGGCGTAATAGCCGTACCGCTGAAGGACCGCTGAAGCGTGAGTGGGGCTAGTGCGTTTAGCCGAGGACGAGCGCGCTGATCTCGGCCACGGCCTGCGCGGAGCCGGCGAGGTGCCAGCGATGGCCATTCGCCTCGAGGACCGTCGTGACGCCGCCGGCCCCCTCGACGAGCGCGACGCCGGGCAGCCAGTCCCAGTCCAGCGAGTCGATCTGCGCCCACGCGCCCAGCCGTCCCGCGGCGACGGCAGCGAGCTCGATCGATCCCGAGCCCAGCATCCGTACCGTCGCTGCCCCCTGCATCACACGTAGCAGCGGGATGCGCGCGCCGTCGTCGGGCAGCGTCGTCGGGTGCAGGTAGCTCGCGACGGAGATGTCCGAGAGCGGGCGGTCGACGAGTGGCGCGACGGGCACGCCGTTTCGGGTCGTCGGGTGCCCGCGTCCGCCGAGCCACGATTCGTCCGTGGCTGCGTGACGGATGGCGCCCAGCACCAAGCCGTCCGCGTCGGTCAGCGCGATCGCCGAGCACCACAGTGGCAGGCCGGAGAGGAAGTTGTACGTCCCGTCGACCGGGTCGATGAACCAGGTGCGCTCGGCCGGCTCGTTCGTGCCCTCTTCGCCGACCAGCCCGTCGCCGGGGCGGGCCGCGCGCAGTCGGGACACGATGAGTTCCTCGGCCGCGTGGTCGGCGGCGGACACGACGTCGGACATCGATGTCTTGTGCACGGTGGTCATCCCGTCGCGCAGCATCCTCTCGGCGAGCTCCGCCGCCGCACGCACCAGCGACGCCGCGAGTGCAAAGTCCGTAGCGTCGCCGCTCACTCGGCTGACCCTATCCAACGCGTTAGCGGCTCGGCCGCGTCCGGTCTCGAGCCGTTCGTCCATTGGGCACCATCGATGCATCCCGACCCTTGCCTCCTACCGCTGGCGAGCGGACCACGATCGGGGGCGGCGCGTAGCGTCGAGAGGTGACCGTTTCCCAGCGTCCCCGCGTGGGCCACATTCAGTTTCTGAACTGTCTGCCGATCTATTGGGGACTTGTGCGCTCGGGGGCACTGCTCGACGTCGAGCTCACGAAGGACACGCCGGACCGGCTCAACGACATGCTGGTGGCCGGTGACCTCGACATCGGGCCGATTTCGCTGGTCGAGTATTTGCGCAACGCCGACGAGTTGCTGCTGTTGCCCGACCTGGCTGTCGGCTCCGACGGGCCGGTGCTGTCGGTGAACCTGGTCAGCCAGGTGCCGCTGGACGCGCTGCAGGATCGCCGGGTCGCGCTCGGTTCGACGTCACGTACGTCGGTGCTGCTGGCCCGGATGTGGCTGGCCGAGGTGTACGGCGTCGCGCCCGACTACTTCGGGTGCCCGCCGGACCTGACGACGATGCTGCTCGAGGCCGACGCCGCGGTACTGATCGGCGATGCCGCGCTGCGGGCCACCTACGATGCCCCGCGCCACGGGCTCGACGTGTACGACCTCGGGCAGGTGTGGCGCGATTGGACCGGCCTGCCGATGGTGTTCGCGGTGTGGGCAGTCCGACGTGACTACGCAGAGGCGAATCCGGGCTTGGTCAAGGACGTGCACAACGCGTTCGTCCGCAGCCGGGACGACGCGCTGGCCCACGTCGACGAGATTGCCGCTCAGGCCGCGCAGTGGGAAGTGTTCGACGCCGCCACGCTGGCCACGTATTTCCGCACGCTGGACTTCTCGCTTGGCCCGCGGCAGCTCGACGGTCTCGTCGAGTTCGCCCGTCGCGCCGCGGCCGTCGGGGCGGTGCCCAACTCCGTGACGCCGGCTTTCGCCGACGTCTGACCGGCATCTTGACCGTCGATCACCGCTCTCTTCAGGCGGACTGCGCGCGCTGTTTCGGGCTGTGCTGCGTCGTGCCGGCGTTCTCGGCATCGGTCGACTTCGCGATCGACAAGCCGGCCGAGCAGCCGTGCCCAAATCTGCAACCGGACTTCGGCTGTGGCATCCATAGCGAGCTCCGGCCACGCGGCTTTCGCGGCTGCACCGTGTACGACTGCTTCGGCGCAGGCCAGCAGGTCGCACAGGTCACCTTCGGCGCACGGGATTGGCGCCGGCACCCGGGCACGGCGAAGCAGATGTTCGCGGTGTTCCCGATCATGCGGCAACTGCACGAGCTGCTCTGGTACCTGACCGCGGCGCTCGCCTTGCCGGCCTCCCGGCCCATCGCCGACGACCTGCGCCGCGCGCTCGATGTCACTGAACGCATGACCCAGGGTCGAGCCGACGAGCTCACCGAGCTGGACGTCGAGCAGCACCAAGACGAGACCAACACGCTGCTGGTGCGCGCGAGTGAGTTGGCGCGGGCCCCGGTGCGTGGGCCCAAGCTGGACCACAGGGGCGCCGATCTCATCGCAGCGAGACTGAACGGGGCCGATCTCCGCGGTGCCAATCTCAGAGGAGCTCGGCTCATCGGTGCTGGGCTGCGACGCGCTGATCTCACTCTGGCCGACCTCACCGGCGCCGATCTGAGGGACGCCGATCTCCGCGGGGCCGACCTCACCGAGAGCCTGTTCCTCACCCAGCCTCAACTCGACTCGGCGTTGGGCGACTCCGACACGGGCTTGCCCCCGTCCCTGAGCCGGCCAGCTCACTGGTAGCTCGCGGGCTGGGAGCGTCAGACGAGCGGCCGTGCGTGGGCTTGGTTGCGGCGTGGGGTTTGTTGCGGGTCGAGCCAGGGTGGGGCTTTCCAGTGGGGGATGCCGTTGATCATGTGGCAGGTCCAGCCCAACTTGGGGTGTTCGCGGTGATGAAACCCGCAGACGAGTGTGCCGTCGTCGATGCTGGTTTTTCGGGTGATGGTGTAGTCGGTGATGTGGTGGGCCTGACATCGGGTGGGGGGGTGGGTGCAGCCGGGGAACGAGCACCCCAGGTCGCGGGCGGTCATGGCCAGGCGTTGGCCTTCGGTGAAGATCCGGCGGGTGTGGCCGTGGGCGATGATCTGCCCGGTGTCGCCGAGGAGGACGGGGAGGATGCGGGCGTCGCCGAACCGGGTCAGTGCTTCGGGGACGCTGATTTGGGCGCCGTGGCCGGTGGTGACCAGCCCGGTGCCGGTGTCGACCTGTTGCGGGGTCATGTGCAGCACGATGGTGGCGGCGAACCCGGCGCAGTCGGGCAGTTGCTGGGAACGCAGCGCGATCAGCGCCGCATCGTGCAGGGCGTCGTGCCAGCGTTGCCCGCAGGTGCGGGGGTCTTTGGCGCCGTCCTGGGCCGGGGCGGGCGCGGCCAACGGCTCGAGGGTGCTGAGCAGCGCTTCGGCGCAGATCGCGGTCAGGTCGCCGGCGAGGCGGGCCGAGCCGTCGGTGCGGCGTGTGATCTGCAGCCCGCGGCGGCGGTGGCGGTCGTGTTCCTCGACCAGGACACCGTCCTGGTCCAGGGCGTAGGCCATGGCGCGGGCGGCCTGGGCCAGCTGGACCGGGCTCACGCTGTGGGCCTGCTCCACCAGGGACTGCTGCAGC
>JAOPWD010000358.1 GCA_025965875.1 Pseudonocardiales bacterium
GATCACGAACGCGCCGGCGATGCGCCGGCGTACTGCAGAGCGAGGTGCCCGAGGCCGCCGACCCCGAAGATCGCGACCGTCTCGGCGGGATCGATCGGGACCCGTGCGTGGGCTCGTCTGGCCGCGATTGGCTCCGTGATCGTCACAGATCTGGGGGCTGCACACCGTGCACGACCGGAGCGGCGCTTCGGTCTTCAGTTGGGTGCTCGTCCGGGAGAAGCTCGAGCTGGCGGAGGTGTGGTCCGCTGGTGGATTGCAGGGTCTGCGGGACCTGGTGAGCGATCACCGCGTGGACCATCGAGCGTGCGCTGCCCCACAGCAGAGCTGCGAGTGGCAGTTCGACAAGGACGGCAGTGGCGAGACTGAACCACCACCCGTGGGTGCCCCAAGACAGCACGACGTCGAACCAGGCGTCGCAGGCAAACAGTGTCCCGGCTATCAGTGCGGCAGGAATCGCAAGTTGGCGCGACCGGTATACGGCCCATAGCGTGACGCCAAGGGCCGCGACCTCCGCGGTGTCGAAGCCGATCCACAGCAGCCTCCACTGCCTGGTCGTGTCAGCCGTCGGCAGGCTGACACCCAGGATGACAATCCATACCAGCAGCCCCGCCACCGCCACGCTGAGGAGACGCGTGAGGGCTCTGGCAGACCCGGTGATGTCTTTCTGGGCTGCCACGTGGCGCCGGTTCGACACGAGTTCTTGACCGGCCGGGCGGAAGGCTAGCGTCATGGTCGGCTCCTGCGGACGACGTCGATCTGTCTGTGGATTTGCTCGTGGATCTGCTGCGCTACGCCGGAGTGGCGGCGAAGGTTCGGCGCGCGAGCAGGGTCACCGCGCTGGCGAAAGCGAGAGTGGCCAGCACCGTCGCCGCACCGTAGCCGGCCCGGAGCGCTGGGTCGAAGCCGTGAGCGATCCGACCAGCGAATACGGACGCAACCACGGCGAGCCCGACGGCTCCCCCGAGCTGCTGCATGGTCTGCAGGAGGCCAGAGGCTGCTCCGGTGTGCTCCGGTTCGACGCCGTTCAGGGCGAGGACTGTGATCGGCATGAAGCTTGCGCCCATGCCTAGGCCCATCAGCAACAGCGACGGGAAGACCCCGGCGGCGTAGCTGGTGGAGGCGTCGACACCGAGCAACAGGCTCATCGCGGTGAGCACGCTCGCGGTACCAGCGGCGATCAAGGGAGCCGGTCCGATCCGCGCGACCAAGCGGGGTGCCAGGCGCGACATCGTGAATACGCCCAGCGGCACAGGCAGGAACGCCACGCCGGTGCGAAGTGGGCTGTAGCCGAACTGGTGGGACAACAGTTGCACCGTGAGGAAGAAAGTCGCGAGCATGCCGCCGTACACAGCGGCCATCGCGACCAGCCCGGCGATCCGCTGCCGACTGCGCAGCAGCGCAGGCCGCAGCAACGGGTGCGGGTGGCGACGCTCGGTAACCGCCAACACGACCAGCAGGGCAGCGCCGAGGACCATCCCGCCAATGGTGCGCGCGCTTCCCCAGCCCTGTTCGGGTGCGTTCACGACAGTCCACACGATGGACACCGCCGCTGCGGTCGCGGAACCCGCGCCGACGAAATCGAACCGACCGAGCCGTCTCGCGGTCTCGCCGACCAGTCCGGGCACGAGGAACAGGACAGCCAGACCAATAGGAACGTTGACGAACATCGTCCATCGCCAGGACACGAGGTCAGTAAGAACGCCCCCGAGCATCAAGCCGAGCGCCGCTCCTCCGGAGGAGATGACGGCAAACGCTGCCAGGGCACGGTTGCGAGCCGCCTCGTTCGGTGCGTTGGTGGCGATCAGTGCCAGGACGGACGGCGCCGACAGCGCGGCGCCAACGCCTTGAAAGGCCCGCGAGGTGACCAGTTCCCACGGTGCCTGGGCGAGCCCGCCGGCGAAGGAGGCGATCGTGAACACGCCCAAGCCGGTCATGAACACCCGACGCCGGCCGAGCACGTCACCGAGGCGACCGCCGAGCAGCAGCAGGCCGCCGAACGCAAGGCTGTAGGCATTGAGGACCCAGGACAGCGAGGCAGAGCCAAAATGCAGGTCTGTGGCGATGTGCGGCAGCGCGACGTTCACGATCGTCGCGTCCAGGACGAGCATGAGTTGACCGACGAGCACGACCCACATCCCGATCGCCGGATTGCGGCGTACTGACCCCATGGGAGCGGGCCGGGTCTGCAGCATTGAAGTCATCTGGGGGTAGTCCTGTTCTGGCCTGCGTGCGTTTGGCCGCGAGCCCACGTAGACTGATGTGGAGAGGTTCTCCGCTTCCAGAACCACGATACGGAGACACTCTCCACTTAGCAAGTGGATTCATGACAGGAGGAGCAGTGCGGGCGGACGCGGCACGCAATCGCGACAAGATCGTCGAGGCCGCTCGAGTGGCGTTCCGGACGCGGGGTTACGACGCCCCGCTGGACGACATCGCCAAGGCTGCCGGCGTTGGGGCGGGAACCCTGTACCGCCATTTCCCGACGCGCGACTCCCTGCTCGACGCGGTGATGCAGGCATGGGTCGAGCGGGTCAACGACGCGGTCGGCAAGGTCCTCGCCGAGGGCGGCACGTCTCGCGAACTCCTGCTGCGCTGGTTCGAGCAATACGTCGAGCTGATCTCAGTGCACAAGGGCGGACCGGCCAAGATCACGCTCGCGATGGAGGACGACGCCTCGCCCATGCGAACCAAGTGTCAGACGCTGCGGGCCGCCAACGCACAGATCATCGAGCAACTCGGAGACGATCTTCGTCCCGGCGTCGACTCACTCCAGTTCGCCCGACTCGTCGGCGGGATCGCCAGTGTCGTTGACCAGGGCAACCTGCCCGCGACATCCATCGGGCCCATGCTCGAGGTCGTCGTCGACGGCCTGCTCGTCTAACTGAGCACTCGCCTGCCGCCACGCAACCGCGAGCCATCACTGCTCCCTGGACGACCTCACCCGCCGATCCTCGTACATCGGGCGACAGCCACACACTGACCACGGCGACGCGGTCGCGTGGCACGCGAGCCGTC
>JAOPWD010000368.1 GCA_025965875.1 Pseudonocardiales bacterium
TACTGCGAGAGCAGTTCAGGGTCGTTGGCGCGCACACTGCGCACCGGGCCGACGGGCACCGGCTTGCGCGAGTGGAACACCGCGGCCAGCCGGGTCAGCCCGCCTTCGACCTGCTCGATGTAGACGATGTCAGCCTTGTCGATGCCCGCCTGCGGGCGCCCGTTCGCGGTGTCGTCGATCTTGACGGCGACGACCGCGCCTTTCGTGACCTTGCCGCCGGTGAGCGGGTCGACCGTCGGCGCCTTCGGCTTCGGCTTCGGTTTGGGCGCCGGGGCACTCGTCGTCGGCGTTGCCGCGGGGGTAGTGGGAGCGGCTTTCTTCTTATGGCCGCCGCCACAGGCCGCCACGCTCAACAGGCACGTCAGCGAGAGCACAGCGCAGCTGATCCGCAGAGTGCGAGAGGTGGTGGTCATGAAACATCCTTTGCCGGATCGAGGGCAGAATCGATAGTCAGATCGTCGGGTTCGGGCAGGGACACAGACGTAGCGAGGGTGTGGACGGGCAGCGTGTCATCGATGTCGAAGAACTCCGGCATGGCGCGCCGACCAGCAAGGTGCAGCATCCGCGGCATGCGACGTGCGCGCAGCGTGCGGGTATCGCGTACCGCGTCATTGTAGAAGCGCCGGGCGATCTGCACGCGGGCCGCCGTCTCTCGTAGCTCGGCCGCGGCGTCCTCGCGCAGCTCAGGCTCGCGTTCGGCCAGGTCGGTGAGCGCCCGCCCGACGGCGTTCTCGGCGCCGGGCCGTTCGGCGATGTCCACGTCAAGCGCGGCGCGCGCCACCGTCTCGTAGTACGCCCGGCGCTGCTCGGCCGCGCCCGAGTCCGGAGACTCCGCGACGTGCAACAGGGCCGCCGCGCGGCGCACCAGCTGCGCGTCCAGGGCCGCCTGCGCCGCGTCGACGCGCGCATGCAGCCGGTCCAGCCGGGTGAGCGTGAAGGTGACCCACATCGTGAGCAGCACCGCCACGAGCACGGCGAGCACGAACCAGCCGACGGGAAGCACGCTGGCAGACTCTATCTGCGTGCGTCGGGGCGATCGAACGCGGCGCGCCAGACTGGGGTCCCCCCAGCTTGCGGGAGCTCAGCGAGAGGCGATGCCGGCGCCGGCGATGGCGAGTTCGTAGACGCGAAGTACCTGCTCGACGATCACCGACCAGTCGAACGGCGCGACGGCCTTCGCCCCTGCCGCGACCAGCCGCCTGCGGCGCGCCGGATCGTCGAGGACGGCGCCCAGGGCGCTGGCCAACGCGACCGGGTCTCCCGTGGTGAACAGCTCCCCCGCGGCGCCGCCGGCCAGCACCCGGCGGAACGCGTCGATGTCGCTGGCCACGATCGGTGTCCGGGCGGCCATCGCCTCCAGCAGGATGATCCCGAAACTCTCCTGCCCGGTGTTCGGGGCGCAGTAGACGTCGACGCTGCGCAGCATCCGCGCCTTGTCGTTCTCGCTGACCTGCCCGAGCAACTCGACGCGGTCGGCCAGCCCAGCCGGCAGCTCGGCCCGGAAGTCGTCGGCGTCACCGCGCCCGGCGACCAGCAGCCGCAGGCCGCTGCGTTCGGGCGCCAGCAGTGCGAGCGCGCCGATCAGGACGTCCATGCCCTTGCGCGGCTCGTCGTAGCGCCCGACGAAACCGATCGTGCCGCCCTCGCGCGGGTAGCCCGCCAGCGGACGCGCATGGGAGTAGTGCGACACCGCGACGCCGTTGGGGATGACGACCGCGTCGGCACCGAGATGCTCGACGATCACCTTGCGGGCCGCCGCAGACACCGCGATTCGCCCGCTCAGCTTCTCGAAGAACGGCTGCAGGACGTTGTCGAACATCGACAGGAACCGCGAGCGCGTCAGCGCCATGTGGAACGTCGCGACCAGCGGGCCGTCGTGGATGACACAAGCGAGCAGCGGCAGGCTGGCCGCCGCCGGCTCGTGTACGTGCACGACGTCGAACTTGCCGTCGCGCAGCCAGCGTCGGACCCGGGCGGCCGACACGAAGCCGAATTGCACGTGAGCCACCGAGCCGTTGTACGGGAAGGGCACCGCCTTGCCGGCCAGGACGACGTAGGGCGGCAGACCGGGCATGTCGCCGTCGCCGGGGGCGAGCACCGAGACGTCGTGACCGAGCTCGATGAGCTTCTCTGCGAGGTCGCGGACGTGGGCCTGGACGCCGCCGGGCATGTCCCAGGAGTACGGGCACACGATGCCGATGCGCATCGGGCCGGTCACCGGGCCGCGGCGGGGTCGGGCTGGGCCGGCGCGGTTCGCGAGCGCAGGTCGGCCAGCCAGAGCGGCTGCAACATGTGCCAGTCGGTGGGATGCGCGGCGATTTCGCGCGCGAAGACATCCGCGACAGCCTGGGTGCCGGCTGCCACCTTCTCGCGCAGCCGGCCCGTGGGCACCTCGATCGGTGGGTTGACCCGATGCCCCCAGCCGTCGTCGGTGAACCACAGGCCCACCGGCAGCACCGGGGCACCGGTCATGGCCGCGAGCACCGCCGGCCCGCCGGGCATCCGGGTGGGCTCCCCGAAGAACTGCACCTCGATGCCGCTGCGGGACAGGTCGCGATCGGCGACGAGGCAGACCGCGCGGCCGGCACGCAGGCGCTCGGCGAGCACCTCCATGGGGGAACGGTCACCGCCGGTGAGCGCGATCACCTCCATGCCGAGGCTCTCGCGGTAGTCGACGAAGCGGTCGTAGAGGGAGGCCGGTTCGAGCCGCTCCGCCACCGTGGTGAACGGGAAGCCGCGCTCGACGAACCAGAGCCCGGAGACGTCCCAGTTGCCCATGTGCGGGAGCACGATGATCGCGCCCTTGCCGCCCGCCATCGCCGTGTCGAGGTGCTCGGTTCCTTGGGCGTTCGCGTCGAGGCGGGCAGCGACCTCACGGTGGTCCATCTTCGGCAGCCGGAACGTCTCCAGCCAGTACCGCGAGTACGAGCGCAGGCTTTCGCCCACGAAGCGGTCCAGCCGCAGCTCCGACACGCCTGGGCCGACGACTCGGCGCAGGTTCTTGCGCAGCTGGCGGGTGCCCTTGCGGTTACGCACCGCCGCGGCATCAGCCGCAGCCTGAAACGCCCGGGCCGACAAACCGTGCGGCAACGCCTTCACCGCGCCCCAGCCGGCCATGTAGCCCAGATCGACCACGCGCCCCCGCGCCCCGCCCAACATCACGCCTCCGCGGGCACGGATTCCTCCGCTTTGGCCTGCCGATACACGGTCGCGAAACGTTGGAAGACGGTGATCGTCGACGCGGCGACGAGCAGCCAGAGCGCGACCGCTTGCACGTAGGGCACCCCGAAGGGTTCGCCGGACAGGCCGGTGCCCACCAGCACGATGATCAACCGGTCGGCGCGTTCGGCGATGCCGACCGTCGCGGTCAACCCGACACCTTCGGCGCGGGCGCGGATGTAGGACGTCAGCGAGCCCAGCACGAGACAGAGCATGGCGGCGAGCAACATCCAGCGCTCGTCATGCCTGGCGAAGTACCAGGCGAGCGAACCGAACACAGCCGCGTCGGCGATGCGGTCGCACGACGAGTCGAGCACGGCGCCGAATTTCGAGCTGCGGCCACTCGCCCGGGCGACGGCGCCGTCAACAAGGTCGAGCATCACGAAGGCCCAGACCAGCAGGGTCCCGGCGAACCACGCCCCGCGGCTGAAGAAAACCAGCGCGCTGGTCACCGCGCCGACGGTGCCGATGATGGTGATCACATCGGGTGTCACCCCGGCCCGGGCCAAGCGGGCGCCCAGTGGGCCGACCGCTTTGGCGAAGAAGGATCGGGCGTGGATGTTGAGCACGCTGTCGGGGTATCCGTTCCGGGGTCGGGAGGCCTGTTTTGCCCCAACGATAGCCGCCGCCGTGGATCGATCTGCGCCGATCGCTTGTCGTGCGGAGGAGATTGGGTGTCGAATGCCAAGACGCCGTTCTTCGCGACCCGAGGGCGGCCCTGTCTATCTGGGGGGCTGACGCGATGTCTGCCAAGAAGGCCGCCAAGACCACCGCGACCGCCTTGTTCGACACCGCAGACCGTCCGGAGAAGATCCGCAACGTCGCGCTGGTCGGCCATTCCGGTGGCGGAAAGACGACGCTGGCCGAGGCACTGCTGGTGGCGACGGGCACGATCGGGCGGGCAGGCACCATCACCGACGGCACAACTGTCAGCGACCACGACCCCGTCGAGGTCTCCCAGCAACGCTCGGTCGGGCTTTCGGTGTGCCCGCTGCGGTGGGACAACGTGGTGGTCAACCTGCTCGATACGCCGGGATATCCGGACTTCACCGGCGAGTTGCGGGCCGGCCTGCGCGCCGCCGACGCCGCGCTGTTCGTGGTCTCCGCCGCGGACGACATCGACCCGATCACGGTGTCGCTGTGGGAGGAGTGCGCCTCGCTGGGCACGCCGCGCGCTGTCGTCATCACCAAGTTGGACGTCCCAAGGACGTCGTTCGACTCGACCGTGGCCGACCTGCAGCGGGTGTTCGGCGGCGCCGACGGCCAGGACGCGCTGCCGCTGTACCTGACCGTGGGGGGCGCCGGCGAGGGCGTGCCCGACGCGCTCGTGGGGCTGCTGACCCGAACCGTCTACGACTATTCCGCCGGCTTCCCGGCCAAGGAGTCGCCGGTGGATGAATCGACGGCGGTCGACGGCGACATCGACGCCGCGCGGGCCGCCCTCATCGAAGCAATCATCAACAACACCGAGGACGAGACGCTGCTCGACCGCTACCTCGCCGGTGAGGAACTCGGTCTCGACGTCCTGATCGACGACCTCGAAACCGCTGTCGCCCGCGGCACGTTCTACCCGGTACTGCCGGTGTGCGCGACGACCGGCCTGGGCCTGGGCGAGTTGCTCGAGATGCTGTCCGGCGCGTTCCCGTCGCCGGTCGAACTCGATCCGCCGGAGACGATGCCGCTGTACGGCTCCCCCGCGTCCGGGCTGAACTGCGACCCGGACGGCACGCTGCTCGCCGAGGTGGTGCGTACGACCGTCGACCCCTATCTCGGCCGGCTGTCGCTGCTGCGGGTGTTCTCCGGCAAGCTCACATCCGAGACGGCCGTGCACATCTCCGGGCACGGCGGCGCCACCCGTGGCCATCCCGACCACGACGCGGACGAGCGGGTGGGCCAGATCTACTCACCGCTCGGCGCGACGCTGCGGCCGATCGCCCAGGCCATCGCCGGCGACATCTGCGCCATCGGCCGCCTGGGCGTGGCCGAGACCGGCGACACTGTCTCGGCCAAGACGGCGCCACTGCTGATCGCGCCGTGGGACATGCCGGAGCCGCTGCTGCCGATCGCCGTGCAGGCGGCCACGCGGGCCGATGAGGACGCGCTCGCGAAGGGACTGGGGCGGCTGACCGCGGGTGATCCGACGGTACGGGTGGAGCGGCATCCCGAGACGGGCCAGCTCGTGCTGTGGTGCCTGGGCGAGGCGCATGCCGACGTCGTGCTGGACCGGCTGCGGGCAACTGGGGCACACGTCGACACCGTGCCGTTGCGGATCGCGATGCGCGAGACGTTCACCGCCGAGTCCCGTGGGCACGGCCGGCTCGTGAAACAGTCCGGCGGGCACGGGCAGTACGCGGTGTGCGACGTGGTCGTGGCACCCCTGCCGCGCGGGTCGGGCGTGCAGTTCGCAGACAAGGTCGTCGGCGGCTCGGTGCCGTCGCAGTTCATCGGCTCGGTCGAGAAGGGCGTGCGCGCCCAGCTCGAGCGCGGGCTCGACAACGACCACATCCCGGTCGTCGATGTGCAGGTGACACTTGTCGACGGCAAGGCGCACAGCGTCGACTCCTCCGACGCCGCCTTCCAGATGGCCGGCGGGCTGGCGGTCAAGGACGCCGCGCCCAACGCCCAGCCGGCGCTGATCGAGCCGCTGGCCAAGCTGGAGATCATCGTGCCGGACGCGCACGTGGGCGGCGTGCTGTCTGACCTGTCGGGGCGGCGGGGGCGGGTGACTGGGACCGAGCCGGACACGTCCGCACCGCTGGGCATGGAGCGCACGATCGTGCACGCGGAGGTCCCCGACTCCGAGCTCGTGCGCTACCCCATCACGCTGCGCTCGCTGACGGCAGGCACGGGGCGGTTCACGCGGGAGTTCTCGCGCCACGAACTCGTCCCGCCCAATGTGGCCGCGACCATGCGCGCTGCCAAGTCGGACTGACCCAGCGCCTGCGGGGTCATCGCTTGCGGGTACCGAAGATGCCGCGGGTGATCTCGCGGCCCAGCACCGTCGCCGCCGAACGGGCGAAGGACTTGAACGCGCTGGACTTGAGGACGGATTCGACAGCCGACGGCTTGTCCTTGTGCGGCGCCTGCTTGTGCTCCGCGGGCGGCTTCGGCGCTGGGGGTGCTTGCGGTGTCTGCGGTGGCGCCGCGGGTGCCTGCGCCGCAGGGGGTGTTGCCAGCCTGGCGGCCAGCTTTTCGTACGCGGATTCGCGGTCGATCCCCTCCCCGTACTTGGCCTGCAGCGGCGAGCCGGCGATCGCCTGCTGCTGGGCGGTGGCATCGATCTGGGCCATCAGCGACCGTGGCGCGCGCATCCGGGCCCAGGCCACCGGCGTCGGCGCACCCCGCTCGGACAGCACCGTGATCACCGCCTCGCCCGTCCCGAGCTGCTGCAGCGCCTCGGCCAGGTCGTAGTCCTTGGTCTTCGGGTAGGTCCGGACCGCCTTGGCCAGCGCTGCCGCGTCGTCGGGGGTGAACGCCCGCAACGCGTGCTGGACGCGGTTGCCCAACTGGCCGAGCACCTCGTCGGGCACATCCGTCGGGTTCTGCGTCACGAAGAAGATGCCGACGCCCTTGGAGCGGATGAGCCGCACGGTCTGGGTCACGGCCTCGAGGAACACCTTGCTGGCGCCGTCGAAGAGCAGGTGCGCCTCGTCGAAGAAGAACACCAGCTTGGGCTTGTCGACATCGCCGACCTCGGGCAGTTCGTGGAACAGGTCGGCCAGCAGCCACATCAGGAACGTGCTGAACAGCTGCGGACGGTCCTGCAGGTTGGCCAGCTCGATCGCGCTGACGATGCCGCGGCCGTCCGCTGCGGTGCGCAGCAGATCGCTCGTCTCGAACTCGGGCTCGCCGAAGAACTGGTCGCCACCCTGATCCTCGAGCCCGATCAGGTCGCGCAGGATGACGCCGGCCGTCGAGCTCGACAACCCGCCTAGCTCGGCCAGTTCGGCCTTGCCCTCGTCGCCGACGAGGAACTGGATCACCGCGCGCAGGTCCTTGAGATCCAGCAGCGGCAGGCCCGCCTTGTCCGCGAAGTGGAAGACCAGCTTGAGCGAGGACTCCTGGGTGTTGTTCAGGCCGAGGATCTTCGACAGCAGGGTCGGTCCGAAGCTGGTCATCGTGGCGCGTAGCGGGATACCGCTGCCGACGCCGCCGAGGGCGTAGAACTCGACTGGGAAGGCCGTCGGCGCCCAGTCGGTGTCGGCGGTGTCAGTGACCCGCTGGGTGACCTTGGGGTTGGTGGCGCCGGGCTGAGACAGGCCGGACAGATCGCCCTTGATGTCGGCCACCACGACCGGGACGCCGGCGGCCGAGAGCTGTTCGGCGAGTCCCTGCAGGGTCTTGGTCTTGCCCGTGCCGGTGGCTCCGGCGATGAGGCCGTGCCGGCTCATCATGCTGAGCGGCACCCGGATCTTGGCCTCGGGGTAGGCGATGTTGTCGAGGACGACGGTGCCAAATTCCAGCGCCGGACCGGTGAACTGGTAGCCGGCGGCGATCTTGGTCGCGGCCTCGGCGCTGGGCCGGGGCTCGGCCGGAGCGGCTGGGCCGTCGGCCGGAGCAGCTGGTGCGGCCGGGGCAGCGGGGGCGGGCTGGTCGGTCACGTCGGGCTCCTCGCGATCACGCAGCAGGTCGCGCCGAGCCTAGCGAGCCAATCCGGCGGCTGGACCCGACCGATCTCGTGCTGATCTTGTGCAGTCTCGCCGGTGCCGACACCTGTGCCGACGGGCGCGTCTGCACAACAACCTCGGTGCACGGTCGGTGGCCGCGCTACTCCTTGGGCAGCTTGAGTTTGCTCAGGTCAGGCAGCTTGGTGCCGGGCGGAAGTTGCGTGGGCAGCCCGCCGCCGAACCCGCCCGGCCCGCCGGGGAAGCCGCCCGGGAAACCGGCCGGCATCTTCGCCTGGGTCGGCCCGCGATTGCCCTTGCCCTTCTTGCCTTTCCTGCCCTTGGACGACTTGTTCGAGTTCTTGCGCCCCATGCCGGGGATGCCGCCCATGCCGCCGAGTTGGCTCATCATCTTGCGGGCCTCGAAGAACCGGTCGACGAGTTGGTTGACGTCGTTGACCTTGACCCCCGAGCCGTTGGCGATACGCAGCCGGCGCGAGCCGTTGATCATCTTCGGGTTCTCGCGCTCCGCCACCGTCATGGCGCGGATGATCGCGGCGGTGCGATCGAGGTCCTTGTCGTCGATCTGGCTGATCGCGTCCTTCATCTGCCCCATGCCGGGCATCATGCCGAGCAGGTTGCCGATCGGGCCCATCTTGCGAATGGCCATCAACTGGTCGAGGAAGTCCTCGAGCGTGAACTGGTTCCCGGCCGCGAGCTTGGCGGCCATCTTTTCGGCTTCGCCCTCGTCGAAGGACCGCTCGGCGTGCTCGATCAGCGTGAGCATGTCGCCCATGCCGAGGATGCGCGAGGCCATCCGATCGGGGTGGAAGACGTCGAAGTCCTCGAGCTTCTCACCGTTGGACGCGAACATGATCGGCTGGCCGGTGACGTGGCGCACCGACAGTGCCGCGCCACCGCGGGCGTCGCCGTCGAGCTTGGTGAGCACGACACCGGTGAAGCCGACGCCGTCGCGGAACGCCTCTGCGGTGTTCACGGCGTCCTGGCCGACCATGGCGTCAACGACGAACAAGGTCTCCTGCGGGTGCACCGCGTCGCGGATGTCGGCGGCCTGCTGCATCATCTCGGCGTCGATGCCCAAGCGGCCGGCGGTGTCGACGATGACCATGTCGTGCTGGGCCCGCAGGGCGAACTCGATCGAGTCCCGCGCCACCCGGACCGGATCACCCCAATGCCCGTCCGAGGGTCGCGAGCTCCCCTCGCGCCCATCCGAGGGTCGCGAGCTCCCCTCGCGCCCATCCGAGGGTCGCGAGCTTCCCTCGCGCCCATCCGAGGGTCGCGAGCTTCCCTCGCCGACGTTGCCTGGTTCGGGTGCGAAGACGGCGACCTTGGCCCGCTCACCGACGACCTGCAGTTGCGTCACCGCGTTGGGGCGCTGCAGGTCGCAGGCCACCAACAGCGGGGTGTGGCCCTGCTCGCGCAGCCAGTACGCCAGCTTGCCCGCCAGGGTCGTCTTACCGGAGCCCTGCAGGCCGGCCAGCATGATCACGGTGGGTGGCTGTTTGGCGAACTGCAGCCGGCGGGTCTCGCCGCCCAGGATCGCGACCAGTTCCTCGTCGACGATCTTGATGACCTGCTGGGCGGGGTTCAGCGCCTTGGCGACCTCTTCGCCGCGGGCTCGCTCCTTGATCGAGGCGATGAACGCCCGAACTACCGGCAGCGCGACGTCGGCCTCGAGCAACGCGATGCGGATCTCGCGGGCGGCGGCGTCGACGTCGGCGTCGGAGAGCCGGCCCTTGCCGCGCAGGTTCGTGAACGCCGCGGCCAGGCGATCGGAGAGTGTGTCGAACAAAGTGAGTCCTTCAGCGCGGACGGCGGGTGACCCGCCCAGCGTACGTGCGCCCCCGTCGAGTGGTCACTTGCTCGACGGCCAAGTGACCACTCGAGGACTCAGAGCAGGCCGCGGCCGCCGTCGACGTAGATGACCTGGCCGGTGATGTAGCCGGACTCCTCAGCTGCGAAGAACGCGACCGTGTTGGCGATGTCGGCCGGCAGCCCGCCACGGCGCACCGGCACCGTGCTGGCCACCGCCTCGCGCATCTGCTCGATGCTGCCGCCCACCCGCTCCGCCGTGGCTTTGGTCATCGCGGTCTCGATGAAGCCGGGGGCGATCGCGTTGGCGGTCACGCCGAACGGGCCCAGCTCGATCGCGAGCGTCTTGGTCAAACCCTGTAGTCCAGCTTTAGCCGTGGAGTAGTTGGCCTGGCCGCGGTTGCCCAGGGCCGACGTCGACGACATCGAGATGATCCGGCCGTATTTGGCCTCGACCATGTGCCGCTGCGCGATCTGACTGGCCAGGAACGCCCCGCGCAGGTGCACGTCCATGACCAGCGTCCAGTCGTCGTCGGTCATCTTGAACAGCAGGTTGTCCCGCAGTACGCCCGCGTTGTTGACCAGGATGTGCAGGCCGCCGAACTCGGCGACGAGTGTGTCGACCGCGGCCTGCACGTCCTCGCGCTTGGACACGTCGGCGGCCAGCCCGATCGCGGTGCCGCCGGCTGCGCTGATCTCATCCGCCATGCTCTTGGCCGAATCGGCGTTGAGGTCGAGGACGCCGACCTTGGCGCCGTCCGCAGCGAGCCGGCGGGCCACCTCGGCACCGATCCCCTGCGCGCCGCCGGTCACCAGCGCTACGCGGTCCTGAACACCTGCCATGTCGTAATGCCTTTCTGCTCATCAGTCGTGCCGGGCAGGGGCCAGCGTCCCATGAACAGATCATCCTGCGACTTGCAGGCATGCAGCTCGTAGAACGCCAGCAACCCATAACGTTCCCGGCCTGAGTCACGCGGCTAGGTGCTGCTGCGCGCGACGAGCCGGCGCAGGCCGGCCAGCCACCGCTCGGGGTCGGCGGCCTTCTGCGCCCAGTACGTGCCGACTTCGGGGTGCGGCAGGATCAGGAACCGCTGCGCCGCGAGTCCGGCCACGACCGCCTCGGCCACCTGTTCCGGCGCCAGGATCGGCCCCGAGTCCGCGACGGCCTGCGCGCCTGCGTTGCCCACGGCGAGCGGATCCATCAGCAGCGGCGTCGCAACGCCCATCGGGCAGAGCACGCTCACCCCGATGCCACGGCCGCCGTAGGTGACCGCCAGCCACTCGGCCAACGCGACCGCGCCGTGCTTGGTTACCGAGTACGGGGCATCACCCGGCGAGGTCAGCAGGCCGGCCGCCGACGCGGTATTGAGCAGGTACCCGCTGCCGCGTTCGAGCATGCCCGGCAGCACGGCCCGCGAGGCGTAGACGTGCGACATCACGTGCAGGTCGTAGGCCTTGTGCCACATGTCGTCGGGATCGTCCAGCTCGACGCCGGTGGCCATGCCCGCGTTCGAACAGAACAGGTCGATGCGGCCGAATCGCTCGAGGGTGCGCTCGACCAGGCTCGCCACCGCGGCGGCGTCGCAGACGTCGAGCGCCTCGGCGACACCACCGATCCCGTCTGCGACAGCGGCCGCCGCGTCAGCGTGCAGATCCACGACCACGACGGCAGCAGCGCCATCCGCGGCGAACCGCCGGCACAGCGCCGCGCCGATGCCGCTCCCACCGCCGGTGACGACGATGATCTTGTCAGCTATGTCCATCACGCGCCTGGCCCGAGTCGGCGGACGATGTCGATCAGTGCCGCCGGGTCGGTGGCTTCGGGCGTCGGCAGCAATGCGATGACCGGTGTCTTGACGCCGGCGTCGGCGTAGGCCCGCACCTGCGCGCGACACGATTCGGGCGTGCCGTGCAGCACCAGTTCGTCGACGATCTCGTCGGGGATCGCCGCTGCAGCGCCTGCTCGGTCCCCGGCCGCCCACGCCGCGTGCATCGACGCCAGTGCCGCGCCGCGCCCCAGCCAGTCGTGGAACGCCGCGTACGCGGGCACCGTCAGGTAGGTCGAGATGAGCAGCCGGCCCAGGTTGCGCGCGTAGCTGGCGTCGTCGGTCGGGCAGACGAAGATGCGGGCCACGACGTCGGCGTCGGCGTTGCCGATCGAGTCGACGCAGCGAGCGACGTCGGCGCTGGCCAGCCAGTTCAGGATCGCCCCGTCGGCCTCGCGCCCGGCCAGCGCCAGCATCTGCGGCCGAAGCGCGGCGAGCAGTATGGGCGGCGGCACGGCCGGCGCCTGCTCGAGCTTGAACCGCTTGATCGTGAAGGTGTCGAAGGTGCCGTCTACCCGTTCGCCGGCCAGCGCGGACTTGACCACGCGCAACACGTCGCGGCTGCGCTTGTACGGCTCGTCGAAGGCGATGCCGTTCCAGTTGCCGACGATGACCGGACTGGACGCGCCCAGGCCGAGCACGAAGCGACCGGGCGCCGCGGCCGCCATCGTCGCGGCCGACATGGCGATCAGGGCCGGACCGCGGGTGAACACCGGCACGATGGCCGTACCCAGCCGCATCGTCGGCGCCCACACCGAGGCGAGCGCGAGCGGAGTGAATGCGTCGGTTCCGGATGTCTCGGCCGACCAGACGTCGGTGTAGCCGAATCGCGGCAGCGCGCCGATCAGGTCGGCGTGCGCGGGCAGCGGCGCGCCGATCAGCGGAATGGTCAGCCCCCAGCCACTCACGCGGGCACCGCCAGCGCGGCGAGGACGAAGTCGGCCAGTTCGGTAGCGATCTGGGCCGGGCGCTTGCGGCCCTGCGGGCGGTACCACAGCGGCAGCTCGTTGATCACGCCGAAGATCGTGAAGGTCACCATCTCCGGGGACGCGACGGCGGCGAAGGACCCAGCGGACTGCCCGTCGCGGATCAGATTGGTGACGGTGTCGTGGTAGCGGCGCCGGGCCCGGCGGTACTGCTCGGTGCGCTCGTCGCCCAGCTTGTGCTGCTCGCGCCAGAACACCAGCGCCTGCTGTGCGCTGGCCGCAGTCGATTCGACCAGGTCGGCGATCAATGCCCGCAGCGTCTCCCCCGGCGCCGACCCGCGCGCCACGATCGCGTCCATGGCGGCCAGCTGCCGGGTGATCAAGTCGCCGTACACCTCGTACAGCAGCGCCTCCTTGCTCGTGAAGTGGTGGTAGAAGCCGCCCTTCGCGACGCCGGCCTGGCTGATCACCTGCGCGACGCTCGTCCCGTCGTACCCCTGCTTGGCGAACAACTCGACCGCGGCGCGCAACACTCTCGTCCGTGCGTCTTGGGTTACCGCAGCGGTCATCGCGTTGCGGCCTCGTAGGGCCGCAGCTCTTGGCGAGCGATGGAGCGCAGGTGGACCTCGTCCGGGCCGTCGGCCAGGTGCAGCGTGCGCAGCTGGGCCCAGGCCTCGGCCAGCGGGGTGTCGCTGGAGACGCCGGCCGCGCCGTGCGTCTGGATGGCCCGGTCGACGACGAACGACGCGGCGCGCGGGGCAGCGACCTTGATGGCGGCGATCTCGGTGCGGGCACCCTTCGCGCCGACGGTGTCGATGAGCCACGCCGCCTTGAGCACCAGCAGCCGGGCCTGTTCGATCGCCAGGCGTGATTCGGCGATCCATTGCTGCACGACGCCGTGGCCGGCGATCGGCGAGCCGAACGTCGAGCGCGAGACCGCCCGCGCGCACATCAGCTCCAGTGCGCGTTCGGCCATCCCGATGCTGCGCATGCAGTGGTGGATTCGGCCGGGTCCCAGCCGGGCCTGCGCCATCAGGAAACCGCCGCCCTGCGGCCCGAGCAGGTTGCCCGCCGGCACCCGCACGTCCTCGAAGTCGATGACGCCGTGTCCGCCGTGCGGCCCGTCGTCGTAGCCGAACACCGTCGTCGAACGGGCGACCGTGACTCCAGGTGCGTCCATTGGCACCAGGATCATCGAGTGCCGCGCGTGCCTGTCGGCATCGGGGTCGCTGACGCCCATCACGATCGAGAGCCGACACTCGGGGCGCATCGCCCCGGTGGACCACCACTTGCGGCCGTTGACGACGTAGTCATTGCCGTCGCGGGTGATCGTGGTGGCGATATTAGTGGCGTCCGACGAGGCGACAGCCGGCTCGGTCATGGAGAAGCAGGACCGGATCTCGGCCACGAGCAGCGGGCGCAGCCATTGCGCGTGCTGCTCGTCGGTGCCGAACATGGCGATCAGCTCCATGTTGCCGGTGTCGGGGGCCGAGCAGTTCATCGCCTCGGGCGCGATGGCCGCGGACCGGCCGGACAGCTCGGCGATCGGCGCGTAGTCGAGCACCGACAGCCCGGCGCCGAAGCGCTCATCGGGCAGGAACAGATTCCACAGACCCTGCTGGCGGGCTTCGTCCTTCAGTGTCGCGAGGACGTCCGGAGTGGCGAACGGCCGCCCGGCCGCGCGGTTCTCGGCGGCTTGGGTCTCGAAGATGGCCTCGGCCGGGTAGATGTGCGTCTCGAGGAATCGCTGGACCTGCTTCTGCAGTTCCTGGGAGCGTTCGCTGTGTTGAAAGTCCATGCCGGTCTCCTATCGGTTGCGCAACGAGTGCAGCGCCGCGTCGAGCAGCCGCGGCACGGCAGCCCCGACCTGGTCGAAGCCGGTGCCGACCGTCTGGCCCTGCAGGAAGCGGTGGTGGATGCCCTCGGCGACGACGGCGAGCTTGAAGTAGCCGAAGCCGATATACCAGTCGAGGGTGCTCAGGTCGCGGGGCGTGCCCGCGGCGTAGCGCGCCACCATCTCCTCAGCGGTGAGGAACCCGTCGGCCGGGTCCATCGGCGGCATCCCGAAGTCGTCGTTCGCCGACAGCGTCCGGTAGACGACGAGCAGCCCGACATCGGTGAGCGGGTCGCCGAGGGTGGCCATTTCCCAGTCGACGACCGCGGCGATCCGGCTGAAATCCGGGCTGAACATGACGTTGGTCAGGCGATAGTCGCCGTGCACGATCGCGGGCGCCGACTGCTCCGGCAGGGTTGCGCTCAGCCGCTCGACGACCTGGCCGAGCTGCGCGCGCGGTTCGGTCTGGGAGGCCTGCCATTGCCCGTGCCAGCGCTTGACCTGTCTGGCCAGGAAGCCCTCGGGGCGGCCGAAGTCGCTGAGCCCGACGTCGGCCGGATCGACCTCGTGCAACGCCACGAGCGTGTCCATCAGCTGCTCGCAGGTGGCACGGGCCGTGCCCTTGTCGAGCCGTGCCAGTGCGTCGGGACGGTCCAGCACCACCCCGTCGACGAAGTCCATCAGATAGAACGGGGCACCGAGCACGTCGCGGTCCTCGCACAGCGCGACGGCCGTCGCGACAGGCACGGCGGTGCCGGCCAGGGCGCTGATCACGCGGTACTCACGCACCATGTCGTGCGCGGTGGGCAGCACGTGCGCCAGCGGCGGGCGGCGCAGCGCCCAGGTCGTCACGCCGTCGCTGACGCGGTAGGTCAGGTTCGACTTGCCGCCGGCGATGACCTCGCCGGACAGTTCGCCCTGCCGCAAGCCGGGGTGCGCGGCATCCAGCCAGCCCGTCAATGCGGACAGGTCCAAGCCGGGCAGTTCGGTCACGGACTCACCCTATGGACCGACCGGTCGGTCCGCAAGTGACCCACCCCGGTGCGCCGCGTCGTTGCGTTGCGTGAGCAAGGATGTCGGGGTGGCGGACGCACCGATCGTGATCGTGATGGGGGTGTCCGGCTCGGGCAAGTCGACCGTCGGCCGGTTGCTCGCCGCGGAACTCGGCTGGCCCTTTGCCGAGGGCGACGACTTCCACCCGGCCGCCAACGTGGCCCGCATGCATGCCGGGCAGCCCCTGACCGACGCGCAACGCGCGCCGTGGCTGGCCGCCATCGCGGCCTGGACCCGCGAGCAGCGTGCCGGCGCCGTCGTCGCCTGCTCGGCGTTGCGGCGCAGCTACCGCGACGTCCTGCGCGGTGGCGGGCCTGACGTCCGCTTCGCGTTGCTGCGCCTCGACCGCGTGGTGATCGCAGATCGGATGGAGCACCGGGTAGGGCATTTCATGCCGGCGTCGCTGCTCGCCAGCCAGCTGGCCACCCTGGAGCCCCTGGCGCCCGACGAGGTCGGGATGACCGTCGATGCGGGCGGCACCCCCGAGCAGGCGGTGGCGGCCATCCGCGCGTGGCTGGCCCTCGATGGGCCGGCTAGCCCACCGTGACGTGGAACAGGTGGCCGACACCGAACGTGATCGCGGCGGCGACGACCCCCAGCACCAGTTGCCGCATGCCGGAGTAGACCCAGCCGCGCACGGTGAAGCGGGACGCGAGCGCGCCTGCGCCGAACAGCGCCAGGATCGCCAGCACCGCCGAAATCGCGACGTTGTGGGCGCCGAACAGGTACGGCAGCAGCGGAATGAACGCGCCCACGCTGAACGACGCGAACGATGAGAACGCGGCCGTCCACGGGCTGGGCAGCTGGTTCGGGTCGACGCCGAGTTCCTCCTGGACGTGGATCAGAAGCGCCTGCTCAGGGTCCCTCGAGAGTTGCTTGGCGACCTGCTCGGCCAGCTCCGGAGCGACGCCACGCTCGATGTACATCTGGGCCAGCTCGGCCTGTTCGGCCGGGGCGTTGTGCTCGAGTTCGTAGCGCTCGGTCGCGATCTCGGCGTGCGCGGACTCGTTCTGGCTCTGCACCGAGACGTATTCGCCCACGGCCATCGAGAACGCGCCACCGACCAGCCCGGCCCATCCGGCGAGCGCGACCTGATTCGTCGTGGAACTCGCACCGGACACTCCGGCGATCAGCGCAAAGTTGGAGACCAGGCCGTCCATCATCCCGAAGACAGTGGGACGCAGCCACCCGCCGCCGACATCGCGATGCTCGTGGTGAATCTCGGGGTTCGGCAGTTCGGGCAGCTCAGTCGTCGGGTCGGCCATGCACCTCGACCCCCTCATCCGCATCGTCAGGTTCTGCCCCGTCCGCAGTCTCAACGTCGTCGTCGGCCGAGGAAGTCCCGGCCAGCGCGGCCTCGGCGCGGCGTCCGGTGTAGGGCGTGGGTTCGCGCCCCGCGTGGAACCCGCCGTGCGTGACGAACCAGGCCAGGCCGAGCAGGAACACGACCACGGACGTCCAGATGTTCAGCCGCAGCCCCAGGATGTGGTTGGCGTGGTCGGTGCGCAGCGCCTCGATCCAGATCCGCCCCGCGGTGTAACCCATGACGTAGAGCGCGGCGACGTTGCCGTGGCCGAGCCGCCAGCGCCGATCGACGTAGATCAGGAGTAGGCCGAGGCCGATGTCCCAGATCGATTCGTACAGGAACGTGGGCTGGAAGTAGCCCAGCACGGTTGACGTCCCGCCGTCGCAGATCGTGGCATGCCCCGCGGTGAGGTCCATGCAGTGGATCTGCAGCTTCCACGGGACGCTCGTCGCGCCACCGTAGAGCTCGTTGTTGAACCAGTTTCCCCAGCGCCCGATGCCCTGGGCCAACACGACGCCAGGCACCGCCGCGTCGGCGAACGCGGCCAGTGACAAGGACTTGCGCCGGCAGCCGATCCAGGCACCGACCCAGCCAAGCGCGATCGCACCCCAGATGCCGAGGCCGCCGTCCCAGATCTTGAACGCATCGATGGGGTGCCGGCCCGCACCGAAGTACAGCTCCGGGTCGGTCAGGACGTGATAGACCCGGCCGCCGAGGATCCCGAGCACGACCGCCCAGCCCGCGACGTCCCAGACGTCGTCGGCGGTACCGCCGCGCTCGCGCCAGCGGCGCGCCGTCAGCCAGAGAGCAACGAAGATGCCCGCCACGATGCACAGGGCGTACGCCCGGATCGGTAGCGGGCCGAGGTGCCAGACGCTGTGCGTAGGGCTGGGGATGGCGGCGATCGGGGACACTGGACAACGGTAGCTTGCACCGGCGACGGCGCTGACTGACTACGTTGGCAGGCATGGAAACTGACCAGATGCGTGCCGTGGTCGTGCCAAAGCCCGGCGGCCCCGAGGTCCTCGAGGTCCAGACCCTGCCGGTGCCGGACTTCGGGCCGGGCGAGCTGCTCGTCGAGGTCGAAGCCTCCGGGGTGAACTTCATCGACGTGTACAAGCGCGAGGGCGTGTACCCGGTCCCGACCCCCTTCGTCCTCGGCGACGAGTGCGCCGGCCGGGTCCTGGCGGCGGGCGCCGAGGTCACCGAGTTCGCCCGCGGGGACGTCATTGCGACGGCCGCGGCCAAGGGCACGCACGCGACGGTTTGCGTCGTCGACGCGCAGAAGGCGGTGCCGGTGCCGCCCGAGGTCTCGGCCGAGCTCGCTGCTGCCGCGATGCTGCAGGGCATGACGGCGCACTACCTGGTGAACTCCACCTACCAGGTGACGCCCGGCGTCGAGGTGTTGGTGCACGCCGCGGCAGGTGGGGTCGGCCGGCTGCTGGTGCAGATGGCCAAGGCGAAGGGCGCGCACGTGATCGGCACCGTCGGCAGCGCCGAGAAGGAGCAGGTGGCCAGTACGGCCGGCGCCGACGTGGTGATCCGCTACGACCGCATCGACGATTCCGACGAGCTGGCTCAGGCGGTCCGGGCGGCCTCCGACGGGGGCGTCAACGTCGTGTACGACGGGGTCGGCAAGAGCACCTTCGACGCGTCGCTGGCATCGCTGCGGCCCCGCGGTCTGCTGGCCCTGTTCGGCGCCGCCAGCGGCCAGGTGCCCCCGTTCGACATCCAACGGCTGAACCGGGGCGGCTCGCTGTTCCTCACCCGGCCGACGCACGCGCACTACACCGCCACCCGTGACGAGTTGCTCTGGCGCGCCCGCGAGGTGCTGGGCGCGATCGCCGGCAACACGCTGCGGGTCGCGATCGGTGGCCGCTACTCACTCGAGCAGACCGCCGACGCCTACCGCGATCTCGAGGCGCGACGCACCACCGGGAAGCTGCTCATCATCCCGAATTGACCGCTTTTCCTGCTTGTCTTGTTTGCGCGGCGTCGTCGGGCCAGGGTGAGCACCCCCGCGACCAGAGCCGGTACAAGGGCACGCTGGCTCAACTGAGGTGTTCGCGACCAGCCGAGGGGGTGGATTTCGGCTAGCGGCGCCGCACGCCCGCAGCGAGGTCGGCGGCAAGATCGCGTACCGCGGCCACGCCGCCGGCGTCGGGCGAGTCCAGCAGGCACCGCACCAGCGCGGAGCCCACGATCACACCGTCGGCGAAGGCACCCACCTCGGCGGCCTGCGCGCCGTTCGACACGCCCAACCCCACGCAGACCGGTGAGCCGGGCGCAAGCGCCTTCACCCGCTTGACCAGCGCCTCGGCCGCGCTGCCCACCGCGGTGCGCACCCCGGTCACACCCATCGTGGACGCGGCGTAGACGAACCCGCGAGACGCCGCAGCGGTGGCCACGATCCTGGCATCGGTCGACGAGGGCGCGACGAGGAAGATCCGGTCCAGTCCATGCGTGTCGCTGGCGGCCAGCCACGGCCCAGCCTCGTCCGGGACGAGGTCCGGCGTGATCGCACCCGAGCCGCCCGCCGCGGCGAGATCAGCGGCGAAGCGTTCGACGCCGTAGCGGTCGATCGGGTTCCAGTACGACATCACCACCGCCGCGGCACCCGTCTGCGCGACTGCGGCCACGGCCCGCAGCGCGTCGGCGATGTTCACGCCCGCCCGCACCGCCGGCTCGGCGGCCGCCTGGATCGTCGGGCCGTCCATTACCGGGTCGCTGTACGGGACGCCGACCTCGACGATGTCGGCACCCCCCTCGACCATGGCGCGCATCGCGTCGATGGACACGTCCACCGACGGGTACCCAACGGGCAGGTAGCCGATCAGGGCCGCCCTGTTCTCTGCCTTGGCCTGGGCCAGGGCATCAGCCAGCGCGGTCACGGCTTCAGGCCGAAGTAGGTCGCCGCGGTCTCGACGTCCTTGTCGCCGCGGCCGGACAGGTTGACCAGGATCACGGCGTCCGGGCCGAGTTCCCGGCCCAGGTCCATGGCCCCGGCCAGCGCGTGCGCCGACTCGATGGCCGGGATGATGCCCTCGGTCCTGCACAGCAGCGAGAACGCGTCCATCGCCTGCGCATCGGTGATCGGCCGGTACTCGGCGCGGCCGATGTCGTGCAGGTAGGAGTGCTCCGGGCCGACCCCCGGGTAGTCGAGGCCGGCCGAGATCGAATGTGATTCGGTCGTCTGGCCGTGCTCGTCCTGCAGCAGGTACGAGCGGGCGCCGTGCAGCACGCCCGGGACGCCACCGGTGATCGTGGCCGCGTGCCGGCCGCTGTCGATGCCCTCGCCGCCGGCCTCGAAACCCACCAGTCGCACGGCGGCGTCCGGCACGAACGCGGTGAAGATGCCGATCGCGTTCGACCCGCCCCCGACGCACGCGGCGACAACATCAGGCAGCCGGCCCACGCGCTCGAGCACCTGCGCGCGGGCCTCGTCACCGATCACCCGCTGGTACTCGCGCACCATCAGCGGGAACGGGTGCGGGCCGGCCACGGTGCCGAACACATAGTTGGTCGTCTCGACGTTGGTCACCCAATCCCGCATCGCCTCGTTGATCGCGTCCTTCAGCGTGCGCGAGCCGGTGGTGACGGGCACGACCGTGGCCCCGAGCAGCTGCATCCGCACCACATTCAGCGCCTGCCGCCGGGTGTCCTCCTCACCCATGTAGACCGTGCACTCGAGGCCCATCAACGCGGCCGCCGTGGCCGTAGCCACCCCGAGCTGGCCGGCGCCGGTCTCGGCGATCACCCGCTTCTTGCCGATGCGCTGCGTGAGCAGGGCCTGGCCCAGGACATTGTTGATCTTGTGTGAGCCGGTGTGGTTGAGGTCCTCGCGCTTGAGCAATACCCGCGCTCCGCCGGCGTGTTCGCCGAACTTCGGCACGTCGGTCAGCGGCGAGGGCCGCCCGGTGTAGTCGCGCAGCAGTCGCTGCAGTTCGGCCACGAAGTCGGGATCGCTCTGGGTGGCATGGAAGGCGGCAGTGAGTTCGTCGATCGCGGCGATGAGTGCCTCGGGGACGAAGCGGCCGCCGAATTGGCCGAAGTGGCCGGTGGCATCAGGCGTTGCGGAGTAGGCAGTCATAACGGTGGGGCTCCAGGGAGAAAGGGACGGCTGGTGGGCGACGGGGCGTCACCCGCGCCATCGCCCGCCGAGGCTGGGAGCCGGATCCATGCTGGACACCCTACCGGCGCGGGCCACGGCAGTATGTGGACCATGACGCAGCAGCCGCGGTGGTTCACCGACTTCGACGCCGGCCACTCGCAGGCCTACATTGAGCGCTTTCGGCGGATGGCCGCTGATGGCACGGACCTGGTCGGCGAGGCCCGCCTCGTCGACGCACTCGTCGCGCCGCGGGCCCGGATCCTCGACGCAGGCTGCGGTACCGGCCGGATCGGTGCCGACCTGATGCGCCGCGGCCATGACGTCGTCGGCGTCGATGTCGATGTCGAACTCATCGCGGCCGCGCGGGAGGATCACCCCGGACCGACCTGGCTGGTGGGCGACCTCAGCGAACTGGACCTGGCCGCCCTCGGCGAGCCCAGACCGTTCGACGCCGCGATCATCGCCGGCAACGTTCTCATCTTCGTCGCGCCGGGAACCGAACCAGCCGTGCTGAGCCGGATCGCACACCACGTCAGGGGCGACGGCATCGTCGTGGCCGGCTTCGCGCTCGACGCCGGCTACTCCCTCGACGAGTTCGATGCGCACTGCACGGCAGCCGGCCTCATCCGCGAGCACCGATTTGCCACCTGGGACCTGCGGCCGTGGCGTACCCATGCCGACTACGCGGTCACCGTGCTGCGACGACCGCCGGGCAGCTAGCTGGTGGCCCTCACGCGACCACCGCGTCGATGGCCTTCTTCAGCGCGCTGGGCTGCGCCGGGCTCTTGGGCGCCTTCTTGCGCTTCTGCTCCATCTTGGCGCCGAGCTCCTGCAGTTGCTTGCGACCGAGGCCGGCCCGCACCTTGGGGAACCAGTCCTCCTCCTCCTCCTCGATGTGGTGCCTGACGCTCTCGATGAGGACGGTGGTCTTCGCGTCGAAGCGCTCGTCCCTGGGGCTGAGCATCATCAATTCGGATACGAGGACATCGGCCACATGGTGCTCTTCGTAGGACTCCAGGATGTCGTCCTCGAGGTCGGGCAGCAGCCTTCGCACCTCGGGATACATGACCTCGTTCTCGATGTAGGTGTGCACCGTCAACAGCTCGATAATCTTCTTGACCAGCGCGCCCTTGGTCGCCTCGGCGTTGTCGCCGGCCTTCTCGAACTGGCTGAACAGCCGGCGTATTTCCTTGTGGTCGTTCTTCAGCAGCACAATCGCGTCGCTGGACATTCACGCCTCCGGGTGTCGGGATGGCGGCCCCCAGCCGCCCGCTACTGCATACCCGCCCGCCAGGGTCTCTAACCGGCGTTGATCAAGCCCGCCGACGGCTCAGCGCGAGGTGCGGGGCGTGGCCGGATGCGAGCCGGCCGTGACCATCTCGGCGACAGCCTGACGCGGGTCCGCGGTCGTGACGAGCCCTTCGCCGACGAGCACGGCGTCGGCGCCCGCGGCCGCGTACTCGATCAGGTCGAGCGGACCGCGCACGCCGGACTCGGCGATCTTGACGATCTCGCTGGGCAGCCCGGGAGCGATGCGCTCGAACGTGGACCGGTCGACGTCGAGGGTGTGCAGGTCGCGCGCGTTGACGCCGATCACCCGGGCGCCGGCATCGAGCGCGCGTGATGCTTCGTCCTCGGTATGCACCTCGACGAGCGCGGTCATGCCGAGGGATTCGATCCGCTCGCGCAAGCCGATGAGGGTGTTCTGGTCGAGCGCGGCCACGATGAGGAGCACGGCGTCGGCGCCGTGGGCGCGCGCCTCGTGCACCTGATACGGAGACACGACAAAGTCTTTGCGCAGCACGGCAACGCTGACCGCGGCGCGCACCGCGTCGAGATCGGCGAGCGAACCGCCGAAGCGCCGCTGCTCGGTGATCACGCTGATCATCCGGGCGCCGCCGGCCTCGTAGGCCACCGCGAGGGCTGCTGGGTCGCTGATGATGGCCAGCTCGCCCTTGGACGGGCTGCGTCGCTTCACCTCGGCAATGACACCGACGCCCGGCGCCTTCAGCACGGCCAGTGCGTTGAGGGCCGGAATCGCCGCCGCAGCGCGCGCCTTGATCTCGTCGAGCGGGACGGCTTCCTGGCGGGTCGCGACGTCCTGTCGAACGCCGGCGACAATCTCGTCCAGAACGCTGGCCACGCCCAACGCCTCCCCGCTTTCCGAGTGCATCCTTTCAACGAGACTAACTACCGGATACACAGGTGAGACGCGCGGGTCCGGATCTTTCTCTCCAGCGAGCCAGTTACTCCTCGCCGGTCGGGCCTTCGGCCGTCGGGTCGCCGCCGCGATCAAGCGCTGTCCACATCGACGCATCCGCGCGTGCCCGAGCGGCTGACGCGTCCTCGGATGACGCCGATCCCGACGGTGCTTCGTAGCGCCGAGACATCGTCCCCCAGCGGTGTCCGCGAAGGGCAATGAGCATGCCGGCGGCGAGGACGAAAACCCCGCACGCAGCAGACAATACTGGCCACTGGGCGTGCACGGAGACGTGCGGCACGAGCGTCGCGTCCACCCCCACGCCGGAGTGCTTCGCCTGTACCAGCGAACGCACTCGTGCCGCGCTGAGCGCAGCAAGATCGGACAGCGAGCGCCACACCAACAGCGCACCGGCGAGCGCGAGCATCGCGCCAATGGCCCGCCGGGCGGCGCCGCGGGTCGCGAGCACGGCCACCACGCCTGCCAGCGCGACCAGGCCGAGCGCGGTGGGCGCGGCATCGAGGGTGTGCCCGCTGACCGCCAGCACGTCGTCAGCCAGCGGGCGCGGCCGTGGCGTGCGCGCGGTCTGCCAACTGCGCTGCGCGATCAGCAGCGCACCGGCCGCACCGAGCAGGTCGAGCAGCAGCGCGAGCGCGAACTCCCCGCGACTACGCATTCGGCGGGTCGCCGGCCACGATCGGGCGCAGGGTCTCGGCCGTGGCGATCGCCTGCAGCACGGCGCGGGCCTTGTTCTGGGTCTCCTGCTCCTCGAGCGCCGGGATGCTGTCGGCGACGATGCCGGCCGAGGCCTGCACGTACGCGACGCCGTCGCGCATCACCGCAGTACGGATCGCGATCGCCATGTCGAGGTCCCCCGCGGAGTCGAGGTAGCCGACGGCACCGCCGTAGACCCCGCGGCGCACCGGCTCGAGTTCGTCGATGAGCTCCATCGCCCGCACCTTCGGCGCCCCGGTCAGGGTGCCCGCGGGGAACGTCGCCGTGAGCACGTCGAATGCGTCCTTGCCGTCGGCCACCTGGGACTCGACGGTCGACACGATGTGCCACACGTGGCTGTAGCGCTCCACCGCGCCGAACTCGACCACCTCGACGCTGCCGGGTGCCGATACCCGGCCGAGGTCGTTGCGGGCCAGGTCGACGAGCATCACGTGCTCGGCCTGCTCCTTCGGATCGCTGACGAGCTCGGCGGCCAGCGCCGCGTCGCGCTCGGCCGTCTCGCCGCGGCGGCGCGTGCCGGCGATGGGGTGCAGCACGGCCCGGCTCCCGGTTACGGTCACCAGCGCCTCGGGGCTGCAGCCCACGATGTCGACATCGGGGGTGCGCAGGAAGTACATGTACGGCGACGGATTGAGCGTGCGCAGCACCCGGTAGACGTCCAGCGGGTCGGCCGACGTCTGCACCGCGAAGCGCTGGCCCACCTGGATCTGGAACACCTCACCGGCACGCACCGCCTCGAGCGCTTGCTCGACCGCGGGCTGGTAGTCCCCCGTGGGCGTACGCGACACGCCCTGCTTCGGCGGCGCCGACCCGACCGAGGCGACGGTCGGCGGTGTCGGGGTGGCCAGGGCGGCCTGCATCGAGTCCAGCCGGCGCGTCGCGTCGGCGTAGGCAGCGTCCAGCTCGCCGGCCGACATGCCGGCGTCCACGAGCGCGTTGGCTACGAGCACGACTGTGCACTCGTGGTGGTCGACGGCCGCGAGGTCGGTGACGAGCAGCATCGTGAGCTCGGGCAGCCCGAGTTCGTCGACGGCCTTGTCGGGCAGCCGTTCGATGCGGCGCACCACGTCGTAGCCGAGGTAGCCGACGAAGCCTCCGGTCAGCGGCGGCAGGCCGGGCAGCCGCGGCGCTTTCACTGCCCGCCAGGCGGCGCCCAGCACGGCGAGCGGGTCGCCGGTGGTGGGCAGCCCGGCCGGCACCGAGCCCGTCCACGCCGCCTCGCCGTCGACGACGGACAGTGACGCGATCGCGTCCACGCCCACAAACGACCACCGCGAGAACGAGGCGCCCGGCTCCGCGGACTCGAGCAGGAACGTGCCCGGCCGGCCCGCGGCGAGTTTGCGGTACACCCCGACGGGAGTCTCGGCGTCGGCAAACAGCGTGCGGGTGATCGGCACCAGCCGGTGGGTCAGCGCCAGCCGGTCGAGGTCGGCTCGAGTGATCACGAAACCTCGTCGCGGCGCGCGGCCGGTCGGGCAGTCACGGTCAGTGCGCCGGCGTCGAAGCAGGTGCGCCGGCCGGTGTGGCAGGCGGCACCGATTTGGTAGACCTTGACCAGCACCGAGTCGCCGTCGCAGTCCAGCGCCACCGACCGGACGTACTGCGCGTTGCCGGAGGTCTCGCCCTTCACCCAGTACTCCTGTCGCGAGCGCGACCAGTACGTGGCCCGGCCAGTCGTCAGGGTGCGGTGCAGAGCCTCGTCGTCCATCCAGCCGACCATCAGCACCTCGCCGGTGTCATGTTGCTGGACGACGGCGACGACCAGTCCGGCTGCGTCGCGTTTGAGGCGATCGGCAATAGCGGGGTCCAGCGCGCTGACGGGCATGGCGACGATTGTGCCGCGTTCCGCTACCCGATTTGCAGCGGCAGGCGCACAGTGACCGTGCTGCCCCCCTCGACGGTGCTGGCGAAGTGCACCGTGCCGCCGTGCGCCGACACGACCGAGGCCACGATCGCCAGCCCCAGTCCGCTGCCGCCGCGCACCCGGCTACGGGCCTTGTCGGCGCGCCAGAACCGTTCGAACACGTGCGCGGCCTCCTCGGCCGGCAGGCCCGGGCCGGCGTCGACCACCCGGATCACGACCGTGTTGGCGTCACGGCTGCTCTCGACGGAGATGGCTCCCTCCGGACGGGTATGCACTGCGGCGTTCGTGACGAGGTTGCGCACGAGGCGAAGCAACTGGTCGCGATCACCGACGACCGTGAGGCCCGGCTCAGCGCGCAAGTCGACGCGCCGCACCGGATAGGCAGCCCGGGCACCGGTGACGGCCTCATCGAGCACGCTGGCCACGTCGACCAGCTCGCGTTGCGGCTGGGCGCCCTGGTCGCTGCGGGCAAGGGTCAGCAAATCGTCGACCAGTCGGGACATACGCGTGCCCTCGGACTCGATCCGGGCCAGGTTGTCGGCCGGCTCGGTGTCGCCCTGCTGGCGCTGCATGCGCGCGAGCTCGGCGTACCCGCGGATCGAGGTCAGCGGCGTGCGCAGTTCATGTGACGCGTCGGCCAGGAACTGCCGCATCCGCTGCTCGTTGGCCAGCCGTGCGGCGAACTGAGTCTCCACCGCGGCCAGCAGCGTGTTCATCGATTCGGCCAGCTGGCCGACCTCGGTGCCGGACTCCGCGACCGGGACCCGGCGATCCAGCCCGGCGCCCTCTGGCGAGAGCTCCGCAGCGACTTCGCGCGCGGTGCGGGTCACCCGGTAGAGCCGCCGCAGGCTGAACCGGACGCCGTACGTCGTGGCCCCCAGCGCGAGGATGACCGCCGAGGTACCGATGGCCAACTCGAGCTCTAGCAGGCGGTGCAGCGTCCGCTCTACGTCGTCCGTGGAAAGCCCACTGACGACGAAGTAGGACGTTGTCGGCGTCGTGACAGTCCGGCCCACCACCCGCAACCGGCCATCCGGGGTGTCAACCGTCCGCACCCGGCCGGGTGCGGCGACAATCGCGTCGCGTTGCGCCGCGGACAGCTTCATCGGCTCGAGCACCTCGCTGGGCTGCACCTGGCCGAACTCGCTACCTTGCGGAGTGAGCACGACCAACCACGTTCGTTGCAGCGCGCGAACACCGACGCCGGACCGCCCACCGATGAAGCATTGGGACTGACCCGTGGCAATGCATCGCTCAAGGCTCTGTTGATTGCCGTCCGCGACCCCGCTGAGCTGTTGGTCGAGGCGGTCGATCAGGAAGGAGCGCAGCGCGTAATACGTCCCCACTCCGGTGGCGAGGACGAGGATGACCACCAGGCTGACCACGAACGCGACCAGTCGGCCGGTCAGGCTCCGTGGCAGGAATCGCCACCGGCGCGGGCCCTGCTCGGCAACCGGTGGTGCGGGCGGGGGTGCGGCCCAGTCGGGCGGCGTCAGAGCCGGGATATTCGGGTCGACCGGCTGGGCATCACCCGGCCACGGCTCAGGCGGCGGGTTGACACCGACGGCGTCAGTGGACGGATGGTTGCTCATACTCACTGAAGCCTGACACGTCCAGGCATGCCGCGGTTAAGTGCGCGGCGCCTTGAGGACGTAACCCGCGCCGCGGACGGTATGGATGAGCTTGGGTTCGACCGAATCCA
>JAOPWD010000392.1 GCA_025965875.1 Pseudonocardiales bacterium
GCTACGCCGCGGCACTCGGTGGCACCATGGGCCGCCTGGTCGAGCTGACCGACACCGGGATGAGTAGCGGCGGGCGCGACATCACTTTCGCGGCGTCCATGAGCATGGACAGGCAGTCCGGCGGCGCCGTGCTGGAGCTGCTGGACTTCACGCCCCAGCCCATCGACGTGTACGCGAGTGTCCAGGGCCGCTGGTACCTGACCCTGCCCGACTGACCGCCCCACGCCTCCTCGTTGAGCGATCGCCTCGAGTGGTCACCTGTGCGTCGAGTGGCCAGCTATAGGTGTCCACTCGACGCACTGGTGACCACTCGAGGCGACAGAACTAGCTGATGCGGTCGATCACCAGAGGCGTCGGTGTCAGCTCGCCGCCGATGTCGTAGCCGCCGTCGAGCGCCTCGAGCGCGCGGCCGAACAGCGCCGGATCGTCGGCGTGCAGTTCGAGCAGCGGCTGCCCCTCGCGCACCTCGTCGCCGGGTTTGGCGAGCATGACGACGCCCGCACCCGCAGCCACGGCGTCCTCCTTGCGCGCCCGCCCGGCCCCGAGCCGCCACGCGGCCACCCCGACCGCGAGCGCATCCAGGCGGGTGAGCAGGCCGGAGACCGGCGCAGCTACGACGTGGCGCTCCCGTGCCGTCGGCAACGGCGCCGCCGGGTCGCCGCCCTGGGCCGCGATCATCGCCCGCCACACGTCCATCGCCCGCCCGTCGCGCAGCGCCTCGGCCGGGTCGACGTCGGGCAGGCCCGCCCCGGCCAGCATCTCGCGGGCCAATGCGAGCGTCAGCGCGACGACGTCGGCCGGGCCGCCGCCGGCCAGCACCTCGACCGACTCGGCCACCTCGAGCGCGTTGCCCGCGGTGCGGCCTAGCGGCGTCGACATGTCGGTGAGCAGCGCGACGGTGCGTACGCCGTGCGCGGTACCCAGGGACACCATCGTGGCCGCCAGCTCACGCGCCGAGGCCAGGTCCTTCATGAAGGCGCCCGTCCCGACCTTCACGTCGAGCACCAGCGAGGCCGAGCCCTCGGCGATCTTCTTGCTCATGATGGACGACGCGATAAGCGGGATCGATTCGACGGTGCCGGTGACGTCGCGCAGCGCGTACAGCTTGCGGTCGGCCGGGGCGAGTTGGTCACCCGCCGCGCAGACCACCGCGCCCACCTCGTTGAGCTGGCGCACGAAATCCTCGTTAGAGACCGCCGCGCGCCAACCCGGGATGGATTCCAGCTTGTCGAGGGTGCCGCCGGTGTGGCCGAGCCCGCGGCCGGACAGCTGCGGTACGGCCGCACCGCACGCCGCCACCAGCGGGGCGAGCGGCAGCGTGATCTTGTCGCCGACGCCGCCCGTCGAGTGCTTGTCGGTGGTCGGTCGGCTGACACCGGACAGGTCCAGCCGCTCCCCCGACTCGATCATCGCCGCCGTCCACCGCGTGAGTTCGGCAGGCGTCAACCCGCGCAGCAACACCGCCATCGCCAGCGCGGCCATCTGCTCGTCGGCCACGGCACCTCGCGTGTAGGCCGAGATCACCCAGTCGATCTGCGCGTCGGACAGGGCGCCGCCGTCGCGCTTGGTGCGGATGACCTCGACCGCGCCGAACGGTTCAGCCACTGAGGTCCTCACCGCCGAAGGGCATCGGCAGCAGCTCGATCATCGCCTTGGGCCCCTCGATCGTGTCGACGAGCAGGTCCGGGCCACCGTGCTCCCACAACAACTGTCGGCACCGCCCGCAGGGCATCAGCACCGAGCCGCGGGCGTCGACGCACGCGAAGGCCACCAGGCGCCCCCCACCGGTCGCGTGCAGCGACGACACCAGGCCGCACTCGGCACACAGGCCCAGTCCGTACGAGGCGTTCTCGACGTTGCAGCCGACGACGACCCGGCCGTCATCGACGCGCGCGGCCGCACCGACCGGGAACTGCGAGTACGGCGCGTACGCGTGGCCCATCGCCTCGAGTGCCGCACGCCGAAGGGCAGGCCAATCCACCGAATTACTCATATGGCTCCTAGATCGTGATGGGCAACGACTGCACGCCGCGGATGACGAACTCGGGACGGCGCTGGGGAGCCGCGTGCAGGCTGAGTCTAGGAAAGCGGCGCAGCAGGGTGCGCAGCGACGTCTGCAGTTCGACGCGAGCCAGCGGGGCGCCGACACAGAAGTGGATGCCCGCGCCGAAACCGAGGTGCGGGTTGTCGGCGCGCGTCACGTCGAAGCGGTCCGGTTCGGTGAAGACCGCCGGGTCGCGGTTCGCCGCACCGAGCAACGCAGCGATCTTATGTCCCTGTTCGACGACGACGTCGCCCACGGCCGTGTCCCTCAGCGCCGTGCGTTCGAACAGTTGTAGCGGGGAGTCGTAGCGGATCAATTCCTCCACCGCAGCTGGGACAAGAGCGTCGTCGGCACGCAGGGCGGCGAGCTGGTCCGGGTGCGCGAGCAGGGCGGTCATCCCGTTGCCGACGACGTTGACCGTCGCTTCGTGACCTGCGTTGAGCAACAAGGTGCAGGTCGTGATCAGTTCGTCCTCGGTCAACCGCGCACCCTCGGTGTCGGTCTCGGCGATCAACGACGAGATCAGGTCGTCGCCCGGTGACCGGCGGCGTACTGCGACGAGCTCGCGCAGGTAGTCGACGAACTCGCTGGACGCCTGCTCCGCGGCGGCACGCTGTGAGTCGGAGACCGCGTACTCGTACATCTTCACGATCGAGTTCGACCACGGCCGCAGGAGATGCCAGTCGGCCTCCGGAACGCCGAGCAGTTCCGCGATCACCTGCACCGGTAAGGGTTCGGCGTACAACGCGACAAGGTCGACCGCCGAACCGTCCGAACCGGCGTCGGCGACCTGATCGGCCAGCCGGTCGGCCAGCTCGGCCACGCGTGGGCGCAACCGCTCGACGTGGCCGCGACCGAACGCGCCGGCGATCAGGCGGCGTAGTCGGGTGTGCACCGGCGGCTCGTTCTCCAGCAACGAGTTGACGTGGATCAGCTCGAAGCCCGGCATCGACACGTCAGGCCAGCGCGGCGTCCAGACCCGACCCAGCGTCCGGGCACGCAGCACGACGTTCGCGGCGTCGTGGGTGAACGTCAGCCACATGCCCAGGCCGTCGTGCCACTGCACCGGGCCCTGCTGCCGGGCGGCGGCGAAGTACGGGTAGGGATCGGCGACGACGTCGGGTGAGGTCAGCTGCAGGTTGGTGGCAACCGTCACGAGCCTTGGCCCTTGCGCCACGGAATGCCGTCGGCCGCGGGCATTCGTAGCCGCTGGGACGCAACCGCAAGCACGAGCAACGTGATGATGTAGGGCGTGTACGGCACGAACTCGACCGGAATGTCGTTGGTGACCGAGTACCAGATGAAGACCAGGACCGCGCCGACGAGTCCCGCGATGGCCGGCCGCAGCCGGCGCCGCCAGAGCAGGTAGCCGCCGACGGCCACCAGCAGCAGCGCGACGAGCAGCAGCAGTGCGTGCACGGATTTCGCCTGCCCGCGCGATTGGACGGCGTCGGTGTACCCGAACAGACCGGCACCCGCGGCGAGGCCACCAGGACGCCAGTTGCCGAAGATCATCGCCGCCAGACCGATGAAGCCGCGGCCGCCGGTCTGGCCCTCGCGGTAGATGCCGGCGAAGTCCGCGAGGAACGCACCGCCCAGGCCAGCAAGGACACCGGACACCATGACCGCGATGTACTTCATCCGGTACACGGGGACGCCGAGCGATTCGGCCGCCGCCGGATTCTCGCCGCACGAGCGCAACCGCAGGCCGAAGGCCGTACGCCACAACAGGAACCAGGTGAGCGGGAACAGCAGAATCATGAGGATCGTGAACGGCGTCAGCGTCGTCGTCAGGCCACGCAGCAGCCCCGCGACATCGGAGACGACAAGCCAGTGGTGCGCTTCTATCTTGCCGAAGAAGGACTCGGCGCCGGGTACCTTGAGCGCCTGGAACTGCGGGATCGACGGTGACTGCGTCGGGCCGCCGCCGCCCTGGCCGGTGAAGAACACCCCGGCCAGATAGCGCGCCAACCCGGTGGCCAGGATGGTGATGGCCACGCCGGACACGATCTGGTCGACGCCGAACGTGATGGTGGCGACGGCGTGCACCAAGCCGCCGATCAAGCCACCCAGGACGCCGCCGAGGATGCCCATCCAGGGGCTGTGCGAGAAGTACGCGAAATCGGCACCGAAGAATGTACCGAGGATCATCATCCCCTCGAGCCCGATGTTCACGACACCGGAGCGCTCCGACCAGAGCCCGCCCAGGCCGGCCAGCCCGATGGGTACCGCGAGGGCGACAGTGGCGCCGACTGTGCCGCCGGCTGTCAGCGGTGAGGCGCCGGTGACCGCGCGGACGAAGGACAGCAGTATCAGCCCGCCGAGCCCGATCAGGATGAATTGGGCGGTTCCGAAGCGACCGGTCCGCTCCAGGTCACCGGGCGGCCCGGTGCGGCCGGCAGTTGCATCAGGCGCAAGCGGGTTCTGGATGCTCATGCCGACGCCACCACAGCCATCATCGTTCTCATGCCGTCACCTGCGCCGGCGTCGCAGCAGCCGGGTCGGACGGTGGCGCGAGCGCACCGCCCACGACCCGTTGCTGGTGCGCCAGCGCCCAGCGCCGCACGAGTTCGTAGGCCACCACGACAGACAGCACCACGACGCCCTGCGTGATCTGCACGATCTCCTTCGGGATGCCGTTCAAGTCCAGGATCTGCGCCGATTGGTCGAGGAACGCCCACAAGATGGCAGCGAACGCGATACCGACGGGATTGTTGCGCCCGAGCAGCGCGATGGCGATGCCGGTGAAGCCGAGCCCCGTCTGGAAGGTGATCGACGAATACGCGTGCGAATCACCCAGCAGTGCAGGCATGCCGACCAGACCGGCACACGCACCGGACAGCAGCAACGTGGCGACGATCATCTTCTTGACGTTGACGCCGCTGGCCGCGGCAGCCGACGCCGACTGTCCGGTGGCCCGCAGGTCGAAGCCGAACCGGGTGCGATTGACGACGACGTGGAAGAGCACCCCGACGATGACAGCCAGCACAATCAGGCCGTAGACCTTGCCGCCTGCCTTCGGGATCAGGTCGAGGCCACCTACCTGGCCGGACTTGGGGATGGGCGTCGTGGTGACGTCGTTGGCCACCGCCGAGCGTCTGCCCAGGATGCTGGGCCGCATCAGATAGGCGATCAGGCCGGTTGCGATGAAGTTCAGCATGATCGTCGAGATGACTTCGCTGACCCCGCGGGTGACCTTGAGCAGGGCGACGAGCCCGGCCCACGACGCGCCGACCAGCATGGCGACGAGGATGATCGCGACCTGCCGCACCCCGTTGGGCAGGCTGACCGCGCCACCGAACGCCGCGGCGAGCATTGCCGCGAGCCGGTACTGGCCGTCGACGCCGATGTTGAACAGGTTCATCCGGAAGCCGATGGCCACCGCGATAGCCGACAGGTAGTACACGGTGGCGCTGTTCAGGATCGTCAGCTCGCTCGACGGCGTCGTGCCGTACGTCCACATCTGCGAGATGACGAACGTCGGGCTGTCACCGCGTACGGCCAGGATGATCGACGTGATCCCGGCAGCGAAGGCGGCCGCGATGACCGCTGCGAACACATTGAGCAGCAGCCGACTGAGCCGTTCTCTCATGACGCCTCCCCGGAAGAGACGGGACCGGCGCCGGTCATGGCAGCGCCGAGTTCCTCCGACGTCACGTTTCGCGGGTCGACCTCGCTCACCAGGCGACCGCGCAGGATGACCTTCAACGTGTCGGACATGCCGATCAGCTCATCGAGGTCGGCCGAGATCAGCAGGACGGCAAGCCCCGCCGCTCGGGCATTGCGCAGGTGTTCCCAGATGGCGGCCTGTGCGCCGACGTCGACACCGCGGGTGGGATGGGACGCGATCAGCACCTTGGGGGTACCGCTCATCTCGCGGCCGACGATCAACTTCTGCTGGTTGCCACCGGACAGCGACGCGGCCGGAACGGTGATACCCGGCGTGCGCACATCGAACTCGTCGACGATGCGCCGGGTGTCCTTCTTCGCGGCGCCGCGGTCGATCCAGAAGCCGCGAACATTCGGGCGTTCGGTCTGGTGGCCGAGGATGCGGTTCTCCCACAACGGTGCCTCGAGCAGCAGCCCATGCCGCTGCCGGTCCTCGGGGATGTAGCCGACGCCGTTCTCGCGGCGCTCGCGGGTGTGCCAACCGCCGATGTCGGTGCCGCCCAGCGTGATCCGGCCGGACTCGATGGGCAGCATGCCCATGATCGCTTCGACGAGTTCGGCCTGTCCGTTGCCTTCGACGCCGGCCAGACCGACGATCTCGCCTTGGTGGATGACGAGGCTGACGTCGTCGACCACCGCTCGCCCGCCCGTCGAACGCACCGTCAGGTTCTCGACGACCAGCTCGGCCGTCTCGGTGACGGTGGACTCGCGCAGCTCGGGTATAGGGAGCTCACTGCCCACCATCAGCTGCGCGAGCTGCCGCGCGGTGACCGACTTGGGGTCGACGGTCTGAACGGTCGTGCCCCGGCGGATGACCGTGATCTCGTCAGCCACCGAGAGAACCTCGTCGAGCTTGTGCGAGATGAACAAGACGGTGAGGCCTTCGGACTTGAGTTCGCGCAGGTTGCCGAAGAGTTCGTCCACCTCCTGCGGCACGAGCACGGCCGTGGGCTCGTCCAGGATGAGGATGCGTGCGCCACGGAAGAGCACCTTGCAGATCTCCACCCGCTGGCGGTCGCCGACGCCGAGTTCCTCGACCAGCACGTCCGGATCGATGCCGAGTCCGTAGGAGTCCGAGATCTCGCGAATCTTTCGGCGGGCGGCCCGGCCGTCGAGGACACCGCCGCGGGTCGGCTCGGCGCCGAGCACGATGTTTTCCAGGACGGTGAGGTTGTCGGCGAGCATGAAGTGCTGGTGCACCATGCCGATGCCGACCGCAATTGCGTCCGCCGGCGACGAGAAGCTGACCGGCTTGCCGTTGACGGTGATCGTGCCCTCGTCCGGCTTGTGCATGCCGTACAGGGTCTTCATCAGCGTCGACTTGCCCGCACCGTTCTCACCCACGATGGCGTGCACGTGGCCCCGCTGCACCGTGATGTCGATGTCGTGGTTGGCAACCACGCCGGGGAATCGCTTGGTGATGCCGTGCAACTCGACCGCGACGGCAGTCGGGAGCTCGGTCTCGGCGGAGTGGGTTGCGACGGCGATGGCGCACGCTCCTGGTGCGGCGGCGGGATCGGACAGGGGTGGCAATGACTCTGTAAAAACCAGCCCGGGGAGCACGGTATACCGCGCCCCCCGGGCCGTCGGCCTACTTCGGTCGCTTTCGCGGCCGAGGGTGCTAGGGAGTCGTCGGGACCGTGATCGTCCCCGCGATGATCTTGGCCTTGAAGTCCTCGATCTTTGCCTTGTAGGGATCGATGATCGGGTTCGACGTGGCGTAGCCGACACCGCCGGCCTTCAGGTCGAACCGGACCGAGCCGGCCTTGAACTTGCCGGCAGCGTCGTCCTTGATGAAGTTGTCGACCGCCGTGTCGACGCCCTTGAGCGCCGAGGTGAGGATGTAGGGCTTCTGGTCGGCTGTGGCCGTCTGGTACTGGTCGGAGTCGACCCCGATGGCCAGCGCCTTCTTCGCCGCCGCCGCCTGGAACAGGCCGCTGCCGGAGCCACCTGCCGCGTGGTAGACCACGTCGGCGCCGCCGTCGTACATGCCCTCGGCGATGACCTTGGCCTTGGCCGGGTCATTGAAGCCGCTGAAGTCGGGCGCCTGCGAGATGTAGGCGACCTGGACCTTGATCGACGGGTCGACGGCCTTCACGCCGGCCGCGTAGCCGGCCTGGAACTTCTGGATCAGCGGCGTCTGCACACCGCCGATGAAGCCGACGTTCTTCTTCTTGGTCGCCTGCGCGGCCGCAACTCCGACGAGGAACGAACTCTCGTTCTCGGCGAAGACCAGGCCCTCGACGTTGGGCAGCTTGCTGCTGTTGTCGTCGATGATGCCGAAGTGGATGTTGGGGAACTTCGGGGCGACCTTGGCCAGCGAGCCCGCGTAGGCGAAGCCGATCGCGACGATCGGGTTGTAGCCCGCGGTGGCGAGCAGCGTGAGCCGGTCAGCCTTCTGCTGGTCGCTCTCGCCCTGAACGGCCGACAGTTCCTTGGTCTGGATGTTGAGATCGGCCTTGGCCTTCTCCAGCCCGGCCGCCGCCAGGTCGTTGAACGACTTGTCGCCGCGACCGCCGACGTCGTACGCGAGCCCGACCTTGACGGTCTTCTTAGCCGGGGTGCTCCCGGTACCACCCCCGCCGCCGCCGCTGCTGTTGTTCTTGCTGCTGCTGCACGCGCTCAGCGTCATGGCGAGCACAGCCAGACCAGCTACGGCTATGCGAGTTCGCTTTGATCGCAAATTCATCATTCCTTCAATCTCCGGCTCGAGTCCGGGTATCAGCGGGCTTGACGACACCGTAGCCAGCACAGCCGCGCCCGCAAGACCCAGGCAGGCACACCGTGATCTCGTCATCGGATCGTTGCCTCGGCTGCCAAGTACCGAATACTCACACGCCGTCGAATCCCTGGCAACAACGCGAACTTGCGATGTTGACGGCACGCGTTCGTCACAATGCGCCATGCCGAGCCGTGCCATGTCCGGTTCCGCCATTGACTGCTACGGCCCCGGCTGGGCCGGACCACTGCTGGCGGCCTACGGCGTCGAGCCGGACGAGCGGCGCAGCGCGTACTACCGGCTGTTGTGGGACGTCGCGCTCTGATCGGCGCGGCGCCGATTCGCCCAGGCCACCGCGGCGGCACCGGCCAACGCGC
>JAOPWD010000479.1 GCA_025965875.1 Pseudonocardiales bacterium
GACAGCACCGCCGGGTGGGAGGTCGTGGGCAGCGACGACACCGACTTCTCGCTGGAGCAGCCGGCCTACGGCTCGCAGGTGAGCTCGCCGATGACGGTGGGCGGGCACATCACCGGCGTGGACGAGAACATCGTCGTCGACGTGAAGGACAGCTCTGGCTCGGTGCTCACCCGGACTGCGGCCGGCGTCGCGGCGGGCGGCCAGAATTCCCCGTGGCACGCGAGCGTGTCCTTCCACGGCTCGGGCGTGCTGACCATCGTCGCGTTCACGGGCGGGCACCTGACGCAGCACGAGCGCTTCGCCATCCAGGGTGGCCACACCTAGGCTCAGCGGCGCCAGAACGGCCGGGGGTCGAGCCAGATGAGCAGTCGCCGAAGCGGCTACCTCGGGCGCGTAGCCGGCCCGGCCGAGTCCGCGATCCGTCCCTGACGCACGTGGACGGCGCGCTTGATCAGATCGTTATCGCGACACGCCGTCGACCGGCAACGAATCGCTCGGCCGGCGCGTCTGACTGTCATGGGAGTGGGGGCGGTCCTTGGTGTCGGCGCGGCTGTCACGGTCGTGCTCGCCGGCTGCACCAGTACGAGTAGACCCGCACCCTCCGGCTCGCAGCCGTCGTCGGCATTCGACGCGACTGTCGTCACCAAGTTCACGCCGTACTCCTCGGCCGGTGCGCTCACGGCGACGGTTGCCGCGCACGGCACCGGCCGCTGTTGGACGGGTTCGATCGTGGTCCCGGTGGCCGGCGCGTACCGCTGCATCGTCGGCAACGACATCGCCGATCCCTGCTTCGCCCCGCCGCACCCGAGCACGCCGGTGACGGTGGCCTGCCTGCCCGACCCGTGGTCCGGGGCGCGGGTGGTCACGCTGACCGAACCCCTGCCGGTCACCCGCCCGATCGGCAACGCGGCCCGTCCGTGGGCCGTGCAGCTGGCCAACGGCGCACTCTGTGTCGCCTCCACCGGCACCGTTCAGGTGGTCCACGGCGTGTCACTCAACCTGCTCTGCCCGGGCGAGACGGGGGCCGGTGGCCTCGACACCACGAGCCCGACCTGGCATGTGCAGTACGGCCCGAAGAACGGCCCGCTGGCCCCGGTCGACGTCACGCGCGCCTGGCGCGGCTGAGGCGGCTCAGCGGCCCTCCGCTGCCGTCCCGATAAAGTTGTACCCGGCGCGGCCAACCTGGGGGGACAGTTGCGCGACTACCAATCGTGACGACGTTGTTGACCGACACCCGCGGAGGGGACGTGCCCCGGCCCATGGCCGAAGTGACGGCTGTAGCCGGCCGAGTGGACATCCCCGCGCTGTACGAGACCCACTGGCGCCCGCTGGTCCGGTTGGCGGTGCTGCTCGTCGACGACGTGTCCAGCGCCGAAGACGTGGTGCAGGACGCGTTCATCTCACTGCACCGCAAGGTCGACTCGCTGCGTGACCCGGACGCCGCGCTCGCCTACGTCCGAACATCGGTCGTCAACCTGTCCCGGTCGGTGCTGCGCCGGCGCCACGTGGCCCGCAAGCACCTGAAGGTCGCCGAGCCGGAAGCAACCGCGGCCGCTGACCACGACGTACTGCTGCGCGACGAGCACCGCGCCACCTTGGCGGCGGTGCACGACCTGCCCCAGCGCCAACAAGAAGTCCTGATCCTGCGCTACTGGTCCGGCCTGTCCGAGCAGGAGATCGCCCGGACGCTCGGCATCTCTGTCGGCTCGGTGAAGTCGGCGGCGAGTCGGGCCAGGGCCGCGCTGGAGCGCGTACTGGAAGGCCAGTTATGAACGACAACGAATACGAGCGCCATGTCTCGGACGCCTTGGCGGCCAAGGCACGTGCCGAGATTGGTGACACGAGGATGCCTCCGCCGCTCCCGACACACTCCGTGCACACCAGCCACCGGGCCCACCCGCCGCGTAGCCTGCTGGCCCGGTTCGCGCCGCTCGCTGCTGCTGCCGCCGTCATCGCCATCGTGGGAGGCCTGTTCGTCTTCCGCGACAACATCCGTAATGTGCGCACGGCAGGCGAACCGGTGACCCCCGCCACAAGCCACGCCTCGAGTGCGGGCGCGCCGTCGCCTACCGCGGCAACAACCACCGCGCCCGCGGCCGCGCCCGTCCACGTCCGGCTCAAGTTCAGCGATGGCAGCCAGTTCGGGGTCGGGATCCCGGTCATCGCGTACTTCTCGAGGAAGATCTCCGACGGGAAGGCCTTCGCCGACGCGACGCAGGCGACCGTCGACGGCCAACCCGCACAGGGCGCCTGGTTCTTCGAAACGTCCGCCGCGGAGAAGGGTTATCCCCTGGAGGCGCACTACCGGCTGAAGGATTACTGGCCGGCGCACGCCAAGATCAGCGTGGCGTTGCCGGTCCAGGGGCTGTCCGCGGGCAAGGGGCTCGCGTTCGACAACAGCCTGACGCTCGACTTCACCACCGGCGCGGCGAACATCGCCACGGTCGACGACTCGACGCACACGCTCTCGCTCATGACCGACGGCAAGCCTGCCGGCACGTTCCCCGTATCACTCGGTGCGACGAAGACGCCGACCGCCAACGGCACCAAGGTGATCATGGAGAAGGGGGCCAGCATCTGCATGAGCGGCCCCGGCTACAGCGAGTGCGGTGTCAAGTGGACGCAGCGGCTCACCTACGGCGGCGAATACCTGCACGCCGCGCCATGGAACGTCGGCAATCTCGGACGCGCCGACTCGTCCAACGGCTGCACCAATCTCAGCACCGCTGACGCCAAGACGCTGTACGACCAGCTCACGATCGGCGACGTGGTGCTGTTCCCGAACGCGAACGGCCCGAAGATGACGCTCGGCGCGGGCTACGGCGACTGGAACGTGCCGTGGACCCAGTGGCTCACCGGCGGCACCGTCCCGACCCGTTAGATCCCCAGTGCCGCGGTGATCTCGGTGTGCAGCTGAGCCAGTTGCTCTGCCGCAGTAGCAGCCGAACCTTCGGCCACGACGACCTCGAGATAGACCTGCAGCTTCGGCTCGGTGCCCGACGTGCGCACGACCACCCGGCCGGTGGGCCAGGCCAGGCGCACGACGTCGGCGTCTGGCATCAGGTCGGTGACCTCGACTGCCTGGCCGAGCAGGGTCGTGGGTGGGTTCGCCCGCAGCCGGACCATCGTGTCAGTGATCAGACTGAGGTCGTCGACGCGGACGGAGGCCTGGTCGGTGGCGTACCGGCCGTACTCCTGCGCCAGTTCGTCCAGGCGCTGCAGCAGCGATGAGCCCTGTGTCTTCAGTGCTGCCACCAGCTCAGCCACCAGCAGCGCTGCGCTGATGCCGTCCTTGTCGCGCACCAGTTCGGGTGCGACGGCGTAGCCGAGCGCCTCTTCGTAGCCGAACACCAGGTCGGACGCCACCCGCGCGATCCACTTGAAACCGGTGAGCGTCTCGGCGTAGCCCACACCGTTGCGTTCAGCCATCGCCCGCAGCATGGTCGACGAGACGATCGTCGTGGCGTAGGTGCCGCGCAATCCCTTACGCAGTAGGGCATCGGCGAGTAGCACGCCCACCTCGTCGCCGCGAAGCATCCGCCAACCGTCGTCGGGCAAGGGCACCCCGACCGCACACCGGTCGGCATCGGGGTCGTTCGCGATGATGGCGTCGGCCTGCTCCGCGCGGGCCAGCGCGTACGCCAGGTCGAGGGCGCCGGGCTCCTCGGGATTGGGGAACGCGACCGTGGGGAAGTCAGCGTCGGGCTGCTCCTGCTGCGGTACGGCGACGAGCGGGGCGAAGCCGGCCGCAGCGAAGACCTTGCGTACGACCTCGGTGCCGACGCCGTGCATCGCGGTGTGCACGATCCGGGCGTCCCGCGGGCCCGCTTCGATCAGGCCGCTGACCGCTTTGACGTAGTCGTCCACAAGCGAATCGTCCAGCACCGAAACACCTTGTGGCAAAAGGGGAATCTGTCGGGCAGAGCCGACCGCTCGGATCGCCGCCTCGATCTCCGTGTCCGTTGGCGGCACGATCTGGGCGCCGTCCGCGGCATACACCTTGTAGCCGTTGTCCTCCGGCGGGTTGTGCGAGGCGGTGACCATCACGCCGGCCACGGCGCCGAGGTGCTGGACCGCGAACGCGACGAGCGGCGTGGGCAGCAGACGGGGCAGCAGCCGGGCGTCGAAGCCGGCGGCGGCGAAGATCGCGGCGGAGTCCTTGGCGAAATCGTGCGAGCCGTGCCGCCCGTCGTAGCCGACGACCACTGGGCCGCCCGCGTGGCCGTGCGCTGTCAGCCACGCCGCCACGCCCGCGGCGGCCCGGCGCACGACCGTGCGGTTCATGCCGTTGGGCCCGGCCCGCAGCGGGCCGCGCAGCCCCGCCGTGCCGAACGTCAACGGGCCGCTGAACCGGTCCGCCAACTCGACGGTGTCGCCGCGGGCTAGCAGTTCTTGCAGTTCGCGGGCCGCGTCGGGATCGACCTCGTCGTCGATCCACGCCTGCACCTGCGCACGCAGTTCGTCAGCGGTCACGAGCGGGCCGCGACTTCGTCGATGCCGAATCCGGGCGAGGTGAAGCCACCGCCGACGAACGCGTCGGAGGGGTAGGACTGACCGGCGGGTACCGCGTCGGCGTAGTCCTCCGCGTCGTCGCGCGGCCGGTAGCCGACCGCGTAGCCCTCGTCCAGCGACCAGGTCCGGCGGGTGTTCGCCGAGATGCCCCACACGAGTGCGTAGCTCAGCTGCGGTGAGCGCAGGCAGGCGTCAACCAGCCGGCCGCAGTCGTCGGGCGAGAGCCAGTTCGACAGCGTCCAAACGTTCGGTGGGGTGGGTGCGAACGTGCCGATGCGCAGGTAGGCCACCTGCATGTCATAGCGGTCGGCGTAGTAACGCCCGAGTGCCTCACCGAAGACCTTGCTCACGCCGTAGAGCGTGTCCGGCCGAGCGGGCGTGGCGGCGGGCAGGTTCGGCGCCGACGCCGGGGTGAACCCGGTCGCGTGGATGGACGATGCGTAGACGACGCGGCGCACCCCGTGCCGCCGGGCGGCCTCGAAGACGTGGAGGGCGCCGTCGAAATTGGCCTCGCGCAGTACCGGCCAGGGCGCCTCGGTTCCCACACCGGCCAGGTGCACGACTGCGTTCGCGCCGTCCATCGCGGCGTCGAGATCGGCCGGCACGGTGATGTCGCCGAGCACGCCACCCTCGACCGGCACCCGGTCGAACGGCCGCAGCGCCCAGCCGTAGCCCGGCAGGCGGGCTAGGAGAGCCGAGCCGATCGTCCCCGCGGCTCCGGTGAGCACGACCGTCACAGCCGCGGGATGACCTGCGCCAGCAGGCTGCCCATCCTGGTCGCCGCGGCCTTGCCGGCCGCGAGCACCTCATGGTGGTCCAGTGCATCGCCCAGCCCGGCCGCCAGATTGGTGACGAGCGACAGGCCGAGCACGTCGCAGCCCTCGGCGCGGGCGGCGATGGCCTCGAGCACCGTGGACATGCCGACCAGGTCGGCGCCGAGGATGCCGGCCATCCGCACCTCGGCGGGGGTTTCGTACTGCGGGCCGGGGAACATCGCGTAGACCCCCTCGGCGATCGTCGGGTCGACCTCGCGCACCAATGCCCGCAGCCGTGCCGTGTACAGGTCGGTCAGGTCGACGAAGCGGGCGCCCACGAGCGGCGTGCGCCAGGTCAGGTTGAGGTGGTCGCTGATCAGGACCGGATCGCCGACGGCCAGCCCCGGGCGCAGGCCGCCGCAGGCGTTGGTCAGCACGATCGTCTTGCATCCCGCGGCTGCGGCCACGCGCACGCCGTGGACAACCGGCTCGACGCCGCGGCCCTCGTAGAGATGGGTGCGGCCGAGGAAGGCCAGCACCCGCCTGTCGCCGACCTGCAGTGATCTAATGCGCCCGGCGTGCCCCGCGACCGCTGGCGGCAGAAAGCCCGGCAGTTCGGTGACCGCGAGTTCGGCCACGGTGGTGCCGAGCGCGTCGATGGCGGGCACCCACCCGGAGCCGAGGACCAGGGCGACGTCATGGCCGTGCACTCCGGTCCGGTCGGCGAGGACTGCAGCGGCGTCGGCCGCGGACTGGGCGGGACCTGTTGGGCTCACGTCCGCCGAGCCTAGTGTGAGCCCGGCGGACGTGAGCGGCGCGCGTGCTACGCGGCGCCCGCGGCCCGATCGACGACGTGCTGGCACGTCATGCACAGTGCTGCCTGTGGCAGCACCTCGAGGCGTTCGATCGGGAGTGGCTCAAAGCAGTGCGCGCAGCTGCCGTAGCTGCCGTCGCCCATCCGGCGCAGGGCCTGCATGACCTCGCGCAGGGCTGCCTGCGCACCGGTGACGAGCGATTCGTTGATCTCTCGATCGGTGGCGGTACGCCCTGGGAGCAGGGCGGCTCGGCGCAGCTGGTCGAGCTGATCACACCGGAAGCTGCGGTGCGCCTCGAGCAGGTCGCGCAGCAGGACGAGCTGCGAATCGTTGAGCGCCGGTGCGCCGTGCGCAAGCGGCATGGTCGAAGAACTCATATGCTGATCTCCTCGTGGTCGGCGGACGGATGCTCAAGAGCAACCGTCCCCCGGCGGGCCGCGCATCCGCGGAGAATCAGCTGTGCACGAGCGAGTGATCGTGGCTGATCTTGCTGTGGCCGCATCGAACGCCCAGCTGATCGACGGCTGGCGGCCGGCGCCGAGGACGTGCGGCTGATCCAGTCGCAGAGTCTGCGCATGCTGGTGCGCAGAGCCGGCCGCGACGACTTTGACCAGGTGAACGCCGGTGTGCGCCTTGCCGGTGGTGGCCTGGGCGGTCGTGGGCGCCAGCAGGGCCAAGGTGCACAGCACGATGGCGAGCAGCGCAGTGGTACGCGCCGCCGAGGCCTTCACCGGGCCATCCATACCTGCCCAACTCCGGGCGTTAGGAGCCGGTTCCGCGTTCTCAGCAGACCATCAATACGGTCACAGGATGTCCCGGCGGGCCCCATCGATAGGCCGCGTGCGCAGTCCTGCTGTTGGCCTAGCTGCTTGCGTACACCGGGAGAGATCGGCCACCTCGACGGGTCTGCGACAGCCGTCCCGCCTTACGATTCGCCCATGTCTGGCCCGCCGGAGCACCTCGAGCTCGCCGCCGAGTTCCCGGCCGTTTCCCGCGAGCAGTGGCGGGCGATGGTCTCGGCGGTGCTGCAGCGGTCCGGAGTGAGTGAAGGCACCGATCCGGAACTCGCGCTCGCCTCGAGCACCTACGACGGCATCAGCATCAAGCCGCTCTACACGGCCGACGACGCTCCCCTGGCGGCGGCGGCCGGCCTGCCGGGCCACGCCCCGTTCGTGCGCGGC
>JAOPWD010000417.1 GCA_025965875.1 Pseudonocardiales bacterium
GTGAATCCGCACGAGTTCCCCGCCAGACCATGGCGTACGGCTGCGTCGGGTAACTGCAGATGGCAAACGCAACTCCCCCGCTGAGAAATACGCTTCGGTGGCCGCCGGATGGCAACCGTGGGGGGAAGGCGATGCCTGAGCTCGTGCAGGGTCTGACCCCGGACGGGCCAGCACCTCCTGAGGGCGCGCACCGGCCGAGACGTGCTGAAAGTCAACCTTGTCCTGGGGCGTCGTCGGCGACCGGCAGAATGAATCGGTGCACCCCGCGCTGGAGATCCTCGCCCTGGTCGCCATCGTGGGTTTCGTTGCGGCCGGTGCCCGGCGCCTGGGCTGGTCCGAGCCATTGGTCCTCGTCGTCGTTGGGGTCGTGATCTCGTTCATCCCGAACGTGCTCGACATTGTGCTGACACCTGACCTGGTGCTGGTCGGTTTCCTGCCGCCGCTGCTCTACGCCGCCGCGATCCGCACCTCGCTGGTCGACTTCCGGGCCAACCGCACGCCGATTCTGGTCTTGTCCGTCGGCCTGGTGGCCTTCTCGACGCTGGCCATCGGCTTGGTCGCCTGGTGGGTGGTGCCGGGCGCCTCGCTCGCGGCTGCCTTCGCACTCGGCGCAGTCGTCGCGCCGCCGGACGCCGTCGCGGCGACCACCGTGGCCCGCCGGGTGGGCATGCCCCGCCGCGTCGTCTCGATCCTCGAGGGCGAGAGCCTCGTCAACGACGCGACGGCCCTCGTCGCGCTCAACACGGCGATCGCCGCCCTGGTGGCGCACTCATCGGTGACCGTCTGGAGCATCGGCTGGGAGTTCGTCCGAGCCGCCGGCGGCGGGTTGATCGTCGGCCTGGTCGCCGCGTTCGTCCTGGCCAGGATCCGCAGGTACATCAACGATCCGGTGCTCGACACGACGTTGTCCTTTGCCGCGCCGTATGTGGCCTTCCTGCCTGCCCAGCAGATCCACGGCTCCGGGGTGCTCGCGGTGGTCGTCACCGGCTTGCTGCTCGGACACAAGGCACCCGTCCTGCAATCGGCTGGATCCCGGATTGCCGAGAACATCAACTGGCGCACGGTGCAGTTCCTGCTCGAGAACGTCGTGTTCCTGCTGATCGGTCTGCAGATCCGTCCACTCATCGACGGCGTGGAACACGACCACGTGCCGTGGAGCCAGGTGATTCCGGCCTGCGCGATCGTCCTCGCCGCCACGATCCTCGCCCGCATCGTCTATGTGTTCGGCGCGTCGGCGGCCTTCCGGCTCCTGCGCGAGGATGCGTGGCCGTGGGCAGTCAGCGCGGTGGTGGCCTGGGCCGGGATGCGGGGCGTGGTCACGCTAGCGGCGGTGTTCCTGCTGCCCGTGGACACTCCCGGTCGCAACGAGATCGGGCTCGTGGCGTTTACCGTCGTGGCCGGGACGCTGCTGTTACAGGGACTGACGCTGCCCTGGCTGGTCCGGCGGCTCAAGCTGCGCGGGCCCGACGCAGCCGAGGACGCCCTGCAGGCCGCCTCTCTCGTCACCGATGCCGCCCGCGCCGGCCTGGCCGTGCTCGACGAGGTCCGCGCCGACGGTGATCCGGCCGAGGTGATCGAGCAGCTGCGCGCGCGCGGGATGCGCCGCAGCAACCAGTCATGGGAGCACCTCGGCCGCGCACAGTCCGAGCTCGAACCACCCGCTGCGACGTACTACCGCCTACGCATGTTGATGCTGTCGGCGGAGCGCAGTTCGATACTCGCGGCCCGCGACAAGGGTGTGTACGACGACGAGGTCCTGCGCGCCGCGCTGACCTCGATCGACATGGAGGAGGCGATGCTCGACCGGATCGAGGACGCCGCCGCGCGCCTCGACGACGAGCTCGTCACCTCGTACCAGCGCGCCGGGGACTGCGAGCATTTACGCGACGCCCCGCGCATCGTGACCGCGCGCACGCCCGAGGGATGTGAGGAGTGCCTACGCGACGGCACCCGGTGGGTGCACCTACGCCTGTGCCTGACTTGCGGGCACGTCGGTTGTTGCGACTCGTCGGTGGGCAAGCACGCCACGGCACACTTCGCTGAGACTGGCCACCCGGTGATGCGCAGTATCGAGCCCGGTGAGGCCTGGCGCTGGTGCTTCGTCGACGATCTGCTCGGCTGAAGCTCAGCGCCCCGCGCGACCCGCAGCGGCCTTGTCGTCGGCCGCGCGGGAGTAGTTCGGGTCGGTGGTGAGCCTGCTGTGGCTCGCGCCGTAAGCGAAATACACGACGAACCCGATGGCCATCCACACGAAGAACCGGATCCACGTCGCCGACGGCAGGTTGAGCATCAGGTAGAGCGAGGCCAGGATTGCCAGGATCGGCACGACCGGCACACCAGGGCAGCGGAACGCCCGCTTCAGGTCCGGGCGGGTGCGCCGCAGGACCAACACCCCGATCGCGACGAGGATGAACGCGAACAGCGTCCCGATGTTGACCAGTTCGGCCAGCGAACTGAGCGGGACGAACGTGGCGATCACCGCCACCACGACGCCGGTGATCACCGTCGTGCGGATCGGAGTGCCGAAGCGCTCGCTGACCTTGGAGAACGCCGGCGGTAAGAGCCGGTCGCGGCTCATCGCGAACAGCACGCGGCTCTGGCCCAGCATCAAGATCATCATCACGGTGGTCAGGCCGATCAGCGCGCCCACCGAGATCATCGTGGCGAAGCCGGGCTTGCCCACCGAGCGGAACGCTTCGGCCAACGGCGCGTCGATCTTGATGTCGGTGTACTTGACCATGCCCGTCACCACGAGCGAGACCGCCACGTACAGCGTGGTGCAGATCGCCAGTGAGCCCAGGATTCCGATCGGCAGGTCTCGCTGCGGGTTCCTGGTCTCCTCGGCCGCGGTGGCGACGATGTCGAATCCGATGAACGCGAAGAACACCAGCGCGGCGCCGGTGAAGATGCCGGTGACTCCGAAGGAACCCGGAGCGAAACCCATGTCCTGCAACAACGAGGGCGTGCTCTCGGCACCTGCAGCCGTCTTCGAACCCGTCGGCGGAATGAACGGCGAGTAGTTGCTGGCCTTGATGTAGAACAGCCCGGCGATGATGACGAACAGCACCACGCTGAGCTTGATCACCACCATCACGATGTTGACCTGCGACGAGATCTTGATGCCCAGGCAGATCACGCCGGTGAGCACCAGCACGATTGCGGCGGCGACCAGGTTGTGCTTCTCGCCGTAGGCAAAGTCAGGGATGGTGATGCCCGCTGACTTCATGACGTCCGCGAAGTACGTCGACCAGCCAACGGCCACGGTGCTCGCGCCCAGGGCCAGCTCGAGCACGAGGTCCCAGCCGATGATCCACGCGACCAGCTCACCGAGGCTGGCGTAGGAGAACGTGTAGGCCGACCCGGCCACCGGCACGGTGCTGGCGAATTCGGCGTAACACAGCGCGGCCAGCGCGCAGGCGATACCCGCGAACACGAACGACAGCGCCACAGCCGGGCCCGCCTGCACGCCGGCGGCCTTGCCGGTCAGCACGAAGATGCCAGTGCCGATGACGACCCCGACCCCGAAGACCGTGAGGTCGATCGGCCCGAGACGCTTGCGCAACTGGTGGGTGGGTTCCTCAGTGTCGGAGATCGATTGCTCGATGGTCTTCGTGCGCCAGAGGTTCATGCGGGCTCTCCTTGCCGCCGGAATTCGCCCGGATCGTACCCAGCGCCATCGCGGCTCTACCGACAAATGGCAATCCGGACGAATGGGCGTAATCTGCCGTTCATCTCGGTGTTCCAGATTGGCACGAACGGAGCACTGCCCGACCAATCTGGAGAACGCATGCGGTCTATCCGACCTGCCCTCGCCGCGCTCGGCGTCGCCGTCATTGCGGCCACGCTCGTCACATCGGCGTCGGCCGCCCCCACTCCGGCCGACCAACACCGATCGACCTCGTCCGCGCCTCTGGTGTTCGGTCACCGTGGCGCCGCTGGGTACCGCCCGGAACACACCACGGCGGGCTACGAGCTGGCGGCCCGGATGGGGGCCGACTACATCGAGCCGGATCTCGTCCCGACCAAGGACGGCGCGCTGGTCGATCGGCACGAGCCGGAGATC
>JAOPWD010000419.1 GCA_025965875.1 Pseudonocardiales bacterium
ATCGCCGAGGAAGTAACGCTCGATAGGGCCGTCGATGCCCTGGCCAAGTATGGCGGCACCATCATCAAGACCTCGCTGTCCAGGGACGCCGAGAAGCAGTTGCAGGAAGCACTGAGCGGACACAGCCAGACCGTTCCGGCCTGATCCACAACGGGGGTTCAAGGACCCGCGACCACCTCGGCAAGCACTCCTGGGCCGAGGTGGTCGCGGGTCCTTGTGTGCTCTCGAAGTACTGCAGAGCAGCGGACGCACGAGCGGCCCGCCGCGAGTAGCAGCCAGCACGCAAGCTTTCCGGCGCACCGCAGCGGGCGAACTGCCACCCCAGGGCGGTTCACTTCGTGATTCTGGTGTCGTCAGGCCGAGGTTCGACTGCGTCCGTCGGTTGACGATCGAGAGGATGACATCCGAACAGGTCGAAAGGAAAGACATCCATGTCCACTCCAGGAATGACAGCCATGTCCACTCCAGTACGGCGCAATGACACCGCACTGGCGCCGTGGACTCCGGCCGCCGAGTTCGACCGAATCACGCAGCAGCTCTCACAGCTGTTCGACGCCCCGTGGGCACAGTTGGCGACGGCCGGCCAGGACACCTTCGTCCCGCTCGCCGACGTGGAAGAGACCGACGACGCCTACGTGATCGACGTCGAACTTCCCGGCCTGAAGAAGAAGGACATCAACGTCGAGATAGACGGCCGGCGCATCGTCGTCAGCGGTGAGCGCAAGGAGGAGAAGCGAGCCGGCCTGCTGCGCAGGCAGACTCGTGCCTGGGGCCAGTTCCGCTACGAACTGGTGCTGCCCGACGACGTCGACGACGAGAACGTCCAGGCCACGATGAGCGACGGCGTGCTGCACCTGCGGGTGCCCAAGCGCACCGTCAGCCAGCAGCGTCGCCAGATCGAGGTCAAGTAGCGGGCCGCGTAACCGCGTCATGATGGGGGAGCGGCTGTTCCGCGACCGTCACGACGCCGGTCGGGTGCTGGCCGGTCTGCTCGAGCGTTACCAGGGTCTGCCCGACGTGGTCGTGCTGGCAATCCCCCGCGGTGGGGTACCCGTGGCGGATGAGATCGCCGATGCTCTCGGCGCCGCCCTCGACGTGCTGGTGGTTCGCAAGCTGGGCTTTCCGGGCCGGGAAGAACTGGCGATGGGCGCGATCGCCAGTGGCGGCCTGATCGTGATCAATGAAGATGTAGTGCGCGGTATGGACGTCGAACCAGAGGTCGTTCAGGTCGTCGCTGAGCGAGAGGCGCGCGAGTTGCTGCGCCGCGAGCGCACGTATCGCGGCAAGCGCCCACCCCTGGAGTTGGCCGGCCGGATCGTCATCCTGGTCGATGACGGATTGGCCACCGGAGCGAGCATGCACGCGGCCATTCAGGCTGTGCGGCGACACGAGCCGAGCCGGATCGTCGTCGCCGTTCCGGCCGCGCCGCAGTCGACTTGCGAAGAGCTCGAACTGATCGCCAACGAGGTCGTCTGTGCCACGACACCGTCACCGTTCCTCGCCGTGGGCGCCTCGTATTGGGACTTCACCCAGGTCAGCGACAAGGAGGTGCGCCACCTCCTGCACAAGATGACCGCCGCGAAGCCTGGCGAGCCCGCAGGACAACCGACCGAGGCGCAGCTGATTCGCGCCGATGCGCTGCCGTTGAGCGACGGGGTGCCGTCGAAGTCGACGCTGTTCGACATCGTCGGCGACGCGCACTGCGTGCTGATCGGTGAGGCGTCACACGGCACGCACGAGTTCTATGCGGTGCGGGCGGCGATGACCCGCCGCCTGATTGAGGAAAGGGGCTTCTGCGCCGTCGCGGTCGAGGGCGATTGGCCTGACGCTTATCGGGTGAACCGCTACGTCCGCGGCCGGAGCGACGAGCAGACCGCGGAGGAGGCACTGCGAGGGTTCGAACGGTTCCCCACGTGGATGTGGCGCAACTCTGTCGTCCTCGACTTCGTCGGCTGGTTGCGCGAACACAACGACCAGGTCGGCACGGGCCAGGAATCGCCCGCCGGCTTCTATGGCCTGGACGTGTACAGCCTGTACCGCTCGATGGACGAGGTCATCAAGTATCTGGAGCAGGTCGACCCGGCCGCCGCTGCGCGCGCCCGCGAACGATATTCCTGCTTCGACCACTACGCGGGCGACGACGGCCAGTCCTACGGCTACGCGGCGGCATTCGGTGCCGGCGAGACGTGTGAACAAGAGATCGTGGATCAGTTGGCCGACCTGCAACAGCACGCCATGCACTACGCCCGCCACCACGGCCTGCTCGCCGAGGACGAGCTGTTCTACGCCGAGCAGAACGCCCGCGTGGTCAAGTCCGCCGCCGAGTACTACCGCGCGATGTTCTCCGGGCGATCCTTGTCGTGGAACCTGCGCGACCGGCACATGGCCGACACGCTCGACGCACTCACAGAACACCTCAGCCAACAGCGCGGAGAACCGGCACGGATAGTGGTGTGGGCGCACAACTCCCACCTCGGTGACGCCCGCGCTACTGAGTCGGGCATGCGCGGCGAGCTGAACCTCGGCCAACTGGTTCGCGAGCGACACGCCGACGACTCACGTTCGATCGGGTTCACCACCTACTCCGGGACGGTTACCGCGGCCGACGACTGGGGCGCTGCGCCACAGCGCAAGACGGTTCGGCCGGCGCTGGCCGACAGCGTCGAAGCGCTACTCCACGACACTGCCGACAAGGCATTCCTGCTGTCGTTCGGCTCCGGACTCCGGGCCGCCGAGGTGCTCAGCTCGGCTCGGCTGCAGCGGGCAATTGGCGTCATCTACCGGCCGCAGACCGAACGGCAGAGCCACTACTTCCGAGCGCGCACGTCCGACCAATTCGACGCGGTGATTCACCTCGACGAGACCAGAGCTCTCGAGCCGCTGGAGAGGACCGCGCGCTGGGATGAGGGTGAGCCGCCGGAGACCTATCCGTTCGCGGTCTGAGCCGCTGATAGACGACGTCTGGCGGGGGCGGCGCAGAACGCTGTGCATTGCCGGCCACGAGTGCGCGAATGTCGTCTCGGCAGCGGGTGGTCCCCGCCTGGCTGCCGGTCATTGCAGGGCGGCCAACATCCCGCGCAGGTGGGCCGCAGCACGCTCGATGTCCAAGTACTTCTGTTGGCCGGCCCGTGCTTCCGCGGCAAGTACGGCGCACCGGTGCAGCTTGGCGAAGTCGCCGTACGGGAACTTGTACCGCGCCTTCGTCTCCTCGCCGTGGTCGTCGTCGATGCCGAGGTGCCAGCGTGCATATTCGCGATAACCATGCGCTTCGATGAAGCTGTTCTCCTGGGCCGCTGTCGGTTGGTGCCTGCCCCATGCGTCTCGCTCGTCAACAACGTATTCCCCGTCCTTGATCAACCGTTTGGCATAGTCGAACGCACTCTCGTTCACTGTGGCGGGCATCGGCATCTCCCTGCTCCGGGCAGGCTGAAGCGGCCTACACAGGTAGCTTCGCCAATTCATCGGCTCGCTTCTGCGCCCTGGCAGGCCGAAACGGCCGCACGATCCTCGCCTCACAGCGCAGCGCAGGAATCCGCGGGTGATGTGACCAGCGGTCGTTACGCGACGGACCCGACGGTGAAACGGCTCCGTTACCCAGTCCCGATTTCGTTGTCGGATGACCGACGACGGGAGCAGGGCGTTGACCAGCATCGGTGAACTCGAGGCACAGACCCTGTCGGCGGCCATTGGACGCCGATCCGTGCTGCGCGCGGCGGCGGCGCTGGCCGCGGCGGGCGTCGTGGGGCCTGCGGTCTTGTCCGGCCGAGCGGACGCAACTGCCAGCACAGCGAACGTGTCAGATCAGCGGTTCAAGGTGCTGCAACCGGGTCTCGGCAAGACTCGCGGCACCTATCTGCGCGCCACACCACAGACGGTCACCTGGGGTGAGCTACCCAATCGGAGCTCCACGCCCGCGGCCGTGGTGCAGTCGGGGGGCATCCTGACCTTGGACGGCGTCTCCCACGAGGGCGTCCTGGAGGACCAGGGCAAGGACCCGATCGCCTACTTCGGCAGCAAAGGCGTGCCCCGCGGCCAGGTACTCGACGACGCAATCGACATTGCCGCGAACAAGGCGCACACCGGCCCCGGCCCGCACGTGGTGACCGGTCCCGTCGCCGTCGTCGGGGCCGAAGTAGGAGACGTCCTCAAGGTGGAGACGCTCGACCTCGCGCTGCGAGTCCCCTACGGGGTGATTTCCAACCGACATGGAAAGGGGGCTCTTCCGGGTGAGTACCCGGAGCAATTCGAAGGTGTCCTCGAGGACCAGCCGTTCTTCAATCAGGGCGGCAACATCAGCGTCTTCGCCCAGGTGCAGCGCAAGGGCGGCACGCAGCGCGGGGTCCTGCCGGGGCGGGTCCCGGTGAGCTACCCGCTGAGCCCGTTCATGGGGCTTATCGGAGTCGCCCGCGACACCAGCGTGATGGTCGACTCGGTCCCCCCGACCGACGCCGGCGGCAACCTCGACATCAATGCGCTGGTCGTCGGCAGCGCGTTGTACCTGCCCGTACACGTACCAGGGGCAATGTTCTTCTCTGGCGACCCCCATATGGCTCAGGGCGACGGCGAGGTGGCGCTCACCGCCATGGAGGGATCCCTGCGGGCGACGTTCCGGCTCACCGTGATCAAGCCAGGCGGCCGGGCGCCGTCGGTAGCGTTCGACTATCCCTTCGCCGAGACGTCCGAGCACTGGATCCCGATCGGGCTCAGCGACCCGGACGGTCCCGAGGGGGGCGCGCAGGTCAAGACGCTGGACGAGGCGATGAAGACAGCGGTACGCAACGCCCTGGCGTTCCTGACCCGTGACATGGGGATGGAAGGCGCGATCGCCTACGCCTACCTCAGCGCGGCCGCGGACTTCGTGGTTTCCCAGGTCGTGGACCGCACCACCGGCATCCACGGACTCATCCGCAAAGCGGACTTCGACGATCACTAGTCGTGGCACCATCCTCGCCTCACGGCGGAGGGTCCCGGGTTGCCCGGGCGACCGCCTGTCTCCCAAGCTGTCGAGATGATCGACGCGCAGCCGCCGGAGTTCCGCGGCCACATCATCGTCTGTGGCCTGCACAGCATCGGCCTGCGGGTCATCGAGCAGTTGCACGCGGCGGGCGAAAGCGTGGTCGCCGTCGACGACGATCCCGATCCCCGCCTGCTGCGTGTCATCGCCGACTGGTCGGTCCCTCACCTAGCGGCCAGCGCGGCCAGCGCGGCCCGCGCGACAACACTCACCGAGGCCGGCCTCGGCAGCGCGGCCGCTCTCGTCTGCGTCGACCCGAGCGACCTGCGCAACCTGGAGATCGCTCTGCTGGCTCGCCGGCTGCGACCGGACCTGCGCGTGGTCGTGCAGTGTCGAAACCTTGCGGTCGGGCGTGCGGTCGCTCGCGTCACCGGTGCGGGCAGTGTCCTCGACGCGGCCAGCCTCGCCGCCCCTGCATTCGTCGACGCCTGTCTGTCCGGTCGGTCGCACACCATCGACGTGGGCGGCCAGGAGTTCCGGGTGCTGGAGCAATCGGTCCAGGGCACCGCAACGCTGCGCGACCTGTTCGGCGAACTCGCGCCGATCGCCGTCATCCCGGCCGACGGGTCGGCTGTGCAGATCTGCCCAGGCCGCGACCTGGCCGTTGCCTTCGACGACCGCGTTGTCCTCGTGGGCACGCAGCAGGAGTTCGACGATCGAAAGCCCGCGACAGACCCTGTGCCGCACGGTGCTCTGCGCATTCGGCGCAACGCGCCGAGCATGGCCTGGCGTTATCTCACGAGTTTCGCCCGCGAGACCGACCGCGGATTGCGGGTGACTGTCGCTGCCCTCATCGGGCTCGCCGTGCTCTCCACCCTGCTGCTGTCGT
>JAOPWD010000448.1 GCA_025965875.1 Pseudonocardiales bacterium
AGCAGACCTGGCAGGTCCGCCAGTCCGTGCACGCCTTCGCGAACCTGGCGGGCCACGAACGTCACGTGCGCGTCGAAGACCTCGACTGCGGCCGCCACTCGGCGGCCGATGTCGCCGGCGCCGAGGATCAGCACCCGCTTGCCGTCCAACCCGTCGGTGTCGGTGCGCGCCCACTCATGGGCGGCCTGCGTCTGGACGAAGTGGGGAAGTTGACGCAGCACGCTGAGAATCCCGGCCACCGCAAGCTCGGCCGTCGAGCCGCCGTGCACGCCGCGGGCGTTGCAGAGCACCACGCCGTCCGGCACGCGGTCCAGCCACGCCTCGACGCCTGCCGACAGCAGTTGGATCGCGCGCAGCGCGTGCAGTTGGGCCAGCGTGTCGGCGGTCATCGCGTTCAGGTCGTAGCGGGCCACCAGAAAACTGACGTCCCCGGTTCCGTCGGGCGGGGGTCCGGAGCCGTCCCAGATCACGGTTTCCATCCCGGACGGCAGCTCACCGAGGAGTTCGCGCGCTTCGGCGTCGGGTACACAGATCGTCGTCACCCCTCGAGGCTATCGACGCCCGTTCGCGGCGACGAGGCAGACTGGACGCCATGACCCGCGTCCGCCGTCCCGCTCTCGCTGTCGCGGCCGTGCTACTCCTGGCCGGCTGTGGTGCCACGGCCAAGGCGGGTGACCCCACGTGGGTGCCGGCGCCGACGTTCCAAGGTGAGGGCGGCCTGCCCCCAGACGTGCCGGGCGGCAACAACGCAGCGCCCACAGACCCGAACAGCTCACCGGGGCCGTCCCCCTCCGGGCCGACGCCAAAGCCCAGTAGTTCAGTCGATCCCTTCGTTGTGGCGACCAAGCTGACGTCGCCGGTCGGCCTCACCGTCCTGCCGGATGACACCGCCTTGGTCGGTGAGCGCACGACCGGGCGCATCGTGCGGGTGCAGCCAGTGGCCGGGAAGCCGGTGAAGACCGTTCGCACGCTGACCGGCCTGAACACGAGCGGCGACGGCGGGCTGCTCGACCTGGCCTTGTCGCCGAACTACGCACAGGACAGCCTGATCTTCGCCTACGTGACCACGGCGACGGACAACCGTGTCATCACATTCACCCTGACCGGCCCGGCCACCCCGGTGCTGACCGGCATTCCGCGGGGCACCACCGGCAATACCGGCCGGATCGTGTTCGGCAGCGACGGCCTGCTCTACGTCGGCACGGGCGACGCCGGCCAGCCCAAACTCGCGGCGGATCCGAAGAGCCTGGCCGGCAAGGTGCTCCGAGTGACCGATATCGGGCAGCCCGGCCCCGGCAATCCCGCCCCGACGTCGCCGGTATTCACCAGCGGGCATCGCGTGGTCGACGGCCTGTGCCTGATCCCGGATCCGAATCGACTCGTCGAGGTCGAGGCGCACGGCTCGGCCGGTCCGGACGAGGTGAACGTCCTGACCGGTGGGAAGTCCTACGGCTGGCCCGTCTCGAGCCAACCCTCGGAGGCGCCCACGGCGACCATTCCATCGGCCCAGCGCGGACCAGGTGGGTGCGCGGTACTGGGCGACCAGCTCTACGTCACCTCACTGGACGGCAAGGCGCTGCTCGCGGCAGGACTGAGCAGCAAGGCCGGGGTGTTTGTGACGACCACCTTCACGGCGGCCCTGACGAACAAGTACGGGCGGCTGCGGACCGTCGTCGCCGACCCCGCCAACGGCGTGCTCTGGCTCACTACGTCGAATCGGGACGGCCACGGCAAACCGGTGACCACCGACGAGCGGGTCCTGCGAATCCCGCCGCCCGGCGGCGGCGGCAGCGACAACTCGCCGGCGTAACTCATCGGCCGAGGTGTCCCTCGGTCTCCCCCACTCGCAAGCTCCCGGAGGACTGCTTCGCGCGGTACCCGCCGGCGAGCTTGTCGCGAGGTGGGTCATCGGCGGGCCGGCCCGGCTGATCACGGGCCGTCCTCGCGAGCGGTGACGACGTGGTCACCACCGCACGTGACGTCGCCCCAACCGCTACCCCCATACCGGCTAGCTCTCTGCCAGAGTGCGCAGGTCGGCGTGGCTCAGGGTTGGTCCGCGCAGGGTCTTGGCCCGCTTGCCCTTCTGCCGAAGTCCGTCGACCAGCAGGTCAAGGTGGCTTCTGAGTGACAGCGCCTACAGCCCATCCGCGCGGGCGCGCACCGCCGCCCGGATCTGCGTGATGTTGTCGCGCAGCAGGTCCGAGACGAGTTCGTCGGTGCGCGGGTCCGAAAGCACCTCGAGCAGCACCCGCAACGTCGCCTCGCTCGCCTCGTTGATGATCCGGTCGTGGAAGGGCAGCAGTCTGATGTTGCGACCGGCAGGATCCTGCTTGATCTTCTCGGCGAACATCAGCTTGAGCTCGTCCTGGTTCTCCCGCAGGGCCGACGCGATGTTGCGCGTGTAGTGCCCCGCCTGCAGCACCTCGGCCACCTCGTCGAGCACCGCGATCGTGATCGGCTTCTTGACAGCGTCGATGACCCGCTCCGACGTCCGGTTGATTGCCCGGACGAAGAAGGGCTCGCGCAGGCCGCGCCGCACGAGACTCCGTCCGATGGATGCCGCGAGGATCGCCAGCACGATCAGTGCGCCGAGGATGAACAGCACCCACTGGGTTGTGCTCAGGTGCCCGATCGCAGCAGTCATAACTGGTGATCCTGCCTGCCCGGGCCCAGTTGTGTCCTGAAGGCCGTGCAGTACCACCTGCCGCTCGGGGCCTACCGCCGGGTGTCGCGGTCGCGACGCCGGTCCCTGCGCACCTGACGGACGTCCTGTCCGATGTATCGATTCGTGACGAACAGCATGGCGATGATGAGCACACCGGCGCCGATGCCGGCCCACAGCGGGTAGTGGG
>JAOPWD010000454.1 GCA_025965875.1 Pseudonocardiales bacterium
CACCGCACGGCGGGTGACCTCACCCCTGCCGCGCGGATGGCCGGAGAATCCGTGATACTCCCTGATGTGAAGAACGCGTGAGATTTCGTCGGGCAACGCCGGTCGACCGTGAGCGTGCCGGTTCCCCTGGTAGCGGCCCCCGGCCAGTGTCTCGCCTAGCCCTTGCGCTCGCCATGATGACTGTTGCCTGCCTCGCCGGCGCCTTGGTCGTCATAACGTCGGCGGGGGCGAGCAGTGGCACGGAACAGAACGGCGAGTTGGTGGCCGACGGCGCATGGTGCTGGTTCCAGGATCCGCGCGCGGTTCACTACGTCGGCACGCGCGACCGGACCTACATCGGCTACGTGAATTCTGTCGGGGACGTCGACGTCGTCTCGCAGGAAGCAGGGACGGCGGCGCTCGCGCACACCACACTGCACGCCGGCCTGCAAGCCGACGATCACGCCGCACCAGGAATCGTCGTGTTGCCCGACCGCCGGATCGCGGTGTTCTACGCGAGGCACGCGCAGGGTTCGATGATGTTCCGCATCTCGCTACGCACCGAAGACATCACCGCCTTCGGACCGGAGACGACCGTGCCATCGAACGTCCCCGGTCTCTACGCGGCCACCTACGCCAATCCGATCTACCTTCCGGCCGAGCACCGGCTGTACCTGTTCTTCCGCGGGGCCAACCGGAACCCGGTGATGACCTGGACGAGGGACTATGTGCACTGGTCGCCGGCCGTCGAAGTGGCCGTCTCCGATGACGTGCCAACGCCGTCACGCCCGTACGTCAAATACGCGACCAACGGCGTCGACACCATCGCCATCAGCTTCACGGATGGGCACCCGCACGAGGTGCCGCGCAACTCGCTCTACGAAATGACCTACAAGGCAGGTGTGCTCAGCGCACCGGACGGAACCCCCGTATCCGTGCTCGATCCGAGTGCCGTCACAGACCCCACGGTCGCGGTGCCCCACACCGGCTCTATGCACACCGATTGGCTGCGTGAGGGCAACCAGAGCGGCGTGGTCTACGACGACGACGAGGGTGACGCACATGCCTGGATCGAAAGCATGGCCCTCGATCCCAATGATGCTCCGGTGATCGTCTACTCGACCTACCAGGACCGCACCAACGCGCCGTATTACTACGCCCGCCTCGACGGCAACGGCTGGACCACGACGCACATCGCCGACGCCGGCGGGACGATCGATCCCGTCGAGCCGGAGTACTCCGGCGGCGCGGACATCGACCGCAACAACCCCGGCACCGTCTACGTGTCTCGTGAATTGCCCGTCGGGTCCGGTACCTGGGAGCTCGGCAGGTGGACGATTCAGAGCGGGACGGTTGTGCCCGTCACCCAGACGTCGATCGTGAAGAACGTCCGCCCGGTCGTGCCGTGGGGGCCGCCTGGCGAGATCCAGGTGGTCTGGATGAGCGGCACGTACACCGATTACCATCTCGGCAAGTACCACACCCAACTCCGTGAGATCACCACCAATCTCGCACCGACTACCGCCCGGATCAGCGCCCCCGCCGCGGCCGCCCGCGGCACCACGGTGCGGGTCGGCGCGGCGGCCGCGCAGGGTTACCGCGGTGACGCCGTCGCCTACGTCCCGATCGAACTGCTTGGCCATCCTGCCGGCCAGCCCGACCGCGTCCTGCAGTCCACCCGCACAGACAGAACCGGGCACGCTGCGTTCAACGTGCGCGCCACCGTGACCATGAGGTTCACCATCCACATGCCCGCCACTGCGACGTACGGGGCCTCGACGTCACCGTCCGCCGTGGTCAACGTGAGCCAGGGCTCGACCGTACGGCTCAGCGCGTCCCCCACCTCGATCCGGCGTGGCCAGACCGTCACGATCGGAATGCGCGCCGTCGACCGCTACACCGGCGCGGTATTCGCGCACGCCACCATCCAGCTCTGGCAGTCCGTCCCGGGGCACGCGTTGCAGCTCGTCGGCACCTACGTGGCCGGCGCCAACGGGCTCGCCCAGACAGTGCGCCGGCCCAGCGTCACCGTCAGCTATCAGGCCCGCCTCGTCGCCAGCGCCACTCACCTGGCCGCGACGAGCACGAACGTCTCCGTTCACGTCGGCTGAGCTCGGGACGCAGCGCCGGTCTCGGCACACCGCCGCAAGGGGTAGTCGCCGGGCATACACCCCAATAAGGTGGCAAACAGCGCTCAACGCTCGGCGCCGGCCGGTGCAGCCAAGGAGGGCCAATCCCATGAGAACAGCAATTGCGGTGGTAGCCGCAGGCATCGTCGGCGCCCTGGTGGGCAGCGTCGTGAGCCAGGCGGGCGACCCGCCGGCATCGCATCAGCAGGCCCAGTTGGCTGCCCGCAGCGTACTGGCGGCCTGGACGACCCGTGCCGGATCGCCGCCGTCCGGCGCCTTCCTGAGCGCCGCTGACCGCGCGACTGCCACGGCGAACGGCTTGACCGTGCCGGCCACCGGTGCGGTGTTCCCCACCCAGCCCGTCCAGGGTGTCAGCGCCCTCGTACCCGCCGGCCACGGTGCGTGGTGGGCCCTGGCCGACAACGGCTACGGTGCCCGCAACTCGTCGGCAGACTGGCAGTTGGCCATCTACAAGCTCGATCTCGGCTTCGGTGCCGCCTCCGGACCCACGGTGCTCGACACCGTCGTGCTCAGCGATCCGGGCAAGAAGGTGCCGTGGCAGACGGTGTGCGACCCGGCCCACGGCTCGGCCCTGCCGCCGTTGTCGTTCAACGTGTTGCCGCCCGCGCCTCCGCCGGCGTGCGGGACCACCCCGTCGGCCCGGTTGCTCACCGGCTTCGACTTCGATCCGGAGTCGGTCGAGATAGCCCGCGACGGCACGTTCTGGATCGGCGACGAGTTCGGTCCGTTCCTACTGCACGCCGACCGAGAGGGCCACCTGCTCGAGGCGCCGATCTCCTACCCGGGCGTGCGGGCGCCGCAGAACCCGACGCTGAACGTCCTGGGCGGCGAGCAGCCCAACGTGGGGTCGAGTCGCGGGTTCGAGGATCTCGCGATCAGCCCGGACCGAAAGCACTTGTACGCAATGACCGAGGGTGCGATCGGCGCGGACGACCCACAGGACCTACGCATCGCCACCTTCGACATCGAGCATCGCCGCTTCACCGGAGAGGTCCGCAAGCTGCGCCTGGAGTTCCCCGGCGGCAAGGTGGATCTGACGACGCTATTTCTGACCGACGGCACCACCAGGGCCTATCCAAACGCGGTCGCCCCGACCGGAACCGGCGGCGAGAGCGCCGCGGATCTGACCTCACTCGACAGCCATCGTTTCCTCGTGGTCGAACGCGACAGCAACGGCGACGGCCTCGCCGCGCCGCGAATGAAGAAGGTCTTCGTCCTCGACACGAAGGGCGCCACCCATCGCGGCGGCTACGTCGACAAGCAGCCTCTCGCCGACCTGATGGCCGTGCCTGATCCGAAGAAGGTCGGGGGCGACGGGGACTTCTTCCGCTTCCCGTTCAACACGATCGAGGCCGTCCACGTCGTCA
>JAOPWD010000465.1 GCA_025965875.1 Pseudonocardiales bacterium
AGATGAGGGCGCGCGCGTGCTGCTGCTGGAGGCAGGCAGCCGGCACGCGTCGCCGGCCATGGCGGTGCCGCCAGCCTGGCCGAGCCTGCAGGGGGACTCCGGCCGACTGGGCCGACACCACCGTGCCGCGGGCCGCCACCGGAAAACCCTGTACCGGCCACGGCGACGCGGACTCGGCGGATCCTCGGCCATCAATGCCATGAACTTCGTGCGCGGCCATGGGGCTGATCCGCAGCAGCGCGGCGGGTTGGTGGTGGTGGGTCGGCTGCTCAGATGACCGTGGGTGCGCACCTTTCGCTCGGTGGTCGACGGCGGGCGTCGGCCGCCGTGACAGGCTGGCGAGGTGATCGTTCATCTCGTCGACGGGACCTATGAGATCTTTCGGCAGTACTACGCGCCGCGACCGGGACATCTGGACAGTGACGGCATCGAGATCGGCGCGACCCGCGGGGTGGTGCAGTCGGTCTTCACGATGCTTGCCGACGGCGCGACGCACCTTGGGGTCGCGACCGATCACGTCATCGAGTCGTTCCGCAACGACATGTGGCCGACGTACAAGTCCAGCGCCGGGATGGACCCGTTGCTGCTGGCGCAGTTCGGCTGGTTGGAGGACGCGCTGCGGGCGCTGGGTGTCGCGGTATGGCCGATGGTGGACGTGGAGGCCGACGACGGCCTGGCCAGCGCAGCCGTAGTTGCCGCTGCCGACCCACGGGTCGAGCAGGTGATCATCTGCACCCCCGACAAAGACCTCGGCCAATGCGTCGGCGGCAAGGTCATCCAGTTGGACCGCCGTCAGGACAAGCTGATCGACGCCGACGGTGTGATCGCGAAGTTCGGCGTCCCGGCCGGGTCGATCCCCGACTGGCTGGCCCTCGTCGGTGACAGCGCGGACGGCTTCCCGGGCCTGCCTGGGTTCGGCGCAAAGTCCGCCGCGACGCTGCTCGCCCGCTACGGGCACCTCGAAGACATCCCGCCCAACGCCGCCGACTGGGACGTCACGGTGCGTGGCGCGGCCAAGTTGGCGGCGACGCTCGTCTCCCAGCGCGCGGACGCCGACCTGTTCAAGGTATTGGCCACCGTGCGCACAAACGCCGACGTCGGCAGGGTCGACGACTGGCAGTGGACCGGCCCCACCCCGGATTTCCCCGCTTGGTGCAAGCGATTCGGATGGCCGCGTCTGGCGAACGATGCACTCGCGTTGGCCGCGACCCGCTGAGGGTGAACGGTGTCGGACCCGCCGCGACATCGTCCCCGGGGTCGGCGACCTGGATTAGCCGCTATTGAGCGCGCGCGTAGGCGTCGTTCGGGGCGGTGGACCCGTGGCACGGCGTCCGGTTGGCGAGCGGCCCGGATCTGGTCGACTGGGCGAACCGGGCCGGCGCGAACGGCTAGTCCTCGGCTGGAAGTCTCCTCGTGCGTCCTGGATCGACAAGCACGATCCGCAGGCGCAAGGTCGCGCCCAAGGCCCAGAAAATCTCGGGCCTTGTGGGGCCGGGTGGGACTCGAACCCGCGACCCGTTCGGCCCCCGTAGGACACCATTTCTGCGTCATGTTTGAGTCACGCCGGCGGCGCGCGGCTATTCGCCCGGACGAGTCGCAGCGCCCGTTGGCTGCGCCGCAAGTCGAGCCACGCCTGCGACCTGCGTGAAGTCGAACCATTTCCGCACCGCATGCGTGCTGATCGATGTACCCGTCCGTCCGTAGGCCGTCAGCGCGATCACTTGGAGCCGCTATGCGACGCTTAGTCGTTCTTGCCACGTTGTCCACGCTCGCCGGGCTGCTGGTGCTTCCAGGCACCGCCTCGGCCACGGCGATCATCTCGTCGTTGGACCTCTCGCCGACCACCGTCTCCGGCGGCGCGTCATCGGTTGGGACCGTGACCCTGCTCCCGCTCGACTCGAGCCCAACGACGGTCCTGTTGTTCAGCAGCAACCCATCAACCGCCAGCGTGCCGTCCTCAGTGATCGCAGCAGCCGGCCAGGGCACGGTCACGTTCACGATCACGACCAACGCCGCCGCGCCGGCGACGAACGTCCAAATCACCGCCGCCATCCAGAACACCCCACGCCAGGCAACCCTCTCGGTCAACCCCGCCACGCCGCCGGGCCCGTCCCTATCGGCGGTGTCAGTCGACCCGTCCCGGCTCACTGGCGGCAGCCCAACGACTGGGACGATTACGTTCACCGGCGCCACGGACGGCGCGATCATCCAGCTGTCCAGCAGCAATACAGCGGTCGTGCAGGTCCCGCCGGAGGCGCTCGTGAACGGCGGGGCGGCTAGCGGCGCCTTTGGCGTTACCACCTCCGCGGTGCCCGCCACCACGACAGCCACCATCACCGCCAAGTGGTTCGGTGTCACCCGTTCCACGACGATGACCGTCACCCCAGGCGCGCCGGCGCCGGCTGATCGAGTGACGATCACCAAGGCCAGGTGGAAGGCCCGCCTGCTGACGATCGAGGCGACCAGTACCAACCCGAAGGCGATCCTGTCCGTCTTCTCGCAGTCCGGTGGCTTCATGTTTGAATTGACCAACAAGGGCGGTGGCCGATACTCCGACCAGCGCGGCTTTATCTTCAGCCCAGAGGTCATCACTGTGCGCAGCAACCTCGGCGGCTCGGCAACCGCGACCGTGACCAACTAGGGCCACCTCGCCTCGGACAGACCGCGCCGAGAAGTGCGTGCGCTACCCCTGTCAAATTGCGGCTCTCAATCCCCGGCCGAGGGAGCCGAGGGGATGACCAGGTTCATGGTTGAAGCGCTGTTGAGATCGATGACGAAGACGGCGTCCAACGTGGTGAAAGTGAGGGTCTGACGGATACGCTCCGGAACCCTTCGCCGGCCCTTGTGTTGCATGTGCAGCAGGAGCTTCGCGGAGTGCTCCGCCATGGCGTGCCTGAGCTGCCCCAGGTCGCAGCGCGCGTGCGGTCCGTTCCGATGGCGTGCTGGGCCGGTCCGACGTTCGCGGCTGTCTGGCATCCATCGCGCTGGGCTGACGACGACGGCGATCAGGTTAACCACGAGATTCGGTGCTTTCGACGTGGCGGTGATGTCGAGGTGCAAGTGGCCGGGGATGCGTGGTCGCGAAGGGTCCGGTGTCCTGCGGCGTTTCCGCCGAGGATATGAACCCACCCTTAGGTGGCATAAGCGGCGGGGATGGCGGGTGGTGGTTGACACCTCGCCGACACGGGTGCTAAGCCCGGGCAGACGGGCCTGGGCGACCGGTCTCGGGCCCGCGGGGAGCGAGGGGTCGGTTCAAATGAAATGGGTGCCGAAGGTTTCGCTGCTGTCAGGATTGGCGATCGCCGCGTTGGGGGTGACCGCGGTACCAGCACAAGCCCGGAGCCATCACAGCGTCCGAGTTCACCCGGGTACCGGGACGATCTCGGCGGCGGTTGCCAAGGCCAAGCCTGGCGACAAACTGTTGTTGGACAAGGGGGTTTTCCGCGACAGCGTCTTCATCCCGATCACGCTGACTATCCGGGGAGCGGGCTGGTCCAAGACGATCATCGTGCCGCCGGCAACGTCTAACAATCCCTGCAACCAGGGCGGCGGGATGAGCGGCTTGTGCGCGGCGGGAGCGTTCGACAGCACGGGCAACCCGGACACGACGAAGCCCGTGGTCAACGTGTCGATTTCCGACCTGCAGACGAAGGGATTCTCTGACACCGGCGTGCTCGGCTTCAACACCAAGGGCATGCACGTCGAGCATGTGAAGTCGCACGACAACGGTGGGTACGGCATCGCGCGCTTCGTATCGACCGACACCTTGTTCGACGACAACGTGGCGTTCAACAACGGCGAAGCTGGTCTCTACATGGGCGATTCGCCGCACGCGAACAGCGTATTGCGGGGGAACAAGGCCTACAACAACGGCTTCGGGCTCTTCCTGCGCGACAGCACAGATCTAAAGGCCTACGACAACAAGGTCTGGGGCAACTGCGTGGGCATCATGGCCTTCAACTCCGGCGCGCCGGCACCGGACCTACCCGCAGCCCGCTACACCATCGTCGATAATGCTGTCTGGGCCAACAACAAGGCCTGCCCGGCTGATCCTCAAGGAGGCCCGGCACTTTCGGGCATCGGAATCGGGCTGTTCGGAGTCCAGAACTCTCAGGTACGCGACAACGACGTCAACCACAACGTAGCGAGCGGTCCATCGCTCGTTTCCGGAGGCATCGTGCTGTTCTCGACCGCCTCGTTCGGAGGTGCAGACGCGCAGCACAACACAATCCGCGACAACGAACTGGCCCGGAACAAGCCGGCTGACATCGTCTGGGATGGCAACGGAGCCGGCAACAGAGTGACCGAGAACGACTGCTCGGTCGCCATACCTGGAAACCTCGGCTGGTGCCCCGGCGACGACGATTAGGCATTCAACACCGAACGCCTAGGCCAATGCGGGTGGCGGGTCGACGACAGCCGACCCGCTGCCTCATTTCGCCGACCGAGGCTCCGGAACCGATCGATGACGTGCCCGTGGCGCGGCTCAGCTAGGCATGAACGCAGCCACCGACCCGAATCTCGTTCCGGTTAGCCGAATATCGGAGCGATGTGCACGTCGGCAGTGGTCAGAGGGGTGGCTTGTCACCGCGCGGCCCGACGTTGTCCGGTGCACCCGGGTAGCCTGCGCCGACCGGCGCCGGCGGCTTGCGGTATGGGCCCATCCGCACGCCGGTGATCAACAACGCGAGCCCGATGAGACCGACCACGACTCCCGCGCACAGAATGCCGATCCCGATTGCGAACAGACTCGGCACTTTCAGCTCGACCAGACCGGCGGCGTTGACGACGGGTGAGGCGTCGGCGTTCATCACGACCAGCCGGTAGCTGCCGTCGCTCACCTTCCAGTTCAGCTCAGCGGTGGATGCGCTACCCCGTGCGGTCCAGAAGGTCTGTGCACCCGGTGCCCCAGGTGGTTGCCGGGACCGTTTATGCCGAGAAAATGGAGAACAGCTTCAACAACCTCGCCCAGCAACAGCCCGATGAGTCCGTAAGGGCTGCTGTCGCCGAGCTTCACACACAGGTGGCGGACCTGGTCGGCCGGCTCAAGGACTCGTCACCCGACGATGCCGCCGACGTCGCGGAAACGCTGACCCAGCTCACCGACGAGGCCGCGAAACCCGAACCGAACAAGTCAACGTTGCGCCGCCTCGGGCAAGGCATCGTGACGGCGTCGAAGGCGGTCGCCGATGTAGCGGTTCCGGTCGCCGGTGCCGTCACGGCGGTCCTGAAGGTCGTCGGCATCGCCGCGCTGTGACTCGACCGTGCAGCGGGTCTTGGCTCTGCTGAGCGCAGTACGGATGAACAGTTGGCGTGACCAGAGCCTGCGGTACCGGAACGCACTTGAATCGTTCGCGGCCTTCTCAGCGACCAGTCCCGTTCGCTAGGGGCCTTCTGCGGCGGCAGGGCAGGTAGTGCCGCGCACGACA
>JAOPWD010000493.1 GCA_025965875.1 Pseudonocardiales bacterium
GCCTTCGCGCTCGTCAGGCCCGACGGCATTCTCGCCGCCCGCGGATCAGGACGAGACGTGCACGTCGTCATCGATTACTTGCGGCAGCTCTCAGCGGCGGGCGCTCCGGTCAAAGTGGAGGTGTGACATGACAGCGACGGCCAGCAGGAAGCCCCGTTCGCGTGGCGCACGACAGGCCGCGATCGTCGCGGTGACTCTGCGGCGCCCGCGACCATCGCCGCGACTGCGGCAAGCAGGGCGTCGTCTGGGTCTGCGCCGAGTCCGGCCACCCTCTGATCCGGGCCCGAAGATGGGGCAGTTGCCCCATGTCGTCGCGTCCTCGCACTTCTAGCGTCTTCTCCAGCGGGACACGATCCCGGTCGAATGAGGAGGACTCGATGGCGAAATTGTCACCCACTGACGAGGGCCGTCAGGATTTCGGGCCGGTCGTTGCGCTCGAGGTCAGTCACGACGACATCACCATGGGTTTCACGACGTTCAAGGAAGAGACGGACATGGCGCCGATCCTGGCGAGCCTGCCGAGCAAGAGCTGCCAGTGTCCACACTGGGGCGTATTGACTAAGGGCCGAGCAAGCGTGCGCTATGACGACGGCAGCTCGGAGGTCATCGAGCCCGGTGACGCCTACTACATGACCCGCGGTCACATTCCGGCGTTTGAGGCCGGCACGGAGCTCGTCATGTTCAGCCCGGCCGACGAGCTGAAGGCGACGGATGAGGCAATCCAGGCTTACCTGGGGACGCTTCAAGGCGCGTGAGCCGAGCACGCGGCGTAATCTTCGGCGCATACGGCTTCGTACGCGCTGGAGGTGGCCGATGGCGCAGAGTGTTGCGTCGGCGGCGGTACCGGGTGAACTGCGTCTCGCCGAGCTTGTCGCCGCGCTCTCACTGGGCGTCGATCTCGGCTTCGGGCAGCCGATGGAACACGTGTTGCGCCAGTGCGTCATCTCGTTACGACTGGGCGAACTGCTCGGCTTGGACGATCGGGACCGCTCAGTCGTCTACTACAGCGCGCTACTCGTCAATGTCGGCTGCCATTCCGACGCGCACGAGCAGGCGAAGTGGTTCGGTGACGACATCGCGCTGAAGTCGACGAAGTACACCTATGACATGCGCAGCCTGCGTGGCGCCGCGGCGAGCATGCGGCTCATCGGGTCGGGCAATCCCCCGTTGCACCGGTTCCGCGTCGGGCTGGAATTCGCGATGCACGGGCACCACGACACAGACGCGATGATCCACACGCACTCCGAGATCGCCCGGTCGCTGGCCCGCCAGCTCGGCTTGGACGACGCAGTGCAAGCGGCCGTCGGCGGGTCGTACGAACGGTGGGACGGCAAGGGCTGGCCCGGCGAGCTCGCGGGCGAGCAGATCCCGATCGCGGCGCGCGTGACGCAAGTCGCGGAGTACATCGAGGTCGCCCATCGAGTAGGCGGAGTCGGCGCTGCCGTGACGCTCGCGCGCAAGCGCAGAGCGACGCAGTTTGACCCCGCGCTGGTCGACTTGCTCTGTGCGCACGCCGACGACGTGCTCTCCGGTCTGGACGCCAATCGCACCTGGCAGTCGGTCGTCGCCGCCGAACCTGCGCTCGGAGTGCGGCTCGTCGGGGACGACATCGACGCGGCCCTGGTCGCCATTGCCGACTTCGTGGACCTGAAGTCGCCGTACACGCTCGGGCATGCTCGTGCCGTCGCCGAACTCGCCGCGGTCGCGGCGACCGGTCTCGGCATGGGCGATGACGAGGTGCGCACGGTGCGTCGCGCCGGACTCGTCCACGCCCTCGGCCGCCTCGGCGTCTCAAACTCGATCTGGGACAAGCCAGGCCCGCTCGGTGCCGGCGAGTGGGAGCGCGTACGCATGCATCCGTACCTGACTGAGCGGATGCTGCACCAATCATCGGCGCTCGCACCGCTCGGCGACATCGCAGTGCAGTACCGGGAACGGCTGGACGGTTCGGGTTACCCGCGCGGACTTTCCGGCTCTGCGATCTCGCGACCCGGCCGTATCCTCGCCGCGGCCGATGCCTACCAGTCCATGCGCGAGCCGAGGCCGCACCGCGAGGCACGCTCTGCCAAGGATGCCGCCGACCAGTTGCGCGCGGACATGCGGGCCGGGCGCCTAGACGGATCCGCCGTCGAAGCCGTGCTCTCGGCGGCCGGGCATCGACCTGCCCGGCGTCGCGACGGCCCTGCCGGGCTCACCGAACGCGAGGTCGACGTGCTCCGCCTGCTCGCTCGTGGGCTGTCGAGCAAAGAGATCGCCGCGCGACTGGTTATCGCACCGAAGACCGCGCGTAACCACACCGAGCACATTTACGCCAAGATCGGCACCTCGAACAGGGCCAGCGCGAGCCTTTTCGCGGTACGGCACGATCTGCTCGCGGCCGACTGAGCGGGTCGGGGCGGTTTGCAGATCGACGTGCCCGCGCTCGGCCAGTTCGGCGCGCAGATCCCCTGAGCCGTATGCCGAATCGCCGAGCACCCGCACCGGCAAGACGCTCAAGATCCGCCCGCACGACGCGCGGCAACGCGCCTGGCCGGCACCCGTTGCGTCTTGCCGGGGTCGGTGTCAGGCGAGCGATACGCACTTGGCGGGCGGTTTCGGCGCGCGTCCATAGGATGGTCACGTGTCCGAGGGCGACGCGGGGAATAGGGCTCCGCCGCGACGGGTCGCCGACCTGGTGGCTCCGTTCTGGATAGCGCACCGCGGGATGGCGAACGTGTACCCGGAGAACACCCTCGAGGCCTATCGGGGCACGGTCGCACTCGGCATCGACGTGGTCGAGCCGGACTGCTGGCTCACCCGCGACGGAGGGCTCGTGTGCCTGCACGACGCGACAGTCGAGCGGACCACGGACGGCTCGGGAAACACCGACGAGCTGACCGTGCCCGGTGCAGAACTACTTCATGTCGATGCGGGCACGTGGTTCGCCGCGGCCTGGCCGAACACTCTTCGCGTACCGACCTTTGCCGACGTGCTCGACGAACTGGGCGGGCGGGCGGTCCTGTGCCCGGAGGCGAAGAACGCCGGCGCGGGGCGGGCGATCGTCGACCTGCTGGCCCGGTACGGCCACCTCGACGCGGCGATCGTGCAGTCGTTCACGCAGGCCGAGCTCGACCCGGCGGTAGCGGCCGGCGGCGATGCCATGATGCTGACCGCGACCTCGATCTACGATCCGGCCGCGCTGCGCGCTACGGGTGTCCGCTACCTCGGCCTGTCGGCGGCGCTGCCCCCCAGCCTGGTGTCGCCTGCCATGGCGGCCGGTCTCGACGTCGTGATCTGGGTTGTCAACCGGCGCGTGGACGCGGCGCCGTGGCTGGCCAGCGGCGCCACCGGTTTCTTCTCCGACGACCCGCTATACCTGTCCGGACGCTCCCCCGTGCTGACCTCCGACCCGTTCGGACAGCGCACCTACTACCACGGCCACCTCGCCAACTCCATCGCCGGCGACCGAGGAACGTTCTCCGCACCGCACACCTGGGGCTACGCCGACACGAGCCCGGCCTACAAAGGCGCGCTGCAGGGCTGGGCCAGCCCGATCAACGGCGCCGCGACCGGCCGGTTCGGCCTCGCGTTCACCGTGCACATCGACCGGGCAGCGGCCCAGGACGGATGGGCCGGCGCCTTCCTCTGCGCGGCCGACGACCGCTCCTTCGACGACGCCGATCGCCACCAACCGGGGCTGGGCGGCTACCACGCTCTCCTACGCCAGTCCGGGAGCCTCGAACTGCATATCGTCGATCACGGCATCGCAACGCTCGCATCCAGCGCCGCTACGCCGCCGATTGAGCCAGCCAGCACCGCAACCCTGCGCATCGACGTTTCCCCCGCCCGCGTCGCCGTCACACGAACCGATATCGCTCCCACCGCAACCGTTACCGTGGCAGACGCGACGCATCGAGGCGGGTACTTCCACCTGGGCCGCAGGGCTGCCGCCGTCCGCTTCAGCGATATCGCGATCAGCTAGGAGAAAGCCATGCCCACTCCCGACGGCACCGGCCCGTACGCCTCCAGCACCGGCCAAGAACTCATTTCGATCGAGCGCGCCCGTCAACTGCACGAGAAGGCCATCACCGTCCAACAAGACGACGCCACGCACCGCGTTGGCGCGCTCGCACACTACGCAGCCTGCTACGAAGGGCACGGTGCCGACCCGCAACCGCCACCGGAATGGCCGGACGACCTGGAATGGCACCCGCAACGCAGCGACGTGGCCGCCCTCGTTCGCGCCGGTGCGTTGTATCAAGCCGAGATCGACCGCCTGCATCACCGACTGCGCAGGATCATCGACCGAATCGACCAGGCAAGAGGGCACACCTGATCCACGCCGTCGCATCCAATACCCGCACACGAAGTCGGTGTGATCGGCCCTGAACGAGTACCGCCTGATCCTGTGGGGTTCCAAAAGTCTGCGCCGTATGGCTTCGGCATGATCATGTTCTGTGTCACTGCGTCCGCTTCACCTGAGATTGCCATGCGACGGAGACCCGGGCCGTTTGATCCCGGGGCGAACCGCACCCGGTGTGCGCGCCGGGCTCGGGTGGTGATCGTCTTTCGCAGTCGACGATGTTGGCGGACTACTGGGGCAGCTTTGCGATCCCGGTGGCACCGGGAGTGAGCGTGATTCGACTGTCGTGCCTGGCGACGTTCTCCCACGGGACGATGATGGCGTTGCGGTGCAGGAACTGGACGATAATGCGGATCAGCCAGGGGCCCTGCTGCGCGCGGCGGTCGTAGCCGAGTAGCGATCCGGTGTGGCGGCGGCTGACGACGACCGCGGAGACCCGGGGCGCTTGCATGGCGCCCCGGAGGGGGCCGTCCTGCACGCAGCGCAGGTCGATGACGATGCCTAGAGCTGTCCCGGCGGCGTCGATGACGTCGAGGCCGATGAGGTCACTTGCTCGCATGGCCGCTCCCCGGGATGCGACTGATGATGTGGGCGTCGACCCAGCCCTCCAGCGAACCGACGTCCACATCGGCGCGGGAGCGAACGATGGTGATAGCACTGCCGATGTCACTGACCAATGCGAAGTCGATGCGTGGCGGTTCCGGGCTCTGACCGTCGGCAATGCGCCGGCCGATTGCGCTTACCCAGCGGCCGAGCCGGCCGCCCAGGCGCGGCCCGAGAGCGCGCGGGCCGACCAGAATCGCGGTGACGAACGGCCGCCCGGTTTCGTCCACCTCGAGTTCGACATCGTCGACCTTGCACACGTATCGACCGTCGCGGTCTATGACCTGCCGGTCGAGCAGATGCAGATGCAGATCCAGCGTGCGTCCCTCGGCCATCACTGCCCCGCCTTCGTCCAGAACATCAGCGGTATGGCCGCCGCGGAGGCGACGACGATGATGACGAGATAGATGCTGCCGAGAAAGTTGCAGATTCGCCCGTTGGCCTTGTCGCCCATGTAGTCGGGGTCGTTGGCGATGACCAGTATCGGGAAGTAGGTCAGGGGCAGCGCGACGGCGGAGAACACGACCGAGTATTCGGTGATCGTGATCGGGTTGATCGTTGTGAGCACGCCGCCGACGGCCAGGATCAGGGTGAGCAGGACCAGCAGGTGGAATCGGCCGGCGTCACGGGGCCGGACGAACTTGCCCCACTGCCAACCGAAGTACTGGGCCACGCTGTATCCGCAGGACAAGCCGGTTTCTAGCGCGGCGCCGAAGGTGGCGGCAACGAAGCCGAGGATGGCCACGGCCAGGGCAAGCTTGCCGCTGGCCACCGCGATGGGCAGTCCGACCTGGCCCAGGGTGTTGACGCTGATGTTGTTCGGGAGCAGGACTATGGCCGCGACGGCGGCGATGGACACTGAGAGCAGGCCGCCGAGCGGAAAGCCGAGGTAGACGTTGATGCGCTCAGTGATGATGTCTTTCTTGGTCCACTTCTCTTCCACTCCCCCGGAGGAGAAGAAGAACACCTCGTAGGGTGTCATGGCCGCACCGAACAAAGCGATGGCGTAGTAGAAGTACACCGGTGTGCCCTCGTTGGTGGGCTTGTGCGGCACGGCAATCTGGTGCAGCAAATCGCCCCACTGCGGGTGTAGTTGCCATAGCGCGACGCCGAAGACGAGCAAGGTCAGACCGAGCAGTCCGAAGACGTTCTCCATGATCGAGAACTTGACTCGCCAGATGAGCAGCCAGACCGCCAGGCCCAGCATCGGCACCCACAACAGATAGTTCACGCTGGTGGCCAGTTCCAGCGACAGCGCGATGCCGCCGATCTCGGCGGTGAACGTCAGCGCCGTCACGAGAAACGATGCGATCAGATTTGCCAAGCCCGCGCGCGGGCCTAGTCGCTCGCGGACCAGGTCGAAGGTGCCGCGACTGGTGACCGCGGCCACCCGGCCGGACATCTCGGCGTAGAGGCAGATCCCAACCAGACCCACCAGTGTGGCCCAGGCCAACGACAACCCGAAGCGTGAGCCGACGAGCGCGTTGGTGACCAGGTCACCGATGTCGACGAAGCCACCGATCGCCGTCAGGATGCCCAGCGCGACGCCGAGTAGCCGCTTCACCCGTGCTCCTGGGCGAACTTGTCCAATGCGGCCGCGGTGGCAGTGAGCTTGTGCACCTCGGCCGCCAATCCACGGGTGTCCTGACGTCGAGCCAGGATGCGCAACTGGGCCAGTCCGTCGGCGCCGTCGGACAACAACGTGTCCAGACCGGCGCGTAGCTGATCAGCCCGGCCAGTATCCGGTGGCTGGATCGAGTCGAACGTGTTCTGAATCGAGGAAAACGCGTCCTCGGACTCGCTGAGCACCGTCTCCAGATAGACCTGCATCATCCGCCCTCGCCGGGTCATCTGGACGCTCAGCAGCGCCGTCTGCAACTCCGAGAGACTGTCGTTCGCGGTGCGCACCGCTTTGCTCTCATAGGTATGCGTCGTTCGCGCCGGACCCACACACCCGCTGAGCGCGAACACGAAGACCAACCCCGCAAATGCCACGCGGAACACTCGCGTCACTTGCTCTCACCCTTGCCACGCAAGATCACGGTCGCCAATGCGAGCACCAGCAGGCCGAACATCACCCACGCCGCCAGCAGCGCCAGACCGTCCGTCACGCCCAGCAGCCTTCCCGCACGCAGCAGGAAACAAGCACTCCGGAACCTGGCAAAATCGGCGGCTCGCACCCAGTCAGGTTCAAGCCTGTAGGGGTCAATAACGTCGGCCCGCCGCGCTAGGGCGTCAGTTCAGGCGGCGTGACGGTATTCGTTGATCAGACCACCAAGGATCTCGGCCCGCCGGACGACTCCGTCGCCGTCGGCACGATCGAGGCCGACGTCAGCAATAGTCGCACGTGGCCTGACCGAGTTATCAACCCTTGCCCGTCAAAGCGGGCAACCCCAGAACGGCACCTCACAGCCATTCCTTGTGACGTAGATAGACGTAGAGCCAGCTGGCAATAAGGACGATGATCAGCGTGGATGCGATGAACCCGGCCCGGTGGCTGAATCCGGGATAGGGCACGTTCTGCCCGAAGTAGCCGGTGACCGCGGTGGGTACGGCAACGATCGCGACCCAGGCGGTGATCTTGCGCATGTCGTCGTTCTGCTTCACGGCGGTCGCGGCGGTCTTCTCCGCGGCGAGGGTCATATGGGTGTCGGTACGAGTGCGATAGAACTCGATGACGCCGTGCAGGAACTCGCGCTGGTCATCGGCAACCTTCTTCACCACCTCGAACCCGTCCGCGAGCTCAGCGACGCGGGCCAGGTCCTCCTCGGGGAGGAACCGGATCAGCTTGGCCAGTCGGGCGTAGGCAGTGCTGCTGTGCGCGGCGATGGTTCGGATCGCGAGTAGTTCGTACCAGACTTCGAACAAGTCCTCGACGAACCCTTCGGGGTCCTCCCTGGCCTCGCGCATCATCACCCGTTGCTCCAGGCCGCCGGACTCGCGCGCCAGGCCGGCCACCATGTCGCTCTCGCGTTGGATGAGCGCGGACACGATCGCGAACGACAGGTCGAACGGTGTGCGCGGGTGTAACTCACCGCTGCGGATCCGTTCCAGGACAGACCCGGTGTCCACCAACGCGACGGCGGGATCGACGACCGGGTTCAGGGGGCCGTGAACCGTGACCAGGTAGTTGCGGCCGAGGAACTGGTCGAGCTCCACGTAGTGGACGTGACCGCGGTCGCCCACCTGCGGTGCGTGCAGGACGGTCAACGCGTGGTCGTCGTACAGGTGCAGCTTGGCGACGTGATTGCGTTCGACGCAGTTTCGTACCGCGACGTGGTGGAAGCCGAACACCTCGGACAGCACGCGGTCTCGATGCGGATCGCCTACCGGGATGTCGACCCAGATGAGCACGTCGGGGCGCTCGAGCAGCCCCGGAAGATCCTCCTCGGCGGACTCAGCCACGCCGTCCTCGGAGACCAGATAAACGTTCATGGCGCCACCGCCCTTCCACACGAATGAATGTCCCGCACTGCCCGCAAAGCAGAGCACACCATTCGTCGGTGCCGGCTGCGGTCCGAGTATCGATCGCCAACAGTGCTCATAGGGAATTCATTGGTCGCGATCCTGACCATCCTGCTTGGCTGGATCGCGGCGGGCGAGGAAACCAGGCCCGTTCAGCCGGGCTGGGGGTAGCGGGATATGGCGCCTACCGCTGGGCATCGGGTGATCGTGTTCGTGCGGGAGAACAAGACCACCGACTTCTATTTCCCGGCTCTGGCTAAGTGGGGGGCCGCGATCACCCGACACGGGAAGCTCGCCGCGGCGGCACCGAACTTCGATCAACCCCACGACCGCTCGGCGTGGGTGCACTACTCGATGGGGGACTATCCCGCCCTGAATGTGCAGATCAACAACGACACGCTGATGCCGTTCTACAGCTGGCTGGCCAAGCAGTTCGTGTTCAGTGATCACCACTTCGGTTCCGGGTCCAACTCCACCCCCGGGCACATGCTCGCGATCGGCGGCCAGATGCCGACGTTGAAGAACCCGCCGTTCTACGGGCCGCACCCGGTCTGGGACATCCCCTCGATCTTCACCACCGCCCAGGCCGGTGCCGTGTCCTGGGCCGCGTTCCCCGACGAGGGCGGCTACCCGACCAAGTTCTACAAGTCTCTGACCGACGCCCCCGGCTCGGCGAATGTGCACCCGCACAAGGACTTCATCCCGATGGCCAAAGCCGGCACCCTGCCCCAGGTGTGTTACGTGTGGAGCCCGTCGGGCTACGACGAGCACCCGCCGCATGTCTCTGACCCCAACTACATCAGCAACGGGCACGACCTGGTCTGGAGCCGGGTCCAGGCCGTCATCGACGGTGACGGGTGGGCCGACACCACCTTCATCCTGACCTGGGATGACTGGGGCGGCTACACCGACTCGGTGGCGACCCCGGTCCTCGAGACCGTGCCCGATGCGCTGCATCCTGACGGTTACGCCGCGATCGGCGGCTCCCGCATCCCGCTGATCATGTTCGGCGGCAAAGTCACCCAGGCCATCGACCCGCAATGGCACTCCCACGCCTGCATCCCGAAAACCATCATCGACCTGCTCGGCCTGCCGGCCATGGGCGTGCCCCGGGTGGACACCGCCCCTTCCCTGGCCGGCCTGGTCGACTCGACCCTGACCCGTCCCGTCCCGCCGGCGCCGGGCGCGGTGATCACCCAACCCAAAGCACCGCGCCCGAAACCCAAGCCCACACCGCCCGACCCGTGGCCCGGGCCACTCAACCAGCCCATGCCCGAACTGGTCACCCTCGACGGCAGCACCCTGCCCGCACCGACCGACGGCCCCGTCCACCCCAAACCACCCAAGACGACCGCGCACCCCTAGTGAGCGGTCCGAGGTC
>JAOPWD010000485.1 GCA_025965875.1 Pseudonocardiales bacterium
CTACCGCCGGCGAGAACCTGGCTCAGACCACGAACTGGACGTTGGCCGGTGCCCTGGCCCAGCAGCACGCGATGTACGTCGAGCCTTACGCCATCAACGGGCGCCGCGCGAACATCCTCAACCCGGCGTTTCGGTATGTGGGAGTGGACGTCGCCATCGACGCCGTCCACCACAAGCTCTGGATCACCCAGGACTTCAGCGTCCTGCCTCCTGCCCTTGCCACGCCGTCGGCGAGCACGAGCTCCATGGCGGCGGAGATGCTCAAGACGATGAATGCCGAGCGAGCCGCGAACGGCCGGCCGGCCCTGCGAATGAACGCAGCGCTCATCCGCAGCGCGCATGGCCACAACGTCAAGATGGCGTCGGCCAACCTGATGTCGCACCTGCTGGGCGGCGAGCTCGGTTTTCTCGCCCGGCTGTTGCAGGTCGGCTACCGCCCTCGGGCCGCCGGCGAGAACATCGGCTGGAACTCCAACCGATCGGTGGCAGGTGTCCTGTACCTCCAGCGAATCATGTACAACGAGGTGCCGCCCAACGACGCGCACCGGGTGAACATCCTGAGCACGACCTACCGCGAGGTGGGCATCGACGTCTACCTGGACACCGCGCACAACAAGCTGTGGATGACGCAGGACTTCGGCCTGGCCGCGTAGCCGTCAGGCCACAGACCGGATCAGCCGCAGACCGCACCCTCGGCGGCCGAGCCGACCAGCTTCGCGTACTTGGCCAACACGCCATAGTCGAACTGGGGCGGCACCGGCTTCCACTCGGCCCGTCTGCGCTGAAGTTCGGCGTCATCGACGAGTAGGTCGAGCGTGCGGGCGGTCATGTCGATGCGGATCCGATCGCCATCAGCCACCATGGCGATCGGACCGCCGACTGCCGCCTCGGGTGCGACGTGCCCGATACACAGGCCGGTGGTGCCGCCCGAGAACCGCCCGTCGGTCAGCAGCAGGACGTCCTTGCCGAGTCCCGCCCCCTTGATCGCGCTGGTGATCTGCAGCATCTCGCGCATCCCGGGCCCACCCTTCGGACCCTCCCAGCGGATCACGACGACGTCGCCCTTGGCCAGGGTGCCGGCGGCGAGCGCGTCCATCGCGGCTTGCTCGCGGTCGAAGACGCGCGCGGTGCCCTCGAAGGCATCGGAGTCGAAGCCGGCGCTCTTGACCACCGCGCCGTCGGGAGCCAGCGAGCCGCGCAGGATCGTCAGCCCTCCGGTGCGGTGGATCGGATCTTTCAACGTATGGATGATCTTGCCGTCCGGGTCCGGCGGAGCGACGTCGTGCAGGTTCTCGGCGACGGTCTTGCCGGTGACGGTGAGCGCGTCGCCGTGCAGCAGCCCGGCGTCGAGCAGCACCTTCATCACCACCGGGACGCCACCCGCGGCGTCGATGTCGGTCATGACGTAGCGGCCGAACGGCTTGACATCGGCCAGGTGCGGGACGGCGTCGCCGATGCGGTTGAAGTCGTCGAGGCTCAACTCGACGTGAGCCTCGTTCGCGATCGCCAGCAGGTGCAGCACGGCATTCGTCGATCCGCCGAGCGCCATGACGACGGCGATCGCGTTCTCCAGCGCGTCCTTGGTGATGATCGTGCGGGTGGTGATGCCGGCGTCGACAAGGTGCACGACGGCCTCGCCGGAACGCTCGGCGTAGTGATCGCGCCGGGAGTCCGGTGCCGGTGGGGAGGCCGAGCCGGGCAGGGACATGCCCATCGCTTCGGCGGCGGCGGCCATGGTGTTGGCGGTGAACATGCCGCCGCACGCCCCTTCACCGGGACAGATGACCTTCTCGATCGCGTCGACCTCGTCGCGGGTGATGTGCCCGGCCAGGCAGGCGCCGATCGCCTCGAACGCGTCCACAATGGTCACGTCGCGGCCCTGGTAGTGGCCCGGGAGCGTCGAACCCGCGTAGAGGAATACCGCGGCGACGTCGAGGCGAGCCGCGGCCATGAGCATGCCCGGCAGCGACTTGTCGCAGCCGGCCAGCAGTACTCCGCCGTCGAGTTGCTCGGCGCGGAACACCGTCTCGACCGAGTCGGCGATGACCTCGCGCGACACCAGCGAGTAGTGCATCCCGCTGTGGCCCATGGAGATCCCGTCGGACACCGAGATCGTCCCGAACTCGAGCGGGAAGCCGTCGGCGCCACGCACCCCGATCTTGGCCTTCTTGGCCAGCCGGTCGAGTGACAGGTTGCAGGGGGTGATCTCGTTCCAGGACGACGCGACGCCGATCTGCGGCTTGCGCCAGTCGTCATCGCCCATGCCCACGGCGCGCAGCATGCCCCGCGCGGCTGCCCGTTCCAGGCCGTCGGTGACGATGCCGCTGTGCGGCTTGCGGTGCTCTCTGTGCTTCTCGGTACTCACGGGCAAACCCTACGGGTTACCGTTCTCGCTGTGACCTCGGCTGCCGCATCCCCGTCCGTTGCCCGGACGTTCCGGCTGCCTGCCCTGGCCTACCTGGTCGTGCTGTTCCTCGTGTTCGGCACCGCTCCGCTCGCCTTCGCGGGAGACGGCAGCCAAGGCGCACGCTCGGCGCTGGGACCGCGGGCGTTGCTCATTCTCATCCCGATCCTCGCCGCCGTCTTCATCGCCCGAACCCGCACCGTCGTCGACGAGACGGGCGTGAGCGTGCGTGCATTGTTCGGCACCCGGCGCCTGGGGTGGCCGCAGATCCGTGGCCTTTCGGTGACCGACCGGACCGTCTACCTGGTGTGCCACGACGGCTCGGTGCGGCTGCCGTGCGTGCGGATCACCGACCTGGCGGCCGTGTCGAAGGCGAGTGGCGGCCGCCTGCCCGAGGTCGTCGAAGCCACCCCGAAGTACGCGCCGTCCCGCCAGCGCCGCCGCTGAGCGCCGCCGATCGTGCCACCTTGTGCGCTCAGGCCGGGGCGGGTTGCGCCATCGGGCTTGCGTCGCATGACCCTAGTAGCCGTCGCGCACGATGTTCTCGAGCGGTTCGCCGTTGTGGAAGCGGATGGCCTGCTCTCGCGCCAACCGGTAGGCACGGCGCTGCCAGCCGTACGTGCCGCCGCCGACGTGTGGCGTGAGCACCAGGTTCGGTGCATCCCACAACGGGTGCTCGGCGGGCGGTGGCTCCGGGTCAGTGACGTCGAGGAACGCGTTCAGCCGTCGTGCGGTGAGCTCGGCCAACAGGGCGTCGGTGTCGACGATCCCGCCGCGGGCGATATTGACCAGCAACGCACCATCGGGCATCGCGGCGAGAAACGCGGCGTCTACGAGCTGATGCGTCTCGGGTGTGTGGGGTATGGCCACCACAACGATGTCGTGCTGCGG
>JAOPWD010000023.1 GCA_025965875.1 Pseudonocardiales bacterium
TCCACCCGGAGTCGGTGCTCACGCAGGGCGGGCACCGGATCGTGGCCAACTGGCTGCAGCGCTGCGGCGCAACGGTGGATTGGCCGCGGGTCGAGGCGTTCGGCGCCGATGTCGACGCATTGCGCGCCACCGCCTTCGCTGTTGCCTGACCCGCCGATGTCGACGCATTGCGCGCTACCGCCTTCGCTGTTGCCTGATTCGCCGATGTGTCACCCGATCTCGCCCGCTCGCTGGCGCTCGGGGGGATCTCTCGCGCATCTTTGGCGGGATACTGGCCGTCCCGAATTCAGCTGACCTGACCGTTGTGCCGGTGATCAACTCTCGTTTGGTGCGCGATCTCGCCGGAAACCGCGCACTCAACGCGAGTTGATCACCGAGGCCTGACCGGAATTGACCAGCGCTGGCGCTCCGCAGCCGCAGTCCCGGCGGTCCCGGCGCGGACCGGCAAAAGCTGGGCGGCCCAGCTGTCCGTCGGTGCCTGCCCGTCCACTTCCGCGGCGCAGCGGCACGCGGGCAGCTCCGCGTAGCCGTCACCCGCGAGATCGTTGGCGGCTGCCCGCTGGGTCACCTGCCGAACCGTCACGTTCGCAGGCCACGGTTGCGGTCCGACGGACTTATCCGCCGAGGTGTCCCTCGATCTCCCCTACTCGCAAGCTCGGGGCGATCTTCCCCCGCAAGCGGGAGGTGCCCCCACGCGCCACTCGGGTGATGACCGACTGAGCGGTGTTCTCTGCGACGACGCGGCCTCCGGCGAGCACGTAGCGCGGCGGGGCGTGCCGGGTGACGACCTCGCGCACGGTGGCACCGTCCAGCACGACCAGGTCAGCGCGGTTGCCCGGCTCGAGACCGTGCCCGTCGAGGCCCATGACGCGGGCGGCCGTGGTGGTGACCGCATCGAACAGCGCGTCGAGCCTTGAGCCGACGGTCGCGCCGAGCAGGTGGGCGGCGAGGAAGACGACCTCGAGCATGTTCTGCTGACCGAACGGGTAATACGCGTCCTCGCAGTCATCCTGACCGAGCGCGACCGGTAGCCCCTCGGCCAGCAGGTCGAACACCGGCAGGTGCAGCGGCCCGGTGTGCGGGTCGCTGATGAAACCCAGACCGGCCTGCTTGGCCAGGCGGGCCAAGCGCAGCAGCGACGGAGCCGGATACCGGCCCAGCGCCCTTGCGTGGCAGGCGGTACCCCGTCCCTGCAGGCCGCGCCGGATCAGCTCGGTGGCCAGCATTTCGGTGGTGCGCAGGGCGGGATCGCCGGCGTCGTCGACGAGCATCGCCACCCGGCGGCCGGTCTGCTCGGCCAGGCTGCACATCCGCCGCACGTGCTCGCGGGAGTCGGCGTCGGTGTACTCGATCCACGGAATGCCGCCGACCACGTCCGCGCCCAGGTCGATGGCCTCGCGGACGAGTTCCTCGGCGCCGGGGTCGCGCAGCAGCCCGTCCTGCGGGAACGCGACGACCTGCAGGTCGACGACCCCGCGGAACTCCTCGCGCAGCCGCAGCAGCGGGCGCACTCCGCGCAGTTGCGCGGCCGTGTCGACGTCGGCGAAGGCCAGGACGTGGCGCACCCCGTGCCGCAGTCCGGACACCAGGCAGCGCCGGGCGTTGGCCTCGATGCCGGCCTCGTCGTAGGAGTCCTTCACGGCTGAGGCGAGCTCGATCGAGGCCATCGCGCCGCCCATGGTCCCGTCGGTGTAGGCCCCGACCGCGGCGTCGCCGATGAGGTCGAGTGTGTAGACCTTGTCCAGGTGCAGGTGCGCATTGACGAACGACGGCGTGACGAGCGCACCGTCCGCGTCGAGCTCCGCCTCGGCCGCGAGCGGCGTGTCGGAGATCGCGGCAATCATGCCGTCGCGCACGCCGATCCAGCGTGGTCCGTCGACGCCGCGCAGCGTGGCCGCGGCGACGACGATCTCGAACGGCTCGGACGCCATCAGTCTCTCTCCGGGATGAACAGGTGCCGAAGGTAGGCGTCCGGGCGGGCCAGGAACGCCTGCCAGTGCGTGACCAGGTCCAGGTCCTGCCACTCGCGCTGCTCGATGCCGCTGTCGGTGAACTCCAGAACCCGCGCCCCGGGAAACGCGGCGAGCAGCGGCGAATGAGTCGCGATCAGCACCTGCGAACCCGAGTCGGCAATCAGGCCCATGAGTGCGAGCAACCGCAGGCAGGACGTGAATGACAGCGCCGCCTCTGGCTCGTCCAGGACGAACAGACCCCGTTCGCTGAGCCGCGACTCCAGGTAGGCGAGGAAGCTCTCGCCGTGCGAACGCGTGTTGAGCGTCCCGCCGAACGCCCGCGTCTCGATGCCCTCCCCATCGATCGAGCCGAAAAGTTGGTGCATCGCTTCGGCTCGCAGGAAGCAGCCGCCATGTGACAGCGGCTCGTCAGCGTCGAGACCCAGAATCCAGTTCAGGCTGGAATCCTCCGCCGTGACCGGCGGCCCCCAGTGCTTGACCGCCGCCTTGATCCGGCTGCGCCAGGCGTGAGCCACCGCCTCGACGAACGTGGACTTGCCCGTGCCGTTCTCGCCGACGATCACCGTCACCCGCGCGTCGAGATCAAGCCCGTCGGCGCGCACTGCCGCAATCGCCGGCACGTCGAAGAACCAGAGCGGTCCGTCTTCTTCGCGGATCCGCGTCTCGTCGACGACAACCCGATTCAACACAGCCACGTGCGCAGGCTACTGACTCTCATTTGTCCGCCGAGGTGTCACTCGATCGCCCCTGCCCGCGGGCGCCCGGGGCCAGCACGAGGCGAGACAGGATGAACGCCCCGACCGTGCCTACTCGCGAGCCGTCAGATGACCCTCTGTCCGCGCTGCCAGACCTGGTACATCAACGGCACCCCCGGCCGGTACGCAAGGTGCACGTAGCTGGGCGCATCGAGCACCACGAGATCCGCGCTCAGACCAACCGCGATTCGGCCAACATCTTCGCGCCGCAACGCCTTCGCCCCGGTTGCAGTCGCAGCCCGCACTGCCTCCGCGGGCGTCATGCCCATCTCCCGTACAGCTAAGGCGATCGCGAGAGGCATCGACGTCGAAAACCCCGAGCCCGGATTGCAATCAGTAGCAAGAGCCACCTGCACCCCCGCGTCGAGCAAGAACCGAGCGTCCGGATAAGGCGAGCGAGTCGAGAACTCGACCAGCGGAAGCAACGTAGCGACGGTGTCGGAATGAACAAGCGCGTCCACGTCACCAGCGCTGAGATAAGTGCAATGGTCAGCGCTGGCCGCATCCACCTCAACGGCAAGCTGTACCCCCGGCCCAACCCCGAGCTGCCCCGCATGCACCCGCGCGCCCAGCCCCGCCGCGATGCCGGCCAGGAGAACAGCCCGAGACTCCGAGGCATCGAACGCACCCCGCTCGCAGAACACATCGACCCAGCGGGCGTGGGGCGCGCACGCCGTGAGCATCGGCCCGACCACGAGGTCCACATACGCACAACGATCGGTGTCGGGCGGAACGACGTGCGCGCCGAGGAACGTCGTCTCAGCGGTGGCCTCGCGAGCCAACCGCAACGATCGCTCCTCGTTGGCGACGTCGAGGCCGTAGCCCGACTTGCATTCGAACGTCGTAACGCCGGCGCGCAGCAGCTCGGCCGACAGCCGCCCCAGGTTAGCGCGCAGCACAGAGTCCGACGCGGCCCGAGTGGCTTCGACGGTCGTCCGGATTCCCCCTGCCGCGTAAGGCTTTCCCGCCATCCGCGCCTCGAACTCGGCGCTACGGTCGCCGGCGAACACGAGATGCGCGTGCGAGTCGACGAAGCCAGGAACGACGGCCCGCCCGCCCACGTCGACCCGCTCATCGGCGGCCGGCACAGACGCAGACGGCCCGACCCACACGATGGAAGCACCGTCAATGACGACGGCCGCGTCACTGATCTCGCCAAGCGCAGGGTCCTGCGTCGCGAGCAGGCCGATCCCGGTCAGCGCCGTCGTCGGCGTCACCCGTGCGCGGCCTTGGCGGCCGCCTTCATCTCCTGCTTGTGGGCGCGGACCGCCTTCAACGAATCGGCGTCGACCACGTCAGCGACCGAACGAAACGAACCGGCCACGCCATAGTCCCCTGCGGCCTCGCGCCAGCCGGGTGGGCGCACCTTGAACTGCTTGCCCAGCAGCGCGGTGAAGATCCTCGCCTTCTGGGCGCCGAAGCCCGGCAGTGCGGCAACGCGCTCGACGAGCTCAGCGCCGGTCGATGCCCCCGCCCACACCGCACCCGCATCGCCGTCGAAACGATCCACGAGGATCCGGGCGAGCTCCTGCACGCGCTTGGCCATAGCCGCGGGGAAGCGGTGCAGCGCGGGTACCTGCCGGAATAGCGCCTCGAAAGCGTCGCCGTCACAATCGGCGATCTCGCGCGCATCGAGTCGCGCGACGCCGAGTCGTTCGCGCAGCACCTCCGGCGAGGTGAACGCCTTCTCCATCGGGATCTGCTGGTCGAGCAGCATCCCAATCAGCAGGGCCAGTGGATCCTGAGTCAGCAGCTCGTTGGCCGCGTCGGTGGTCGCAAGGTGCATGACCCGATTCTGGCCTACCAGTTGAAGGCTCGGATACCGCTTGTGGTCCCGACGAACACGGCGTCGCCGTAAAGCGCAGGCGTGGCGAATCGGGTTACCGTGCCTACCGTCAGAGTCCCCAGGGCAGCGCCAGAGGTCGGATTGAACATGTGCAGCACACCGGCGCCGGTATCGAGGGCCCAGAGCCGCCCGCCCCCGATCACCGGTGAGCCCGTGACGTTGGCCGGCGCCTGCCACAGCGGCGTCATCGTGGCGTCGGCATTGATCCGGATCGCCCGGACGCCGTTCGTGCACGGCACGTAGACGACATTGCCGAGTACGGCCGTCCCGCCGAAGGAATGGCAATTGAGGTCCGTCCGCACCGAGGCCTGGCCGCCGATGCCGCCGAGGTTGCTCCGAGTCAGCACGTAGGTATTGCCCGACTTCCCGGCGATGAACACCCGCGAGCCCACGATCGCCGGGCCCTGGCTGCCGAGGTCCAGGTCGGCGAGGTTGTCGGCGCGCCACGCGCTGGGCGAGAACGAGTCCGCAATCTTCTGGAACGCGATCTTGAGCACCGAGTCGCTGAAGTCGTAGGGCCCGCTGGTGCCCGTCTCGCCGTTGCCTACCGAGACCAGCAGCCCGCCGCCAGGGTTCTCCGACGGGCCTGGCGGCGTCCAGATGCCGGCCTCGCGCGTCGTGGGCACCGTGAAGCGCCACAGTGCCGCGGACGTCGGATGATCGAGGTCGACGCCGATGACGGTGCCCTTGTAGCTGCTGCAGTCTCCGGCCAGGCCGCCGTATGGGATGTACACGCGACGACCGGATACGAGCAGCGCCCCGCGCTGCTGCATCGCCGCCGGGATGATGCCGGGGACACTGGCCGGTACGTCAACGTTGCGGAACCACCGCTGCGCGCCGGTGCCCGGATCGAGGCCCACGGCCACGTGCCGGATCGGATTGGCCAGCTCTGTGACCACGACGACGCTGCGGGTGGCGCGGTCGTAGGCCGGCGTGCCGGTGATGCCGAGCGGGTTGATGTTGCCGCAGGGCAGGCTCGACAGCGCTACCGGCGTGCCGAGGTGATGACGCCAGACCACCTTGTTGCCGGAGATGCGGTAGACGGAGTTGTTCTCCGTCGCCACGATCTTGATGCCGCCGGCCACGATGACGGGCGAGGCGTAGACCGCGCCGTCGAGCGTGAGCGCCCAGACCGACGTGGGGGTGGTGGCGACGGTCTTGAGCGTCGGCGCATACCCCGTGCGCTGGCGGTTGCCGTGGT
>JAOPWD010000071.1 GCA_025965875.1 Pseudonocardiales bacterium
GAACAGAGCGATCGTCTCATCGGGATTGAGAGCCCCGACGCTCACCAGCGGTACGGCGTCCGCCTCGGGCGCGGATACCTGACCGCCGGGATACGGGGTGAACGCCGCCGGGTACATGGGCCGGGCGGTGGCGTCGTTCCCGGCCGCAACGACGACGGCGACCCCTGACTGGCTCAGCGCCCGGAGCGGTTTGAACAACTGCGGGTCGAAGGTCTCGTCGTCCGGCTGCTCGTGGTAGTAACCCAGCGACAGCGAGATGACATCGACGACGTCCTCCGGTTTTCCCGAGGCCTGCGCCACATGCTGCCGAATGGCCAGAAGTTTCAACGCGGCGAGCAGATCTCTCTCAGCTACGGCACCGTCGCTCGGCATGACCCGGAGTGCGAGGATCTCCGCGTCCGGGCAGGCCTGGCGGATCAGCCCGGCGATAAAGGTCCCGTGGCCGGAATCGGAGTCCAACACGCCCTCGTACGGGTCGTCGATCACCCCGGTGACCTCTGGGTCGGTGGCCGGGTCGTCGAGGCCCACCAGCACTCCGAGCACTGACACGTTGGGCACCACGATGTCCGGCGTCAACCACGGATGCTTGCCGACTCCCGTGTCGAGGACTGCGACGACCGGCCGGCGCCCGATGATCTCCTTGTCAGGTCGCCGGTGCGGAGGCTGGCCTATCCAGTTGACCGGTGAACGTCCGCCCCAGCCTGGCTCGCCGTATTGCGACACCGGGCTGCCGTTGACAAACGGACTGCCGTTGACGAATGGGCTGCCGTTGACGAACGGACTGCCGTTGACGAACGGCGTGGCGGTCATCAGGTGGTCGAGGGCCACGTCCTGCCCACCCGCATCGCCCCGGCCGAGGAGCGCCCGGAATGTCTGCAGCACCGGCCATGCGTCGGGCGGGGCGGCGGGGCCGCCATCGGCTGGCACGAGGAGGACGGCCATGGAGAACAGGAAGGGCATGTCCTGGAGACCGGCCCGCCGGGCCACTTCAGCGGTCTGCAGGTCGCGGCTGTTCTCTTCGATGACCACCCGCAGCCCGTTGCGCTTGGCCGCCTCCTGAAGCGTGCCTTTCGTCGCGTCGGAGGCCGAGCCACTGACGATCAGCCGGTCGCCGATGTAGACGGTCGGCCGGATTGGTGGCTGGCCTGGCACCCGCACCGCCGTCGTCGGATCGAGCACCCGCGCGTTGTAGCGGACCAGCACATCCGCGGAAGGGGCCAGCAGGGGCTCACGGCCTAGTGGTGGGCGGGTCGGATTCGGCCACCTGCCTCGGGTCGGCTCCGCTGGCGCGTCCATGACTACCTCGTTTTCCAAATATCGGGCATCTGCCCAGGCGAGCCTAGGGCGCATCGATCAGGTCGCACCAGATCGACGCGCCTTGCGTACTAGTTCTAGGAGCTAGGTCGCGCTGGCCTGATACATCCGACCGAGATGTATCAGCCGGGTTGCCTACGTCTCCTGAGCTGTCGACGGAGGTGAGCCAAATGACGATCAACGAGCGCGCCGGGGAAACCGGCGCTGATCGCGTTCTGGGCGGTGTCCTAGTCGGGGGGCAGGACACCGCGGGCTCGCTGTCGCGGCACGACCGTCCGGCAGGGAGCAGCGATGCCCCGGGGGGCCGGACGGCTGAGCCAGCAGGACGCCAGGGGTCGGCAGCAGCACCGGAATCGGGGGGGCCGCTAGGACCGGCACCCGGGGCCGCAGCCGACCCTTGGCCCGCCTGGGCGCGTGGACAACTGCTCGACGCGGTGGCCCTGAGCAAAGGGGTTCCGGGCCACGGACGGGCCTTAGCTACCGAGCTCTACCGCGGGTGGTACAGCCCCAGCGTCAGTCAAGTCGTCGAATTCGGTCGATCATGGCGCCCGCTCGTGGGCACCTATCGGGCCGCGCACGCCGGAAGCGGCACCCGGATCCTGGCCGACGGCATTGCCCTGGTCGACCGGCACGATGCTGTCGGTCGCGACGGTTGGTGGCGGACCTGGGGAGATTCGTGGGCACCGATCGACAGCCGGCGGCACTGCGTCCGGGTGTTACTGTCGCCGCGTCCGAACGCGCTGGCCGAGTTCGTCGGTAGCGTCACCGCCGCGATGCTCGATGCGTCCGAACCCTGGCTGCTCGCCTGCACGACAGACGTGCGGCGGTTGAGCCGCAGCGGCAGTGCCGTGCTCTACGTGCCGGATGCCGACGTGCTGCCCACCACGCTGCTCGACCTGTTGGCCCCGATGCTGACGCCGGTCACTCCCCCGCTGTGCCTGCCGCTGGCCAGCGGTGTCGCACTGGCCGAGTACCCCGACAACGGGATGAGCTTCGGCGAGCACCGGTGCCACCTTGTTTCGTTGGGCCTGCAACTGCCCGAGGCACGCCACGCGCCACTGCAGGCCGTGGCCGAGGTGTTCAGCACGCACGGCATCGACCCGGCAGCCCCACACCGCGCTGCCCGTACCTGACCGCGGACGTCGAACGGCCCGGCAACCACCAGGGTGGGAGTTGCCGGGCCGCTGCGGTCGAGGTCAGGCCTGGGCGTCCTCGAGCAGGTTGCGGGTGCGGTTCGAGTCGACCGGTACGCCCGGTCCCATCGTGGTGGCGAAGGTGACCTTCTTCAGGAACTTGCCCTTCGACGACGACGGCTTCGAC
>JAOPWD010000077.1 GCA_025965875.1 Pseudonocardiales bacterium
CTGAAGGCTGTATAGCGCAGGATCTCCACGGCACCGGAACCTACCTGCAATCGTGCCGTCCGGACGACTGTGCGGACGACACGATGGCAGGTCAGAGCATCCGTCGTTGTCGAGAACAGGTCACTTCCCCGATGGTGTTTAGATCACCCCACCACCCAGCGAACAGCCCCACCGTGCGGGGCAGGCGATGGCCGCCCGTAGCGGTTGCCGGGCGCTATTGCCAGGGCAGCTCGCTACGGCGTTGCCAGTATTCGTGCGGGTCGAGGCGCAACTGCGACAGAGCGCCCACCGACTGGTCGTCGTCAACCAGTTCGACGGCCCGGAGGTTGCTGGCCAACATCTGCGCGCTCACCGCGCCGCTGAGCACGATGTCCGACCAGGGCTGCGCGATTGCTGCCGCCACGGCGACTGCGTCCGGCGCCACATCGCGCTCTTTGCCATACGCGAGCAGGGCGGCCTCTGCGCCGTGACTCGTCAGCCGGCCGTTGGCCAGCGCCTCCTTCACGATGACGCCAAGTCCGGCATCGTGCGCCCGCTGCAAGGCCGGTGCCGCGGAGCGTTCCAGCAGATTCCAGGTCGCCTGGACGGTGTCGAAGATGCCGAGCTCGAGCGCGCGGTCGATCGACTCGGCCTGGCCGACACCCGTCACCGTGACGCCGATCGCCACCCCCGACCCGCGCAGCTCGCTCAGCTCGGCGAGCAGCTCGTCGTCGTCGAACACGCCGCTCTCGATCGTGGCTGAGTGAATCTGGTACAGCGCAAGCTGATCGCCCAGCAGCTCCCGAGTCTCAGCCAGCTGGCGGCGGAACGTCGCAGCGCTGAGGTCCTTGCGCTCCTGCACCGGCTCGCTCATCCGCCACTGGCCCGTGTAGGTGTAACCCCACTTCGACCCGACTACGAGAGCATCAGTCGGGTGCTCGCGCGTCACGAGCCACGACGCCAGAAACTCCTCGGCCAGTCCGTACGAGCGCGCGGCATCGAAGTAGCGAACGCCCGCCGCCCACGCGGCGTCCAGCACGGCATGGGCCCGCCGCTCGAGTCCGCGACGGCTGCGATCCTTGCCGAGATCATCGTCGCGGCCAAGGTTGATGTAGGCGGGTCGGCCGATCGCAGCCAACCCCAACCCGACCGGATTGACCGGGGCGGCGCGATCGAGAACGTTCACGGATGGATTCTCGCGGCTAGGCGGTGGCGGCGGATCCCAGGTGCCGGCTCAGCTCGTCGTCACCGGTCAGCGTGGACGCGACCAGTCGCCGCACGGCGGCCGCGTCATCGAGACCGAGCGCGACCTCGGCCAGCGTGGCGCAGCGGTCAACGTCGAGATCCCGGACCCAGGCTTTGACCGACGGCACGTAATGCGGCGAGACACTCAGTTCGCGGACGCCGAGCCCGAGCAGGACGGGAATCGCCGCCTCGTCGGCGGCCGCCTCTCCGCACACGGCCACCGGAACTCGGCCGGCGGCGGCCCGGCAGACGTGTCGGATCAGGCTGAGCACGCCGGGGTCGAGCGGGTCCGACAGCGCTGCCACCGCAGCGTTTCCCCTTTCCGCCGCGAGGGTGTACTGCGTCAGGTCGTTCGTGCCGATGCTGATGAAGTCGAGGTACGGCAGGAACGTCTCGATCTTCAGCGCGGCGGCGGGCACTTCGACCATCATGCCGACGCGCAGTCCGTCGGGCAGACCAGCGGGGCCGGCCGCCTCCTCGAGAACGGCGCGCGCCGCACGAACCTCGGCGACGGTGGACACCATCGGGAACATCACGCTGATGGGCACTTGCCTGGCCACGTCGCAGATGGCGGCGAGCTGCTCGCGCAGCAGATCGCGTCGCTCGAGGGAGAGCCGGATACCGCGGTGTCCGAGGAACGGGTTCACCTCGACGGGCATCGGCAGGTACGGCAACGGCTTGTCCCCCCCGACGTCGAGCGTGCGAAGCGTGATCCGGCGACCGGGCATGGCTTCGGCAATCGCCAGATACTCAGCGACCTGCTCCTTGGGGTCCGGACCCTGGTCGCGGTTGAGGAACAGGAATTCGGTACGCACCAGGCCCGCGCTGTCGGCGCCGTTGGCAGCCGCCGCGCGCGCGTCGGCGGGCGAGCCGAGGTTGGCCGCGACCTCGACGTGCGTGCCGTCGGCGGTGCAAGCCGGTTCGCAGGCGGCCGCCCGGTGTCTGGTCTCTTGCGCGGCCAGCTGGGTAGCCCGTTCTCGGAAGAGGGTCAGCGTCGCGGCCGGCGGGTCGATGACAAGTTCACCGGTCGCGCCGTCGATGACGATGATGGTGCCCTCGGCGAACCCGAGCACACCGGTCCCGGCCGCCACGACGGCCGGGATGCCGCGGGAGCGGGCGAGGATCGCGGCGTGCGAGCTCGGGCTGCCGTAAGCGAGCACGATCCCCTGCACGGCGTCGCGGTCGAGCTCGGCTGCCTGCCCAGGAGTGAGTTCCTTGGCCACCAGGATGCCGGGTCCGGTCAACGTAAGCGCGGCGGCGCCGGTGAGCGCGGTGACCATCTGCGCCCCGACCGCTCGGACGTCCTCGGCTCGAGCTCGTAGGTAGGGGTCCGGCAGCTCGGACCACTGCTTCTCGACGACGCCGAGCGCGCCCATCCAGGCCGTGACCGCGCCGGCTCCGGAGTTGAGGCGCGCCTTGACGTCGGCAAGCACTTCTTCATCGCCGAGCAGCATCAGATGGGCGTCGAAGATCCGCGCCTCTTGCGGACCGACCTCACGGGCCACGGCCCGGAGCCGCTCAATCTCGCGCCGTACCTCGGCTATCGCCTCGACGACCCGCCGCCACTCGGCCGCTGGGCTCTCCGGCGCGACGAGGTGGGCGGGCGGGGGTGCGACGGTCAGCATCCGTACCGGCCCGATACCGATGCCCGGTGAAGCCGGCAGTGGCCCGGCCTGCCGCAACAATGCGGGGGTCGCCGCGTCCTCGCGCGGCTCGTCGAAATGCCGACCGGCCAGTGCGAGCAGGTGATCGACGGCCTCAGGAGCCTGCCGGCCCGAGGCCAGGATCTGCACCTGGTGGCCGTGCAGTGCGCCGAGCGTGGCCACTCGGCTGAGGCTGCCCGCCGGCACCGGCCCGGCGCCGGTGGTCATGTTGCGCAGCCGGACCTGGGCGTCCAGACCGCGCATCTCACTGACCAGACGTGCGGCCGGACGAGCATGCAGACCGTGCCGGTTGGCGACGGTGAACACGGCCACCACATCGGCCTGTTCGTCGGCGTGCCGTGGCGGCGGCGACATGACCTCTGGCGCATTGAGATGGGCGGCCTTGCCCATCAGCGCGCTGTGCGCCTCGGCCGCCACCTCCTTGCGCCCTGCCCCGCCGACGGCGGCAACCGCCGCCACGACGAGCCCTTCGACGAGGGGTGCGGCCGACAGGATGACCCGGTCCCGTACCTCGGGGTCTTCCAGCAGATCCAGGGCGAGTTCGGCACTGAGGACCGCGCTGCCGAGGTCCATCAGGACGACGACGCCCTCCGGACCGTCGACCTCCTCGATCGCCTCCTTGATGCGCACGGCGTCGGTGCCGAGGGTGACCTCGTCCAGTCCGGCCGCGATCGCAATGCGCACCGGGCGGTCGTGCAGCATCTCCGACGCCAGGGCCACCGCGGCCCGGGCCAGCGCTCGGCTGTGCGACACGATCACGAGCCCGACGAGGGCCCCCGGGCCGGCACTCATAGCGGTGCTCGAATCGCCGCGGCCATCAGCAGCGCGACCGTGGTGGCGCCGGGGTCCTGGTGCCCGACGCTGCGTTCTCCGAGATAGCTGGCCCGGCCCTTGCGGGCGAGCATCGGCGTGGTTGCGTCGCGGCCGTTCTCGGCGGCGGCCAAGGCCAGCTTCAACGCGTCGGCCTTGTCCACGCCGGTCGAGGCAGCCGACTCCAGCGCGTCGACCGCCGGTGCAAGTGCGTCATACATGGTCTTGTCCCCTGGCTCGGCCTTGCCGCGGGCGACCACGCCGCCGAGGCCGGCCCGCAGTGCGGTGGCCAGCTGGGTGAGCGACACCTCGGCGGTGTCGCCGAGGGCCGCGCCCATTCTGAGGAACATGGTGCCGAACAGCGGACCGCTGGCACCGCCCACGGTCGAGACCACGGTCATGCCGACCTTGTTCAACAGCGTCGACGCGGTAGCCGGTTTGGTGTCGTCCAGCGCGGCGACGGCTGCTTGCAACCCGCGGTGCATGTTCGCGCCGTGGTCGCCGTCGCCGATGGCCGCGTCAAGGTCGGTCAGGCTGTCCTTGTTCTCGGCCACGAGCTCGGCGAAAGCCCGGATCCACTGGTTCAGGCCCGCCGTCGACACCATGTCGTCCATGGATCAGATGCCCCATCTCAGCGCGGGAGTCTTCACCGGAGCGTCCCAGAGCGAGAGCGTCTCGTCGTCGACCTTGAGCAAGGTCACCGACGTTCCGGCCATGTCGAGTGACGTGATGTAGGAACCCACCAACGAGCGGGCCACCTGCACACCGTGACCCGTGAGGATCCGGTTCACCTCGTTGTACATGACGTAGAGCTCGAGCAGCGGCGTACCGCCCAGCCCGTTGACGAACGCGATCACCTTGTCGCCATTGGTGAATGGCAGGTCGGCCAACACCGGCTCGACCAACATTTCCGCGATCTCGCGAGCGGTGGCCATCGGCACGCGCTGCCGGCCCGGCTCGCCGTGGATGCCGACGCCCAGCTCCATCTCGTCCTCGCCGAGCTCGAAGGTCGGCTTGCCGGCCGCGGGCACCGTGCACGAGGTGAGGGCCAGCCCCATGCTGCGCCCGTTCGCGTTGACCTGCCGGGCGACCTCGGCCACCTGCTCCAGCGAACGGCCCTGTTCGGCCGCGGCGCCGGCGATCTTCTCCAGCAGCACGGTGACTCCGACGCCGCGCCGGCCGGCCGTCCAGGTGCTGTCCTGTACCGCGACGTCGTCGTCGGTGACCACGGAGACGACCTGGGCACCGCTCTCGGCGGCGGCCAGTTCGGCGGCCATCTCGAAGTTCATGACATCGCCGGTGTAGTTCTTCACGACATGCAGCACGCCGGCGCCGCCGTCGACGAGCTTGGTCGCGGCGAGCATCTGGTCAGGAACTGGAGAGGTGAAGACCTCGCCCGCGCAAGCCGCGTCCAGCATGCCCAGCCCCACGAATCCGCCGTGGAGTGGCTCGTGGCCGGAACCGCCGCCGGAGATGATCCCGACCTTGCCGCGGCGTGGGGCGTCTGCCCGATAGATGATCTTGTGCTGGTGGTCGACGTTGAGGTCGGGATGCGCGGCCTCGATCCCGAGCAGGGCCTCGGCGACCACATTCTGCGGGTCGTTGATGAGCTTCTTCATGCTGATCTCCTCTGGGTCGATTGTGCTGCTCAGGCGTTGACGGCGTGCTGGGCCGTCGGCTCGGGGTCACCGAGATCGATGCCGGGGGACGCGACGTCGCGGTCGGCCGGGGTGCGGGCGAGCACTCCGTAGACGAGTGCGGCGGCGACTCCGGCGAGCAGTTCGGCCGCTAGGTACACCGGGATCTGATTCCACAGCACGTGGCCGCCGGCGAGTTGCTGGACGAACATCGGGCCGAACGTGCGGGCCGGGTTGATGGACGCCCCGGTGGCGGGGGCCACGGGGATGATCACGGCGAATACGACGAGGCCGATGGCGACGCCGGCGAAGCCCGCTGCTGCCTTGCGGTGGATCACGCCGAACACGGTGAACACGAGGATGAAGGTGCCGACGAACTCGGCCGTGAACGCCTGCGTCCAACTGATGCCGTTGTAGGAGGCGATCCCGAGTCCCACGTCGCTGGCCTTGTGACCCAGCACGCCGAGGATGGTCACCGCACCAAGGACCGCGCCAACGGCCTGCGCGGCGATGTAATAGGGGACCTGACGCCAGGGGAACTTGCCCGATACCGCGAGCCCCAGCGTCACCGCAGGGTTGATGTGGTTGCCGCCGATGTGGCCCAGCGCATAAACCGTCGCCACGACGGCCGTGCCGAAGGCCAACGAGATCATGCCCAGATCGGCCATCGTGAACGGAGCGTTCCCGTTGAGGATGAGCGTAGCCGGGACCGATCCCACGCCGATGAAGACGAGGAACGCGGTCCCCAGCATTTCGGCCACCAACCGTTGCGTCAGCGAAGTCTCATCCAGCATGGTCCCCCGCCTCCAATCCTGTAGTCTCGAAAGTCATTCGATAATGTCGAATGTGAGACGGAACATACGCGCATGGTTCACTATGATGCAAGACACATTTGAAAACTCGACGCAACGTCGGCGCAACAGGCACGAGTGGGGGGAGGGGCCGTGATCCAGTCGGTCGACCGCGCTATCCGGGTGCTGGTCGCGCTGCAGGGAGCCCGGCGGATGACCCTGTCCGAACTGGCCGGCCGTCTCGAACTGCCCTCGTCCACGGTGCACGGCATCGTCCGCACCCTGGTGGGCCACGGCATGGTGACCCAAGAGCACGGCTCCGGCGGCCGGTACCAACTCGGACCCGCGGTGCTGCGGCTCGGCAACGTCTATCTCGACACTCTTGAACTGCGGTCCAAGGCGATCCCGTGGGCTGAGGACCTCGCCCGCCGCACCAGTTGCGCGGTACGTACGGGGGTGCTGCTGCTCGACGACGTGGTGATCATCCACCACGAACCCCGCCCTGACGGCAGCCGGCAGATGCCCGAGGTGGGCATCGTCATCCCTGCCCACGCCAGCGCGCTCGGCAAGGCCATGCTCGCGTTCGACGACGATGCCGCCGCCCGCCTGCTCGCGACGTCACCGCTGCGCAGCATGACCGGCGAGACCATCACCTCGCCTGTCGACCTCAAGGAGCAGTTGGCCGAGATCGGCACCACCGGCCTGGCCAACGAACAGGACGAGGCCGTGCTCGGTGAATGTGCCCTGGCCGGTCCGGTCTTCGACTCGTCCGGGGCGGTGGTCGGCGCGATCGGCCTGGTCGTGCCCTCCGCGAACTGGCCCACCGATCCGGCTACCCGCGATGCTGTGCGCGACGCCGCCCGCGCCATCTCACGAGAACTCGGCGCGATGTCCTGGCCGCCTAGTCGTAACTGACGGCCCTCAGCCCTTGAGGCCGGGGCCGGTAAGCGCGACGGTCGTTCCAGGCGGGCCAATATCTTGGTCGACGCGACCTTCAGTCGCGCTTCGTATCCGTCCCCGCACGGAGCGCTAGCCCCTAAACGCTCTGGCGCGGGGCCGGTCAGATTGCGCGGTCGCTCATTGCGGTGATCCACACGCTGGCGTGGACTGAGTGTCCAGCCGAACGCTTCCGCACTAGCCCGGACTC
>JAOPWD010000105.1 GCA_025965875.1 Pseudonocardiales bacterium
GTACCCGGCCCGGCCGGTGAGCTGGACAAGGACTGGGTCCGCGAACAGGTGGCCTGCGCGCTGCGGCTCTCGTTCGGGCACGCCGCCAACCGGCTGCAGGTCGCCAAGGAACTGACCGGCCGGCTGCCCGACACGCTGGACCGGCAGCAACGCGGTGAGATCACCGCCCACCACTCCAGGTCGCTGGCCGAAGCCACCATGGCCCTCGACCAGGTCAGCGCCGGGAAGGTCGAGAAGGCCGTCCTACCCAACGCGCCAGACCAGGCGCTGTCCTCGTTCCGGCGCAGCGTCAACCGCAGCCTGCTCAAGCACGCGCCGCAGACGGCGGAGCAGGCCCATGAGCGGGGCCTGGCCGAACGCCGGGTCGTCCGCACCCCCAGCGAGGCGGGGATGTCCGGGATCTGGATGCTGCTACCCGACGCCGGGGCGACCACGTTCATGACCGCGATCGACGCCCTGGCCCGCCGGGTCACCAGCGACGACCCACGCACCGCCGACCAACGCCGCGCCGACGCCGCCATCCAAATCGCGATCGACACCCTGCACGGCACCAGCAGCAGCGACCTGCCGCGGGAGCATGGGATGCGGCCGACCATCCAGGTGTCCGTCGCCCTGTCCACACTGTTGGGCCTGGATGAGCAGCCTGGTGAACTGGCCGGCAGCGGCCCGATCCCCGCGTCCGTCGCAAGGAAGCTGGCCGCCGATCCGACCGGGACCTGGCGGCGCCTCGTCACCGACCCGATGGGCCGCCTGGTTGATTACGGCCGCACCACCTACCGGCCGCCGAAGGACCTGGCCGATCACGTCATCGCCCGAGACCGCACCTGCCGCTTCCCGCACTGCCAACGCCAAGCCTGCCGCTGCGAGCTCGATCACGAGAAACCCTGGGAGCGTAAGGGCGAAACCAACGAACCCAACCTCCTCTGCCTGTGCTGTCGACACCACCATCTGAAGGACGCCAGCGGCTGGACACCGAGGCGACTCGACGACGGCTCGATCGAATGGACCAGCCCGACCGGCCACACGTACATCGAAGAACCAGCGACCTACCCGATCGACCACACCACTGATCCCCCGGCTTCCAAATCAGTCGACGCTGTCAGTGGCCCGGATCCCCCGCCGTTCGACCAATTCGGCTGACATGAACTGAGCGAACTGGCATGGTCGGGGACGTGAGTGACATCGAGATCGTCAACCCGGTTCCACTCGACGAGGTGCGGCCATGGCTCGCGTCCTTGGCCACGACATTCCTCGACGACACCGAGGGCGAGACCTTCGACCGGATGGTCGAGATGTGGCGCCGCGACTGGTTCGCCGATCGCTGCTGGGGCGCGCGGGTCGGCGGTCGTTGGGTGGCTACGTTGGCCACCGAACCGCGCTCGATCTCGATTCCCGGTCCGGGCGGGGCGAACCTTGATGTGGTCGCTGACGCGCTGACCGCCGTGACCGTGAATGCGACCCACCGCCGTCGCGGCCTGCTGACCCAGATGCTGTCCGCATCGTTGCGCGGCGCGAAGGACCGCGGTGAGCCGCTTAGCATCCTGCTCGCCGCCGAGTGGCCGATCTACGGACGGTTCGGGTACTCACCGGCGAGCCTGGCCTCGAACTACACGCTGTTCACCCGGGCCCGCGACACGCTGCTGACCCCCACGGGGACCGGCTCGGTCCGGCAGGTCGACCCAGCCGATCTCGGCGACATCGCACCGGCGGTATTCGAAGCGTCCCGGCGGCTGCGGGCGGGCGGCGTCGACCGGCGGGGCGAGTGGTGGAAGCGCCGGCTCGGCCTGGACGGGTACCAGCCCATCAACCATGGCAAGACGCCCAACTACATCCTGCACGAGAGCGACGGCGTGCCCGACGGCCTGCTGCGATGGGCAGCCACCCGCGACTTCGAACCCACCGGCGAGATGGGTGCGGTCAGCGTTGCGGACCTGATCACCGCCACCCCGGCGGCCTATCGCAACCTCTGGGCCTACCTGGCCGGACTCGACGTGGTCGGCGAGGTCACCCTCCAGCGCCGCCCGGTCGACGAGCCGATCCGGTGGCTGCTCACCGACGGCCGGGCCCTGCGTCAGACCTACACCGGAGACGATGTCTGGGTACGCCTGCTGGACGTGCCCGCCGCGCTCTCGGCCCGCGGCTACACCGGCAGCGGGAGCGTCGTCCTCGACGTCGTCGACGACGACATGGGTGGCTACGCCAGCGGCCGCTACCTGCTCGAGGCGGGCGACGACGGCACCGAGTGCCGCGCCACCACAACTGCTGCCGACCTTCGCATCTCGCAGCGCACGCTGGCCTCGATGTACCTCGGCGGGTTCACGCTGCGCCAACTCGCGATCGGTCGCAGCGTCGAGGAGTTGACGCCTGGTGCGCTGCTGCGCACCGATGCGCTGTTCTCCACGACGCTGCCACCGTGGAACGCGACGGGGTTCTAGGTAGCGAACTCGGGGGACGTTGAGTGACGTCCGCCACCTATGCCGACCAAGGCTGCGAACCCCGCCGCGCCGTTCAGGCCAGGAACGCGTCGTCCCCAGCCAGATCTCCATGGAGCTCGAGCAGGTCGGTCGCCAAGCCGTCCTTGATCGTGAACAGGATCGACCCGCGGCTGACCCGAGTGACACCGTTACGCGTCGCGGTGATCTGATGCACGGCGTTGACGTGGTTCAGGCCGTCGCCGTGCACATCGATCAGATCAGCCCGGAACGAGCCGTCGGTGAGTTCGCCGAGCTTGCCGTAGTAGCCGAGGACCGCCTCGATGCCCCGGTGCTCGCCGGCCACCTGACTGGCGCCCGGAACGTGCTGCACCACATTGGGCGAGAGGATCGACACCAATGTCGCGATGTCCTTCGCGTTGAACGCCGCATACCCCCTGCGCACGAGGACGAGGTTCTCGTCCACCGCACCAGGTGGCGACGCGTAGCTCGTCGCGTATTGGGTGGCCTCCGGTGAGTGGTCGATTGTGACGCAGGGTTGGTCGCCGAGAACCCATGCGTCGTGACCGGCGGGCAGGTCGAACAGGTCGCCCGCCTCGATGACCGCGTCGCGACCGTCCTCCAGCTGGATCTGCATCCGCCCGGACACCACGTAGCCGAGGTGACGCGTCTGGCAGGTGGCCGTGCCGGCGATCGGGGCGATGTCGGCCGACCAACGCCAACCCGGTTCGAATACGCCCCTGAGGACTGCCTCGCCGCCGGCGCTGCCGACGACCGCGTGACCATGCGCTGCGAACGGGCGGGTCTTACCGTCGCGTTCGAGGTTGCTGATCAGGACTTCTGCCAACCGACCCACCTCTTCGGGGTCGCGCCCGACCGCCGGCTGCGGTCGGCTCCGCCACAGATCCTGACACCGGCCACACTCGACTTCCAGCGGCCATTTCTCGACCAGCACATTGTGTGCCGCGGCCGGTCCGTATCGCCGCGTAAGTCTGGTCGAGACCGGCTAGTTCAGGCCGCAGAGTTTCGCGCAGCCCGCACTACTGCTGCTGAGGCGGTGGCGGCGGGTACTGCTGCGGCGGTGCGTCAGGTGGTGGCGGGGCGTACTGCGGCGGTGGCGCTCCGTACGGCTCCGGCGGGGGGCCGTACTCCTGCGGTGGGCCGTAGCGCTGCGCCTCTGGGGGTACCTCGGCCGCCCGCTCGGATTCCGCCGGGACTTCGGGTTCGAATGCCAGCGCGGCCGTAAGGTCGCCTGGCTCCAGTCCGGCATGCGCCAAGATCGACTCTGGATCGTTGTCCGAGGCACGCAGGTTCACGGCCTCGGGCTGCTCGTGAGCCGGGGGCAGATTGGAGTCGAACCAGGTCGACGCGTCTAGCGATTCTGCTTGCGATCCCGACCCCTCCGTCGCCGTGGCCCGCAGCCAGGACGGTCCGTCCGTGCCCTCAGCGCCGCCGAGCTTGGCCAGGCCCTCGAGTGCCTTGCTGAACTCGCTCGGGATCACCCACACCTTGTTCGCGTCGCCCTGGGCGATCTGCGGCAGAGTCTGCAGGTATTGGTAGGCGAGCAAGGCCGGGTCCGGCCGAGCGGCATGGATCGCTGCGAACGTCGTCTCGACCGCCTTGGCCTGGCCCTGCGCCGTCAGGTAGCGCGCCGCCCGGTCGCCCTCCGCACGCAGGATGCGCGACTGCCGCTCGGCTTCGGCGGCCAGGATCGCGGCCTGCTTCTGCCCCTCAGCGCCCAGGATCTGGGCCGCCTTCTGCCCCTCTGCGGTCTTGATCGCCGATTCGCGCTGCCCCTCGGCAGTCAGGATGATCGCCCGCTTGTTTCGATCGGCGCGCATCTGCTGCTCCATCGCGTCCTGGATGGACGGCGGCGGATCGATTGCTTTGATCTCGACGCGGGCCACCCGGATACCCCACGGACCGGTCGCCTCGTCGAGCACACCACGCAGCTTGGTGTTGATCTCGTCGCGGCTGGTCAGGGCCTGCTCGAGGTTCAGCGAGCCGACCACGTTGCGCAGCGTGGTGATGGTCAACTGCTCGACGGCCTGGATGTAGTTCTGAATCTCGTATGTGGCTGCCCGCGGGTCGGTGACCTGGAAGTAGATCACCGAGTCGATGGCGACGGTCAGGTTGTCGGACGTGATCACCGGCTGAGGTGGGAAGCTGACCACCTGCTCGCGCAGATCGATGAGCGGGCGCATCCGGTCGACGAACGGCAGCAGCAGCGTCAGCCCAGGGGTCGCGGTGCGGACGTAGCGTCCCAGCCGTTCGACGACGGCGGCGCGCGCCTGCGGAACGATGCGCACCATCCGCCCCAGTGCGATGAGGATGACGACGAGCACGACGATCGCGGCGATCAGGCCGGCACTCATATATGTGACTCCCTAGAAAGGCGGTTCTTGCCAGACGACTGCGGTAGCGCCGGAGATCTCCATGACCCTTACGACGGTACCGGCGGGTAGGACCTGCGCGCGGTCGAACGAGCGCGCCGACCATTCACCGCCGTTGAGCCGGACGCGGCCGTTGTGCACGTCGACTTCGCTGAGCACGATCGCTTCCTTGCCGACCAGCGCGTCGGTGCCGGTGCGGGCGCCGGTGCCGATCCTCAGGTGCCGCGTTGCGACCGGTCGCACCAGGCCGAGCAGGGCAAGCGTCGACACGATCGCCACGATGACCTGCAGCAGCGTGGGCCCACCCAACGCAGCAGTGATCGCCCCGGCAAGCGCGCCACCGGCGAACATCGCCAGGACGAAGGTAAGGGACGCCGCCTCGGCCGCCGCGAGGGCGCCGGCGGCGATCAACCAGATCAACCAGGCGGGCATGTGCACATAGTGACACCAAACGGTAGGCCGTGTGTAAGGCGCTCAGAGACCGTGACGGAGATGTTCCCCATTGCCGACCGCATAGGCCTCCCGGACCCAGCCGGCGAACTCGTCATCGAGTTCGGCCGGCTCGGTGACCCGGTAGTGATGGACGAACAGACGGTTGGTGTATCGCGCCGCGCTGAGTATGCGACGGTCCTCGACGGTGCGCTGCAGATCGAGATAGCCACGCAGGCCGAGCCGGTACGGTCGGGCGCCGGCAAAGCCCCGGCGCGCTCCCTTGAAGGTGATGGACGTCTTGCTGACGGAGTACGTGAAGGGACCACATTGCGAGACCAGTTCGACGAAGCGCTCGTACAGCGCGATCGACGACGTGGGTTGGTCAGCCAGGTGATCTTCGACGGTCCATAGCCGCTCAGTCATGGGCCGAACTTAACCCCGCACACCGACACGGGCGACCCGGTCACGGCGTGGCGGTCACGAAGTCGATCAATTCTTCGACGGCTCGCAGCAGCGGCACCTCGACGTCGGCGAAACTGTCGACGCTCGCGAGCACCCGGCGCCACATCTCCCGAGGTTCGCTGACACCGAGTGCGGTACAGATGCCGGCCTTCCAGTCGGTTCCCCGCGCAATCACCGGCCATCGGTCGATGCCCAACGCTGTCGGCTTCACCGCCTGCCACACGTCGACGTACGGGTGCCCGGTGACCAGGACCGATTCGGCGAACCCGGCCCGCCGCAACCCGTCGACGATGCGGGTCTCCTTGCTCCCTGCCACGAGGTGATCGACCAGCACCCCGACCCGGCGCTGCGGACCCGGCCCGAACTCGCGGACCAACTCGAGCAGGTTGTCGATGCCGTCGAGTGGTTCGACGACGACACCCTCCACGCGCAGGTCATCGCCCCAGATCCGCTCCAGCAGCGCGGCGTCGTGGATGCCCTCCACCCAGATGCGGCTGGCCCGGGCAACACGTGCCTTCGCATCGGCGACGACGTACGAGCCGGAGGCTGTCTTGGCGCGTGCGGCCTTCGCCGGGGCCGTCGATGCCGGGCGCACGAGCGTCACCGGTTGGCCCTCGAGCAGGAACGACGCGGGCAGCATCGGGAACACCCGTCGCTTCCCGTTACGGTCCTCCAGCGTCACCGTGTCGCGCTTCTCGCCGCTGTCGACCGCCTTGCCGATCTCGACGACGGCCCCGCAGAACGCTCCGTCGGCGGTCTCGACCACCAGGTCCGGCTCGGCGGCGACCTCGGGGACGCGGCGCCGCCGCGGCGCCGGCTGAGCCAGGACGTCGTTGTAGTCACGCACGATTCCCGACCCTATGCGGCCCGGCACCTGCGCGGCGCGAGGCACGCCAAGTCAGTGCTCGGGAGTTCGTCCCGGGCCGCAGTAGACGGTCAGTGCCTGGCGGCGCACCGAGAACCTGACCTCGCTCGGGGCGTCGGTAATCTCGCCATCGCGCGCCAGATAGCCGGTATCCCCTGCGATCTGCACCCTGACGGAGGGACGACGGGCCTCGACGTAGCTGTGGCTCTTGTACAGGTCGGCCGTGAGCGTGGCCGCGATCAGCCCTAACGTCGACCCTCTGTTCGCGTCCGCCAGCCGAACGTCGAGACTGCCGGTGTCCAGACGGCGCCGCCAGCGAGGCAAGAAACCCCGCGGTTCGTACTCGCCGTTGCCGATGAACAGCAGCAGCAGGCGACGCCGGACCCCGTCGACTTCGGCATGGAGCGGAGGGCACTGGCGTATTACCGTGACGATCGCCACGGCGGCTGCCACCGGCTTGCTGAGCCTGCCCTCCCACCGTTCGCGGACCTTCACGAACTCCGGGTAGCTGCCCAGGCTGGCGGTGTTGAGGAACGGCATGCCGTTGGCGTCGCCGACGTCGATGCGCACTGCCCGCCCGGTTCGCACGGCGTCGATCGCGTCGACCAAATAGGTCAGCTCGATGTCTTTGGCGAAATGGTCGAACGTGCCTGCCGGAATCACCAGCAGCGGTATGTCGACGGCCATCGCCGCCGTCGCAGCAGCGTTGATCGTGCCGTCGCCGCCGGCCGCGCCGAGGACCTCGGCTCGGTCGGCGGCCTTGCGCATCGTCTCGACGACGTCGTCGTCACTGCTGAGCACCACCAGTTCGGCGTCGGGAAGAGCGTCACGCAACTCGTCGAGGATCGAGCTACCGGCGCTGCCCGCGTCGGCATTGAGCACCGCGACGACACCCTGGCCCGTGGGCCGGGGACGCTGCGGGCGGGCCGGTTCGGCGCCGGTCCGGACGGGCTCTTCATGGTGCGCCGGCACGACGACCGCCCCGAGACCCGCGATCGTCGCCCCCAGCGCCGCCCCGGCCAGGACGTCGCTCGGGAAATGCACGCCGGTGTAGATGCGCGAGAACCCGACGGCGCCGGCGAGTAGGCCGATCGGCAGCGCGAGCGGCGGGCACTCGACGGCCGTGGCCACGGCGAACGCGGCCGCGGATGCGGAGTGACCCGACGGGAACGAGCTCGAAACCGGGACGTGGCGCGCGATGCGTTTGATCGGGACGTTGTCCAGGTTCGGGCGTCGTCTGGGTAGCAGGCGCTTGCCCACTTGGTTGGCCAGCAGGCTGGTGACGGCGATGGATGCAAGTCCCCGGGCGGCGGCGCGCCGCGCCGGGGTGTGCCCGGAAGCGACCATGCCGGCCGACAGAGCCAGCCACAGTTTTGACTTGTCCGCGGCCCAGGTGAGCAGCGGCAACCCGCGATCGAGGACGGCTGGGAACGCCGCCTTCGCCACGGCGTTGCTCGTCGCGACGTCCCAGGTGTCGATGACGGCGGCGGTACGCCGGAGCCTGTTCGAGGGTCGCTGCGGCATCTGGGCAGCATAGGTCGAGCGGGTCCGCCATGCGCTCTAGCCTTGGACTCGTGAGTCGACTGCGTTCCGGTCCGCTGGCCGCGTGGACGGCGGCCTGGCTCGCCGGCCATGCCGCGTCCGACGAGGTGCTGCGGGCGACCGTCGGCGACGACGCACCCCACCTGGTCGGCGGGCTCGGCGACTTCGACTCCGAACTCGTCCCGCTCAGTCAGGTATTGGTCGCCTGGCGTCGCGCGGGTGGCGCGGTCCGGCTCGTGCTGCCGGTGGCCGGCGACGTGCGCGGCCTGCCCGGTCCGGCGCAGTTCCGCAGCGCAGCGCTCGAGGCCGGGGAGGCGGTCTGCGGGACGGCCCTCGGCATCGTCCCGAGCGTGATCGAACACGCGCCGAGCAGCGCGCCGCCGACCGTGCTCTGGCAGGCGTTCGACTGCACGCCGGCACCCCCGGACTTCATCGCCGTCGCCGACGCCCAGTACGAACTCACCACCGCTATTCGCGAGTCGGCCAGCGCACTGTCCGCGGCCGATGTTGCCGGCTGGATCGACGACATCGCCGACGCGCTGCACGACGCCCGTCGTGCCGGCGAGCAGCTCAACCTGCCGCCGGGCTTCCCGCCACGAGCTGTCGCATTGATCGCCCAGGCCGAACGGCTCCAAGCCGTGCTGGATCTCGCCGCGCAGGATCCGACTGGCGGCGCGATCGACCGCACCGGCATCTCCGCACGCCGCGACGCGCTCCGACCACTGGCCACCGCCGTGCGCCGCGCCCGCCTGGCCGGCTACAACGCGCTGGCCGACGCGCCGCAGAGCTGAGCGCTCACCGCGCCGCAACAGGACCGAAACGTGTTCGTTGCGGCGCGGTCCTACCGTCGGCGGTGACGACGGGAGCTGCGGTGCTGCGTATTGCGCACGACAGACGGTCCCAATGGCTGGGCGAAGCCCGCGTCGAAGTGCAGTCGCGTCAGATCCACGGCTACCGCCGGGCCTTCCGGGTCGCCGGCGCGGGGCCGCCGCTGCTGCTCATTCACGGCATCGGCGACAGCTCGCGCACCTGGGACGAGATCATGCCGACACTCGCCCGCAACCATCTGGTCATCGCGCCCGACCTGCTCGGCCACGGCGACTCGGACAAGCCGCGCGCGGACTACTCGGTGGCTGCCTACGCCAACGGTATGCGCGACCTGCTCAGTGCGCTCGACATCGACCGGGTCACCCTGGTCGGGCATTCCCTCGGCGGCGGCGTGGCCATGCAGTTTGCCTACCAGTTCCCCGACCGCACCGAGCGCCTCGTGCTGGTTGCGAGCGGAGGGGTCGGGCGCGGGGTGTCGCCGGTGCTCCGGGCCGCGGCCCTCCCCGGCGCCCCGCTGGCCTTGGCGGCACTTCGACTGCCCGGCGCCAGGGCCGCGGTCGGACTGGCGGTCGAGGTGCTCGAGCGGCTCGACACCGGCCTCGGGTTGGACGCCGTGGACCTCAGGCGTGTCGTGGACGCGCTGCCGGACCACACCGCCCGCGCCGCCTTCATCCGCTCGCTGCGCTCGGTGGTCGACTGGCGGGGACAGGTCGTGACGATGCTCGACCGGAGCTATCTCGTGCGCGGCATGCCCACGATGCTGATGTGGGGATCGCGCGACAGCGTGGTGCCCGTGGGGCACGCCCACAAGGCGCACACCGCCATGCCCGGCAGCCGTCTGGAGATCTTCGACGAGGCCGGTCACTTTCCGTTCCGCAGCGACCCAGCGCGTTTCGTCGGGCTGCTCGAGGACTTCTGCGCCTCGACCGAGGCGTCGACGTGGAGCATCGAGCAGTGGCGCGCGCTGCTGCGCACCGGACGCGCCGGCGCCCGAGCCGACGTCCCGGCGGAGTTCGATCGCGAATTGCAGTCCGAGAGCGAGCGCAGCGCGACGTAGGTCAGCCGGCCAGGGCGGCGGCCAACTCGGCCCGCGCGTCGGCGAACCACACCGCGCGCCGACGAATCACCTCGCCGACGCCCTCGTCCCACATCCGGGCCCAGCCGCCCCCGAGGTGCTCGGCGTTCCACCGCATGCTGTCGTAGGCCGCGCCCACGCGCAGCGACGCCGCGCCGAGCAACTGCGGCCCCGACACGGAATCGGTGCCGTATCCCTCGAGCAGCATCCGGAGCCGGCCGGCGACGTCGATCCGCTCGTAGGCCGGCCCACGATCGCGGGGGTCACACAGCGGCACCCAGTGCATCGCGGTGTTGGCCAGATCAACCGACCGGGTGGTCCAGCCCACCAGGTCGAAGTCGATCAGCGCAGCGGCCGAGTCGTTTCGCAAGACAGTGTTCTGCGGCGTCACGTCCTTGTGCGAGACCAGACGTTGCTCGCCATCCGGCAACGGTGCCGGCGGTCGACCCGCGACATGCGCACCAAGCTCGACCTCCGGTACCCAGCCGGCGCTGGCGTCATGCATTGCGCGAACGAGGCGACCGACGCTGGGCAGCACGTTGGCGGCGGCGGCCCACGGTTCGACCGGGTCACCGGCGACTGTCCCGTCGATGAAGGTGAGCACGTCGCGACCCCGCTCGTCGCGGCCGAGATAGCGCGGCGCGCCCTCGAAGCCAACGCTCTCGAGGTGCTTCAGGTAGGCGGCGACGGCCGCGCTGGTGGCTTGGTACGGGCGGCGGACGGTGTCTCCGATGCGCACCACGCCCTCGGTGACGTCTCCGGCGGGCAGCACTGTCTCCGGGCCGTCGGGCCACTTGGCCATCAGCCGGCGGCGACGGCTCGGTTCGGCGCCGGGCAGCAGCCGGCGGGGCAGTCGATGCCGCACAGGCCCAACGAGCCGAGCGCAAGTGGTTCGGTGCCGTACAGCCGTTCTTCGACGAGCTGGCCGATCGCGACCACGAACGCCGGATGGGTGCCTGCTGTAGCGGCTCGCGCGTAGTGCAGGCCGAGGTCCGCGGCGGTCTGGCGGGCCTCGACGTCGAGATCCCACACCACCTCGACGTGATCGGCCACGAAGCCAGTCGGGCTCACGATCACCGAAGTGGTGCCGTTTGCCGCGAGCACCCGCAGGTGGTCGTTGACGTCGGGCTCGAGCCACGGCATGTCGGGCCGGCCCGTCCGCGACTGCCACACGAGGTCGAACTCCGCGCCGGGCCCGCGCACCGACTCGGCCACCAGACGGGCCGTCTCGCGCTGCTGGGCCGCGTAGAGACCGTTCGCCTCGGGACCCGAAGAGTCGTTCATCGTGACCGGGATCGAGTGCGCAGTGAACACCAGCCGGGCGAGGTCGCGCTGCTCGGGCGGCAGTGATTGGAGCGCCGCACGCACGCTGTCGGTGTTCGCCGCGATAAAGCCGGGGTGATCGAAGAAGTGCCGCAGCTTCACCAGTTCCGGTGCACCATCGCCGGCGACCGCGCGGGCTTGAGCGAGATCGCCGCGGTATTGCCGACAGGCGGAGTAGGACGCCGTCGCGCTCGTGGCGAACACCAACGCACGCTGGATGCCGTCGTCGCGCATGTGCCGAACCGCATCGGCGACGTAGGGCTTCCAGTTCCGATTGCCCCAGTACAGCGGAAGGTTGATGCCGCGCTCAGCGAACTCGATGCTCAGCGCCGCCAGCAGTTCGCGGTTGACCGCGTTGATCGGCGAGACACCGTGGAAGTGGTGGTAGTGCTCGGCCACCGCCGCAAGCCGTTCCTCCGGGATCCCCCGGCCCCGCGTGACGTTGCGCAGGAACGGCATCACATCGTCGGGACCTTCGGGACCGCCGAAGGACAGCAGCAGGAATGCGTCGTACCCGGCGGGGTTTGCGTCGCCGGCGGGTTCGGGTTCGTCGGGCACGGCGGACAAGGTCAGACACCCATCGCGTGGAAGCCGCCGTCGACGTGCACGAGCTCACCCGTCGTGGCCGGGAACCAGTCCGACAGCAGCGCGAGTGTGCTGCGTGCGACGGGCTCGGCATCTTCGTTGTCCCAGCCCAGCGGCGCCCGCTCGGCCCAGGCGTCCTCGAACTGGTTGAAGCCGGGGATGCTCTTCGCGGCCATCGTCCGGATCGGGCCGGCGGCAATCAGGTTCACCCGGACCTTGCGCGGGCCGAGCTCGCGGGCCAGGTAGCGCGCCGTGGACTCGAGCCCCGCTTTGGCCACGCCCATCCAGTCGTAGGCCGGCCACGCCACGCGGGCGTCGAAGTCCAGGCCGACGATCGACCCGCCCGACTCGCCGAACAACGGCAGGGCAGCCACGGCCAGGGACTTGAGCGAGAACGCCGACACTTGGATCGCGGTCGCGACGTCCTCCCAGGGGGCGTCGAGGAAACCGCCGCCGAGGCAGGACGCCGGTGCGAACCCGATCGCATGCAGCACACCGTCGAGGCCGTCGACGTGCTCGCGTACGCGCTCGGCGAGGGTGTCGAGGTGTTCGGTGTTCGCGACGTCGAGTTCGATGACCGGCGGCGGGTCTGCAAGCTTGCGTGCGACGCGCTCGACGAGCGACATCCGGCCGAAGCCGGTCAGCACGATCTGCGCCCCCTCCTGCTGGGCGAGCCGGGCGATCGTGAAGGCGATCGAGGCGTCGGTGATGACGCCCGTGATGAGCAATCGCTTGCCGTCGAGCAATCCCATGTGCGTCCTCCGTGCGTCGGTCGCCGGTTGTAAGCCGCTGTCAGTTACGGCTGATCAAATACCCATGCCGAGCCCGCCGTCGACAGGTAGCACTGCACCGGACACATAGGCGCCGGCATCGGAGGCGAGGAAGAGTGCTGCGCCGGCGATCTCGTCGGCCGAGCCGTAGCGCTTCAACGGCACGTTGGCCAGGATCTCGGTCTTGCGGGCATCGGTGAGATCGGCAGTCATGTCGGTGTCGATGAAGCCGGGCGCGATGACGTTGGCCGTGATCGACCGGCTGCCCAATTCGCGGGCGATGGAGCGGGCCAGGCCGATCAGCCCCGCCTTGCTGGCGGCATAGTTCGCCTGCCCCGGGGCGCCGACGAGGGCTACCACCGACGAGATGAAGATCATCCGGCCGCGGCGCTGCTTGAGCATCCCGCCGGCCGCGCGCTTGGCGACGCGGTACGCGCCGGTGAGGTTGGCGTCCACCACCCGAGTGAAGGACTCTTCGCTCATCCGCAGCAGCAGGGTGTCGTCGGTGATCCCTGCATTCGACACGAGCACCTCGACCGGGCCGTGCTCTGCTTCGGCGGCGGTGAAGGCGGCGTCGACGTCAGCCTCGGACGTGACGTCGCACCGCACCCCGAAGAGGTCCCCGGGCACGCTGGTGCCGCGGTGGGTGATCGCGACCTGGTCTCCGTTGGCCGCGAATGCCCGGGCAACAGCCAGACCGATCCCGCGATTGCCACCAGTTATCAACACAGATCGGCTCACGCCTCGCCACGCTAGCGGATCGAGCAGCGGGGCACGCCGGGCGGACCGCTACCCACGGGTACGGTCGGGCTTATGCGAGCAATCCAGTTGACCGAGTTCGGTGGACCCGAGACCCTGACCGTGAGCGAAGTCCCCGACCCGGTAGCCGGCGACGGCCAGCAGGTGTTCGACGTGCTGGCCGCGGGCGTCAACTACGCCGACACCCACCAGACCGAGAATTCCTACCTCGCCCAGCAGACCCTGCCGCTCATCCCGGGCGGTGAGATCGTCGTGCGCACCGACGACGGACGCCGGCTGGTGGGCCTGCTCGCTTCGGGCGGCTACGCCGAGAAGGTCGCGGCCGACCCGCGCCGGCTGTTCCCGATCCCGGACGGCGTGTCCGACGCCGAAGCGCTGACCACGCTCGTGCAGGGCGCGACCGCGTGGCACCTGCTGCGCACCAGCACCCACCTGCAGGAGGGCGAATCGGTTGTCGTGCACGCAGGTGCCGGCGGCGTCGGCACGATCGCGATCCAGCTGGCGAAACGATGGGGGGCCGGCCGGGTGATCGCCACGGCGTCGAGCGACTCGAAGCGCCAACTGGCCACTGATCTCGGGGCCGATGTCACCGTCGACTCGACCGTCGATGACCTGACCGCAGCGCTGCGCGAGGCGAACGGTGGCAAGGGCGTCGACATCGTGCTGGAGATGACCGGCGGGCCGGTCTTCGACCAGAGCCTGGCCGCCTTGGCACCGCTCGGCCGGCTGGCGGTGTTCGGGCAGGCGTCGCGGACCCCGCCGACCCCGGTTCAGCCGGGCATGCTGATGGCCCGCAGCACCGCGGTGATCGGGTTCTGGCTGGTGCACATCATCGCGCGCCCGGCGCTGTTCGCCGCGGCCGTCACGGACCTGCTGGGCATGATCGCGGACGGTTCGATCCGGCCGATCATCGGCGAGACCTACCCGTTGGATCGTGCCGCCGACGCCCACCGCGCCCTGCTGGACCGCTCGTCGATGGGCAAGCTCGTCCTCGACCCGGGGACGGAGGGCTAGAGCAGCCGGCCGGCCCAGAGCATCGACGCGCCTCCGGCGGCCAGCGCGAACATCAGGCCGATGGCCAGAAAGCGCCAGCTGATGTCGCGATGCTGTGTGGTGTAGCCGATCTGGGAGCCGATGTCGGCGTACACCGACTGCAGTTCCTGCACCGAGTGCGCCGCGTGATACGAGCCGCCTGTATCGCTGGCGAGCCGGTTCAGCGTGACCGTATCGGCGGGCACCGGGATCGTGCGGCCGTCGACGGTCACCGTGCCGCTGTCGGTGCCGAACGCGATGGTCGAGACCTCCACGCCGGCCTTACGGGCGGCGAGGATGGCCTCGCTCACCGACCGGCCCTTGTTGTTGGCGCCGTCACTGAGCAGCACGATGCGGGCGGGCGGCGGCTTGTCACCCTTGGCCGTGGTCGCCCGGCTGAACGCGGTGATGGCGTCCAGCGACGTGAACACCGCCTCGCCGATCGCGGTGGACTCCTGCAATTGCAGTTTGTCGATCGCCACCTTGACGGCATCGCGGTCGACCGTAGGGGCCACGACGGCGCTGGCATTTCCGCCGAACGAGACCAGGCCGAGATTGATCCGCCCTGGCAATAGGTCGACAAAGCTCTTTGCCGCCTGCTGTGCCGCCTGCAAGCGGGAGGGCAGGACGTCGGTGGCCTGCATCGACAGCGAGACATCGATGGCCATCACCACCGAGGCACGGTCCCGAGGCACCCGCACCGCGGCCGTCGGCTGGGCCACCCCGACGGTGAGCACCGACAGCCCGACCAACAGCAGCGCGAACGTGAGGTGGCGCCGCCAGCCAGGACGGCGCGGTGCGACGCTGCTGAGCAGTTCGACGTTGCTGAACCGAGCGACGTACTTGCTGCGCCGCAGTTGCAGGAAGACGTAGCCGCCGAGCAGCGCGGCGACCGCCACGAACAGCCACAGCCAGGCGGGTGAGAGGAACTTCATCAGCGCACCGCCGCCCCGACGGCGCCCACCACGAAGCGACGGCGGGCGATCACGAACTTGACCACATCGGTCAGCCAGTCCCGGTCGGTACGCAGCTGCAGGTGCGCGGCACCGGCATGGCGCAGCGACGTCGCGATCGCGGCGCGCTGGTCCTGCGCGGCTGCGGCGTACTGCCGCCGCAGCGACGCGTCCGACGTCTGCACTTCCAGGTGCCTACCGGTCTCCGGGTCGGCGAAGGTGACCAGGCCGGCGGCCGGCAGCTCCAGTTCGCGCGGATCGAGCACCTCGATGCCGAGCAGTTGGTGACGCGCGGACAGGGCCCGCAACGGCCGCTCCCAGGACGGTTCGGCGCCCACGACGCCGTTCTCGAGGTAGTCCGACACGACGGCGACCAGTCCGCGGCGCAGCCGCTGCCGGCGCAGTTGGTCGAGCATGGTCGCGAGGTCGGTGGAAGCGGCGCCCTCGGCCCGTGGCGTGGCCGCGATGCGCTTCATCAGGTAGCGCGCGTGGGCAGTCCCGGACAGCGCAGGGATCCGGTAGGTCAGCTCACCGTTGCTGACCAGCGCACCCACCCGGTTGCCTCCGCGCACGGTCAGATGCACGACCGTGGTGATCGCGGCCAGGACGAGCTCGCGCTTCTCGGTGAGCGCAGTACCGAAGTCCACGCTCGGCGACAGGTCGACGACTACCCAGGTCTCGAGCTCGCGGTCGGCGATCGTCTGGCGCACGTGCGCAACAGTCGTGCGGGCGGTGACCGGCCAGTCCATGCGGCGCACGTCGTCGCCGGCGACATACTGCCGCGATTCGCCTGCCTCACTGCCAGGGCCGGGCACCAGCCCGAGGTAGTTGCCCTGCAGCAGGCCGTCGAGTCTGTTGCGCACGCTCAGCTCCAGCCGGCGCAGCAGCGGCTCGGCCGCGGCCAGGTCGAGCGTCGGTGGGTGGTCGGCGTCCGACGGCCGGCTCATGCCGAGCGCTCACCCCAGGGTGGTTGCTGCTGGGTCGGCGCGGACTGACCGTAGGCGAGTGGCTGCTGCGACGGGGTGGTCATCTCGACGGGACCGCCGGCCCGCTGGCGTGGCGCGACCTGCGGCAGCGGGATCGTCTGCAGCACCCGCCGGATCGCGTGCTCGGGCGGCACGCCGTCGGCGATCGCGTCGTAGCTGAGCACCAGTCGGTGCGCGAGCACGTCGACGGCGATGTCGAGCACGTCCTGCGGCAGCACGTAGTCGCGTCCGCGCAACAGCGCGAGGGCGCGTCCTGCGGCGATCAGGCCCAGGCTGGCGCGCGGGCTGGCCCCGTAGGAGACCCACTGCGCGACGTCGGACATGCCGTGCTGGCCTGGATCGCGGGTGGCCAGGACGACGCGCACGACGTAGTCGACGATCGCGTGGTGCACGAAGACCCGTGCGGCGGTGGCCTGCAGGCGCTGCAACTCGTCGGTGCTGATGACCGCATTCGCGACCGGCGGGTCGACGCCCATCCGGTAGACGATCTCGCGCTCCTCGGCGGCCGTCGGGTAGTCGACGGCGATCTTCATCAGGAATCGGTCGCGCTGCGCCTCGGGCAGCGGGTAGACGCCCTCGGACTCGATCGGGTTCTGGGTGGCCAGCACGAGGAACGGGTGCGGCACGTCATGCTGGACTCCGCCGATCGTGACGTGCCGTTCGGCCATCACCTCGAGCAGCGCGGACTGCACCTTCGCCGGTGCCCGGTTGATCTCGTCGGCCAGGACGAAGTTGGCCATGATCGGACCCAGTTCGGTCTCGAAGCTCTCCGAGCCGGGCCGGTAGATGCGCGTGCCGACGATGTCGGAGGGCACCAGGTCGGGCGTGAACTGCAGGCGGGAGAACGAGCCGGTGACGGTGCGGGCCAGCGTCTCGACCGCCAGGGTCTTGGCGACGCCGGGGACTCCCTCGAGCAGGCAGTGGCCCTGCGCGAGCAGGCTCACCATCATGCGCTCGACGAGCCGCTCCTGCCCGACGATCACCCGCTTGACCTCGAACATCACTCGCTCCAGCGCAGTGGCGTCCGCGGCGGGCGTGTGGGTGGGCGGTGCTGTCACGGCGCAATCACGTGGCTTCTCCTCCGCTGCTGTCTCTAGTGGTCTAGCGACCAGGTTCACGGTACGGGACGGCGCGCTACGGTGCCTGAGTGTCTGTCGAGCATCCCGGAGTCCGCGGCGAAGCCGACCGTCCGCGGTGCTCGGCCAAGGGCTGCCGGGCCCCGGCGACCGAGGACCTGCAGTGGCGCAACCCCAAGCTGCACGACGCGGCGCGGGTAAAGCACTGGATGGCCTGCGCCCAGCACGCGGACGGCCTGTCCGATTTCCTGGCCGCCCGCGACTTCCTGCTGGCCCGCAGCCCCGCCGGCCGCTAGCCGCCGATCGCGGACATGGTGCGGTCGGGCTGGACGAAGGTTGCCGTGCCGATGCCATGGCCGGCTTGCTTGCCCGCCACGGCCGTCGCGATGATGGCGCCCAGCTCGGCGTCCGACGCACCGTCACGCAGTGGTCCGCGCAGGTCGGTCTCCTCGCGGGCGAACAGGCAGGTCCGCAGCTGACCGTCGGCGGTCAGTCGAAGCCGGTCGCAGTCGCGGCAGAACGGGCGGGTCACCGACGCGATGACACCGAGGTGGCCGGATGCTGCCGCCCAGTGCTCGCGTCCCGGGCCGTCGACGACGTCGAATTCCTCGGCCGGTGCGTGCCCGTGGTGCCCCTGCGGCACCAGCTCGAAGTGCGCGCCCAGCAGCTCGAGGATCTCGTCGGCAGTCACCATGGCATCGCGCGACCAGAGGTGGTCGGCGTCCAACGGCATGTGCTCGATGAAGCGAAGTTGGTAGCCCGAGCGCAGCGCCCACTCGAGCAGCGCGGGTGCCTCCGCCAGGTTGCTGTCGCGCACCAACACGGTATTGATCTTCAACGGGGTGATGCCGGCCGCAGCCGCAGCAGCCACCCCGGCGAGGACGTCGTCGAGCCGGTCCCGGCGGGTGAGCTCAGCGAATCGATCACGATCGAGCGTGTCGAGCGAGACGTTGATCCGGTCCAGGCCGGCCTCGACGAGCTGGGCGGCCGACCGGGTGAGGCTGATGCCGTTGGTCGTCAGGGACAGCTCCGGGCGTGGATCGAGCGCCGCGAGCCGCGCGACCATGGGCACCAGCGTCGGATGCACCAACGGCTCGCCGCCGGTCAAGCGGATGCTGGTGACACCGAGGCCTACGAAGACTTCGGCCAGGCGGGCGATCTCGTCGTCGTTGAGCCGCTCAGTCTTGGTCAGCCACACCAGCCCCTCGGCGGGCATGCAGTACGTGCAGCGCAGCGAGCAGCGGTCGGTAAGGGAGATGCGAAGGTCAGTCGCCACCCGGCCGAAGCGATCGACGAGGCCGGTCGAACGGCCCGGCGTCGAGCTGTCAGTGGCGATCACCCAACCACCGTACCCGCGATCAGGTCAGCGGTCTGGTTGCACCGAAATAGCCCGAGGAGACCTGGCCCAACGGCGTGATGCGCACGATGTCGCCACTCTGCGGGGCCTGGATCACATTGCCGCCGCCGATATAGATGGCGACGTGATGGATCCCGCCCACGGTGCCGTTCGAGCTCCAGAACACCAGGTCGCCCGGCATCAGGCTCGAGGTGTTCGGATGTAGCGAACCCTGGAGGAACTGGGTCGCGGCGTAATGCGCGAAGTTCACCTGAGCCCACGCGAACATGACCAGGCCGGAGCAGTCGACGCCGATCACGTTGCAGTCGTTGAAGGCACCGTCGCCGGCGCACACACCGCGCGTCGGGCCGCCCGCATTGCCGCCCGCCCAGGCGTATGGCGTGCCGAGCAGTTGCATGGCGCGGCTGACGGCCTGCTGGCCGGCGGCCGCCGACCAGTTGCCTCGCGGCCCGGGTGCGACGAACCCGCCACCGCCGCCTCCGCCAGATCGGAAGAGCGTCGGGGAGGGAACGA
>JAOPWD010000145.1 GCA_025965875.1 Pseudonocardiales bacterium
GCCGCGACCTCCGTGAAAGGCGGCCACGAGGCGATCTCGTCGAGCGTGCTGGTTGTCACCTCCACGAACTCCGCACCCACAGCGGCCGCCCCGGCTGCGGCCTCCTCGGCGGCGCTCTGCCACGCAAAGACCAGCTTCGCACCGCAGTCGCCGAGGTATTGACTCACCTCGCGAGACTTCAGCAGCGGGTTCATCGGTACCACCGTGCCGCCGGCACGCAGCACGCCGTAGTACAGGACTGGGAAGGCCAGCACATTCGGCAGCATTACGCCCACGCGGTCACCGGGTTCGAGCCCGTGCTGCCGTAGCCAGCCGGCGACCCGGGCCGCCCGGTCGTCGAGATCGGCGTAGGTCAGAACGTGGTCGTCGAGCCGCACAGCGGTCCGGCTCGCGTGCTGTCCAGCCGCTTCCTTGACGTTGATCGCGAGATTGGTCATGTCTCCTCCAAGGAGAGCGCTGTTCTTGGCATGAACTGGATTGAACCAAGCCTCACGTTGTCGCGATCCAGACGCCATGTTGCTGCTGCCGACAACGTCGTGGGCAGCCTTCGCAGCGGAAGCTCTGTCGTCAAGCGGGTGCCGGCTTGGTGATCGCGAATGTCTGGAGCAGCTCAGGGTGCCCCTGGATCGCGGTTCTCTGCATATAGTGATGGAGCGCGCGGAGGCCGCCGAGCTCTTCACCGCTACCGGCGCGGCCCGGCCCGCCGTGCAGCATCTGCGGCATCGCCACTCCGTGACCTGTCGACTCGGCGGCGTCTGCGGTGTTGAGCACGAGTAGCCGGCCGTGCCAAGGCGCGAGTCTGGTGATGAGGTCGGAGACAATAGTTGCGTCTGCGCTGACGATCGAGCCCACCAGGCTGCCGTCACCGAGTGCGGTCGCGTCCGTCAACTCGCCGACATTCCGGTAGGGAAGCAAGGTGCTCACCGGGCCGAATGGTTCGACCTCGTGAACCGGAGCGGCGAACACATCGTCGCTGCACAGGAGGACGGGTGATAGGAATGCTCCTGTCTCGGGGTCAGCGCCGACGACATCGACCTTCGTAGTGTCACCGAATATCGGCCGAGCAACCGTGATGAGACGAGCGACCGCGGTTCTTACCTCGTCGCGTTGTGCCAGGCTGGCAAGTGCGCCGAGTTCTACGCGCGTATCGGCAGGGTGTCCGATGACCACCTTCGCCAGTCGTCCTACGAGCGCGTCGGCGACCGCGTCGCACAGAGGTGCTGGCACGAATGCACGGCGGATCGCTGTGCACTTCTGTCCGGCTTTGACGGTCATCTCGGTGATCAGTTGGTCGACAAACAGTGAGAATTCTGGGTCCACATCCGACACGTCCTGCCCGAGGATCGAGCAATTCAGCGAGTCGGCCTCTGCGTTGAACGCGACCGAGCGACCCGCGATGACGGGGTGGGTACGCAGCGCGAGGGCGGTTGCGGCCGACCCGGTGAAGCCGAGCGTGTCTTGCGAGGTGAGGTGGTCAATCAGGTCGCCCGGCCCTGCGCTCAGCAGGGACAGCGAGCCTTCGGGCAGCAGACCGGATCCGATCATGAGACGCACAGTCAGCTCGGTAAGGTATGCCGTCTGGCTCGCAGGTTTGACGACTGACGCCATGCCGGCGAGGAAGGCGGGTGCAAACTTTTCGAGCATGCCCCAGACCGGGAAGTTGAAGGCGTTGATCTGTACTGCTGCGCCCAGCTTGGACGAGTAGATGTGCTGGCCCGCGAAGGTACCGCCCTTGCCCAGCGGCTCGATCTCGCCGTCCAGCAGAACAGTCGAGTCGGGAAGCTCGCGAGCTGCTTTGCTCGCGTACATCGCGAGCGTTCCGATGCCGCCGTCGACGTCGACGGCCGTGTCGCGACGGGTGGCTCCGGTTCGGGTGGACAGTGCGATGAGTTCGTCGAGGTGCCCTGACAGGTCCTTGGCAAGCGCCTTGAGAATCGCGGCACGTTGCCTGAACGTGAGCGCGCGTAGCGCGGGTCCGCCGACAGTTCGAGCGTGCTCGAGCATCGTCTTCGTATCGGCGCCTCGCGTCGGGATCGTTGCCACGACTCCGCCGGTAGCTGCGTCGAGCAGTGGACGCTGCTCCCCCGTGCCGTCCTGCCAGTGTCCTTCGCTGTAGCTCTGCAGTGCGTGTGTCATCGCGACCTCCGGGCAGCGAACGCAGTCATGCGCTCGTATTTGTCGTCGCTGTCGAACAACAGCGCCTGAGCAGTGATATCGAAGGTTGTTGTGGCGGGTCGCTGACTGCGGAGCCCGAGCTGTGTGAGCGCGCGCAGCCGCCGCCGAGCGCTGGGCCGTCAACGAGCGCGATCGTCGGCCAGCAGTGTGCCTCCAGCCGCTCGAACAGGCCTGCGTTCATCGCCAAAAGCGCAGCGTCTGCGCCGCGGTTCTTCAGCTCGGCAATGTCGGCGCCGGCCGCTTGGAGCACGGCGTCGATCTCGCCGACCATCGCCTCGTCGAGCGCGTTGTGCTTCTTCGGACGGTCGCGCCCCAACCACCAGAGATCGCCGTCGCGCCGCACGCGGAGCGAGGTCATTCCGCGCGCTCAAGGAGCACGGATATGCCTTGGCCCACGCCGATGCACATTGTTGCCACAGCGCGACGAGCCTTGAGGCGTTGGAGTTCTCGCGCGGCAGTAAGAACCAGCCGTGTGCCGCTCATGCCAAGCGGATGGCCGAGCGCGATGGCGCCGCCGTTCGGGTTCACGTGGTCGGCGTCGTCGGGCAGTCCGAGCTGTCGGAGTACCGCGAGTGCCTGAGCGGCGAAGGCTTCGTTCAGTTCGATGATGTCGATGTCGTCGATGTCGAGCCCCGCGCGAGCCAGGAGTTTCTCGGTAGCAGGCCCTGGTCCCAGCCCCATCACCCGCGGCGGGACTCCTACCGTCGCGGCGGAAACGACCTGGGCGATCGGAGTCAGCCCGAATCGCTCGAGTGCATCATCGGAGGCGATGAGCAACGCAGCGGCACCGTCGTTGACACCGGAGGAGTTGCCGGCCGTGACGGTCCCGCCGTCACGGAATGCAGCTCGCAGCCCGCTGAGTGTTTCTCGGCTTGTCTGACGGGGATGCTCGTCGCGGGCGACGATCGTCGGCTCGCCTTCGCGGTTCGCGACGGGAACCGCCGCGATCTCGAGGTCGAACCTGCCTTCAGCCTGGGCCTTCGCGGCGCGCTCCTGTGAGCGCAGTGCGAACGCGTCCTGAGCTGTGCGGGATATCCGGCGTTCCTGGGCAACATTCTCCGCCATCTGGCCCATCGACTCGGTTCCGTAGGCGGCATCGAGAGCCTGGTTGATGAAGCGCCAGCCGATGGTCGTGTCGTACAGCTCGGCCATCCGTGCGAATGCGGACTCTGCCTTGGAGATTACGTACGGCGCTCGAGTCATATTCTCAACGCCACCGGCGATGACTAGGTCGGCTTCTCCGGATCGAATCGCGCGCGATGCGATCGCAACGGCGTCGGCACCTGAGCCACACAGACGGTTGACGGTGGTTCCGGATACACACTCCGGCAGGCCGGCGAGAAGAAGCGACATGCGGGCGACGTTGCGGTTGTCCTCTCCTGCTTGGTTGGCGCAACCGAGGACGACGTCGTCGACACAGGACCAATCGACGCTTCCGTTCCGCTTGGTGAGTTCCGTCAACACGT
>JAOPWD010000511.1 GCA_025965875.1 Pseudonocardiales bacterium
CACCCGGTGCTCGCGCACGAAGGTGACACCCTCGACACACGCGGCCAACGCCCGACGAGGGTCGGACCACGAGAAGGACATGCCCGCGATCCAGAGGGCGTACGCGATCCAGTACGGATAGCCGAGCTCACGAGCCGCGGCGACCGACTGCTCAGTGAGCGCGAGGGCCTCCTCGACGCGACCCGCCGACTGGAGGCCGTCGGCGTAAGAGGCCAGGCCGTATCCCCGCTCGGCGCCGTAACGCCTTGCCACCTCGCCGGTGAGCTCGAGATAGCGGTCGAGGTCGCCTCTGTTCAGCTGAGCGAGTGGTTCGATGTTCATCGTGGTGCCCTGCTCGCATGGGTCGTCTCGATCGTCAGGCTCGTGTTCGGTGGCGCGGTGGGCGTTGCGACGGGCCGCGTCGGGCCGCCCGGCGAAGCACGCATAGCCGGCTGCTGCGTACAGGCGGGGGAGTCGCGGGACGTCGGCCGACGACGCCGCCTCAAGCAACTCCTCGGCCCAGGCGATGGTCTCGAAAAGCTGCACCGAAAAGCCCATGAGCGCGGCGTGCGCCGCGATATCGGTCGCTACCTCCATCTGGCCGCGCCCGGCGCTCCACCGGAACCCGGCCCGAAGGTTGGGAAGCTCGACCTCTACCCAGTCGACGGTGTCGCGCCACCCAGGCCCGTTCCATCGCCCCCACTCCTCGACCGCCCGGCGCCCGAAATACGTGGCGCGGGCGTCTCGCGCTCGCTCAAGCTCACCGGCATCCGCCAGTCGATCCTCGGCGAACTGGCGGATCGTCTCGTACACGCCGTATCGCGTCGTCGCAGCGGAGTGATCGGCCACGACCAGCGACTTGCGTACGAGGGAGTCGAGGTGCCGCAGCACGTCGATCTCGTCGGCATCGTCGACGACAGCACAGATGCTCGACAGGTCGAAACCGCCGGCGAACACCGAGACGGTGCGCAGCAGCGACCGTTCGTCGTCGGTCAGCAGGTCGTAGGACCACTCGACGGCGTGGCGCAGCGTGAGCTGACGCTCCGGACCTGCTGGGCCGCGCTGCAACAGGCGAAACCGGTCGGCAAGCCGGTCCCTGACCTCGATCGCACTCATCGCAGCCATGCGCGCCGCCGCAAGTTCGATGCCAAGCGGCAGCCCGTCGACGGTCTCGCAGATCTCCGTCACCGCTGCCGCGATTTGCGGGTCCTGGACGTCGAAGTCGTGGCGGGCTGAGCGGGCCCGCTCGATGAACAGGGCGACGGCGTCGGAGGTCACGCCGCCTCCGGTTGCCAGCGGAGACACGCTGGTGACCGACTCGCCGGGCACGCCGACGGCCTCGCGCGAGGTCGCGAGGATTCTCGAGTGCCCGGCTCGCCCGAGGATCGCCTCGATCGCGGCGGCGGCCGAACCCCGTAGGTGCTCGCAGTTGTCGATGACGAGCAGCAGTCGCCGTCCGGCGACCGTGTCGGCGGCGGTGTCGATCAGCGCCACGTCGCTCTGCGGCGTGATGCCCAGCACCGTCGCGAGGGCGGCGGGCACCGCGCCCGGGTCGCCGACCCCGGCCAGCTCGACGAGCCAGACCCCGTCGTCGAACTCCTCGGCGAGTTCGGCACCGACCTCAATGGCCAAGCGGGTCTTGCCGACACCACCGACACCCGTCAGCGTGACCAGACGCTGGGACCGCACCAGCTCGGCAACATCGTCGACCTCAGCGTCGCGTCCGACGAGCGAGCTGACCTGGCGGGGCAGATTGCCGGGGAAGTCGTCGACGCTGCGCAACACCGGGAACTCCGACGGGAGCCCGTCGGCCATCACCTGGAACACCGGGATCGTGCCGCGGAGCCCGCGCAGGAGGTAGTCGCCCAGGGGCCGCAGGACGACCCGGCTGCGCACCAGGACCTCGGTCGTGTCGGAAGAAAGCACCTGGCCACCGTGGGCGAAGGCCATCAACCGCGCGGCTCGGTTCACCTCCGTGCCGTAGTAATTACGGTCGCGCTCACTGGCCTCGCCCGTGTGCAGCGCCATCCGGACGGCAAACGGAATGGCGTCGGCGACGCCCAGCTCCCGCTGCGATTCGACCGCGGCCGTGACCGCGTCCACAGCAGACGAGAACGCTACCCGGAAGCCGTCGCCCCCCGTGGCGAACACATGGCCGCCGTGGCGCTCGACCGCCGAGCGGAGGATGACGTCATGGACCTGCACCGCCGCAGTCATATCCGACGGCATCGAGTCCCAGAGTCGCGTCGAGTCCTCGATGTCGGTGAATAGGAACGTAACCGTGCCCGAGGGTGGCTGTGCGGACACGAGGTGGACTCTACTGCGCGCCGAGCGGTCAGATCAGTTGAGCGGCGTCCTGTCGGCCGCGCCGTGGATGCAGGAAAATGCATTTTCGAGTCAGCAATAGAGTGCGTTTGATCATGTCCCTACGTGCACAGGAACGATCAGTCTGGAGCCACAACGCGCGCCTCGCGAAGCGGCTGGCAGCCGCGCAGATCGATATGCAGCGCTCCTCCCCCGCGAGCGACCTGCTCGATATCGTCGGATTGAATTCGTTGTTGTGGGCCGCGCGCGGCGGCTCAACGTGGCGCTGCCCTCCGGGGTGGCAAAGCCGCCAGCGGACGGGTGCGGCGAGATCTTCCTCGCTGGTGGCCCCTCAGTCGACCGGACCTGCCGCAGTTGGTGCCGGTACGGCACCCCTGCGTAATTGGCACGGGAGAGTGATGTACGTCAGCAAGTACAGCAGCGACCACGCTGCTCATCGTCGGTTGATGCGGCTGTTCACCGCGCGTCGTGCACTCAATGCGGTTCAACGTGGAAACAGCGCAGGGCCACCAGCGAAGAGGCCAGCTACTGCGTCTTTACTGCGTCTTTTTGGCTCATTGGATCGGACCCCCAACCGGGTGGAGGGATCGAAAACATTGGTCGGGGTGGCGGGATTCGAACCCACGGCCGCTTCGTCCCGA
>JAOPWD010000175.1 GCA_025965875.1 Pseudonocardiales bacterium
CTCCGAGATACGCGATGGGGTGTTGTTGGCACTGGTTCGACGGCTAATCTGTTCCAGTAGCCTATATTCGTTCTATGACTATGGAACCAACTATGGATTCTGTCAAGCGGCGCCCCTACGACGCCAGTCGTCGGCGCGAACAGGCGCGCCTGAACCGCGAGGCGATCGTCGCCGCAGCGCGGCAACGATTTCTGCACGACGGGTACACCGCGACCACGATCGCGTCGATCGCCACCGACGCGGGCGCCTCGAGCGACACCATCTACAAGTCCTTCGGTGGCAAGGCCGGGCTGCTGCGCGCGATGTGTCAGGACGCCCTGGCCGGCGCCGGGCCGGTGCCCGCCGAACTGCGCTCGGACGCGATGCAGGCCGCCGAGACCGACCCCGCCAAGATGCTGCGTGGACTGGGCACGCTCACCACCGAGGTCGCCCCCCGAATCGCGCCGCTGCTCCTGTTGCTGGCCACGGCCGCCGAATCCGACGCCGCGGTAGCCCAACTACGCGCGGACCTGGATGCCGATCGGCTGGCGCGGATGACCCAGGTTGCTCAGACCCTGGCCGGCAAGACCGAGTTGCGCGCAGGTGTGACGGTCGCGCAGGCGGCCGAGATCATGTGGGCCTACAGCTCGCCCGAGCTGTACGGCCTACTCGTCGGCGGCCGTAACTGGTCGCCCGAGCGCTACGGCGAGTTCGTCGGCGAAGCCCTCGTCGGCGCCCTGCTGGATCCTGCGCCGGCAACACGCCTGGCCAGGTGACGAGTGTGCGGGCTGTCGGACTCGGTCAGGCGCAGGCAACAAAAAGGATGTTTCGACTGTTGCTGGCTGCGGACTGTGCGCTGACCCAGGTGGCGCCGACGGTGGCCGTGACCTTGTAGAAGAACGTGCCCAGGGCGAGGCCGCCGGCCGTCGCGGGAGAGGCGCTCACAGTAGTGACAACTGTGTACTGGCCATTAGCGGTGGTGGCCTGGTAGACCGTGTAGCTCGCGGCGTGCGCAACGGCCGGCCAGCTGACGATGATGGCGTTGCCCACGAGACCGCTGCAGGTGGCCGTGATCGGGCTGGGCGGGTTAGGCAGCGGTTGGGCCTGAGCCAACCCCTTGCTGCCCGACTGCAGGGAGGCGGCCCACGCGGAGGCCTGCGCAGACTTTGCCGCGGTCACGTCGGCGGCAGCGAGGACGGCGAGCGCGGTCAGTACAGACCCGATCGCCCGTATCACCGTCACTCGCCGCCTCGCTCGTGTATCGCCTCAGGGCTTGTGCGCTCAGCTGGTCCAGGCATCGGTCGTCGCGACAGTGGAGGTGGCTGCCCCGGCCGTAGCGACGACTCCCGTGAATGACGGCATCGAGAAGAACGTGCTCACGCAGGCCAGCGGCGTTGTGAGTGCCATGCTCGCGTCGTTGACGAAGGTCACGGTGAAGTTGCTGCTCGCACCGACCGTGATCGGGGTGGTCAGCGTGTGGGTGCTTGCGGTGGTACCTGTCGCGAAGGACCACCCCACGGCGCTGGTCGTGGTGGTGCACCCGGTCTGCGGGGTGGCCAGAGCAGAGTCGGAGAAGCCACCGGCGAAGATCAAGTTGGTCGGCAGGTTGACGGCGGTGATCGTCACCGGGAACGCGTTCGGGTTGGTGATCTTGGCGACGACATCGCCCGTCCCGCCGGGGTAAAGCAGGTTCGTGGCCGACGGTGCGGCGATCGCGGTGATGGTGATGTTGGTGATGGAGCCGGATTGCGCCTGACCGCTCGAGCCACTGCCGAGGCCGACCGTCCAGTTCGTGACAGCGAACGCGATGCTGCCGGCCATGATCGCGCCGATGATTCCAGAGGCAATCTTGCCTCGTCTGGACCAGTTCCTGATGCCACGCGGGCGACGAGATGCCCGGTCTCGGGCTGCGTGCGAAGCTGAGTGCTGGGACATGGTGGCCTTTCCTGACCGAGGATTGCCGCGCCGAATGTCCCGAAGCAGCTGCGTGAAATCGCTGTGAGTAAAGTATCTGTTAAGTCAACTAAATTGCAACCTGTCGCACTGAGACCCACGTCACACCGTCGTCGATGAGTCACGAGGCCGGTCCCGGACCGATCTCGCGGTGCAGGCGTTGCGCAGGCGTTGCCATGAAAGTCCCGCAGCGCCCACTATTGACACTCAGCCTCGATGTGGACCGACGGAAGCGGCTGGTGATGGGTTCTGGGCCGGGACTTACGGGCGACCGTAAGCAGCTGGTCGCCGATGTATGCCGGCGGCTCGCGTTGCCGGGCGCGGGCGTGACGATTGTCGGCGAGGCAGGCATCGGCAAGACCACGGTCTGGTCCGAGGCGCTCGCCGAGTACGCCGCCGAGTGGCGGTGGACGGCGCAGTGCCTATCGGTCGAAGCTGATCTTGGTTTGGCAGTACTCGCCGATCTGTTCACCGCGGCTCCCGACGATGTGATCACGTCGTTGCCGCGTCCGCAGCGCCATGCGTTGGACGTTGTGCTGTTCCGTGACGAGGACACCGGTGCAGCGTCAGTCGGTAACCGGATGCTCGGCGCCGTTCTGCTGAGCGTGTTGCGTGGGCTGGCCGGACGCGGATCTGTCTTGCTCGGTATCGACGATGTCCAGTGGTGCGACCCGACATCGTTTGACGCGCTGAGTTACGCGGCACACCGGTTGGGCGATGCTCCGGTCGCGCTGATGACGACCCGGCGTGCGGGCACGGGGCGGGACCTGCCTGATTGTTCGCAAGTCACGGTGGATCCGCTGGAGCCGACGGTCATGGCGGGTGTGGTTCGCTCGACCGTGGGGAGCATCGTCCCGGACGATGTCGTCGCGGCTATCGTCGAGCGGAGCGGCGGCAATCCCTTCTTCGCGCGGGAGCTGGCCCGGCAGTGGGCCGCTGATCCGAACGATCGGCGGCTGCCGGGTTCGGTGCGTGAGGTGCTCGCGCGACGGCTGGACAGCGTCGATGCGACGACGCGATCGATGCTGGTGGATGTTGCCGTTCGTGGTGCGCCAGCTGAAGCCGCCCTCCAGCCGAGTGATCTGCGACGCGCCGTCGATGCGGACCTCCTTCAC
>JAOPWD010000194.1 GCA_025965875.1 Pseudonocardiales bacterium
CTGGACGTCAATATCTGCGATCGTTTCAACGGTCATGCGTCGCATGGCTTAGCACCGCCCGTCTGGCTGTGCGGGCTGCTTTGTGCCCGAACCACCGAGCCCCGCACGCGGATCTCCATGTTGGCAAAATTGATTCCAGGCCCGTGCGTTCCGCACGGCCAGGTGCTGCTCGGCGACCCAGTGTGCGATCTGAGTCGGCGACGGGAAACCGATATTGGCGAGGATGTGCTCAACGTGACCCTCCTCAGTGAGCCTTGTGAGATAGCCAGCGTCGCGGCAATCTCGCGGTTACCGAGACTCTGCGGCACGCGGATTGCGGTCTCATGTTCCGGGTGCGTCAGCAATGTGACGTTGCCATGCTCGCGTTGTGAGTCGGTCGCGAGCTTATGCAACGTAGGCGCGCGAAAGCCCGACCCAAGCCGGGCGGCTTCAGAAATCGACATGAATTAACGGTGCCCGGCGTTTGCCGCGGGCGTCTTTACCCCCGGAGGCTCAATAGCCGGCCGACGGCAACCCTGGGGGTGCCACGTGACCTGCAGCGGCCGCCCGCGCGCCAACACCAACGGCCGATACTGACGGATCCGTCCATCTGCGCATCAAGGGATCCGCAGATGGCGATTTGAAGACCGGAGCCTGACAGCGGCACCGACGATCCCGCCCTTGGCAGACCGCTATCTCGCCAGCCCAGCCCCATGCGCTGACCCTTGGGCGGTCCGTAACGTGGCTTTTCCGTACCGCAGCGCCGACACACGAAGTAGACGGCGTCCGCACCGCTGACCTCCGGGTTGACTTGCCGCTCCCACGCGTGGTGTCCGATCGCACACAGCACGCGTCCGAGCATGACTTCCTCCGCTAGAGCGCTGCATCGGAGCCCCGTGCCAGGGGGCGGAGCCAGCGGCAGCTCTCCAAGTGACTGTTTCGCTCGGCGCCGCATACGTCAACGTCTCGGCCGGTTGCGTTCTCACCTGGACCATGACGACAACGAAGAGGCCTGCGGCGAACCGGCTTGGACGCCGACCACCACCGCCATACGTCACGGGACAGGGCCTGTCGAGCCTGCGACTGCGCACCGGTCGGCGGTGATCCGGGCCGACCACTCGATGTCGTCGCGGTGTGCTGTTCTACGGTGGCGCAGCGGGCGGGTGAGCGAACGTCGCGTGGGCGGTCGAGCGTGAGGAGTAGGGCAATGGCGTCGCAGAGGGATACCGGGCTCGACGACGCGCAGGTGGCCCACCTGCGGCAGGCGATCGCCGATGGTCGCCGGCCGCGGGTCCGGGTTATGGGCTCGCAGTTCCCGGTCGCGACGACCGGCACGGTGGTTCGCGTCGGTGATCCCGTCAGGGACGGTGCGGACTTCGTCATGGTGCGGATCAAGGTGGGCGGCGTGAGCGACGAGCTGGGATTCTCGCCCTCTGAGTTGTCAGTGGTCGGGCGGGGTCGGGCGGGCGCACCGCTGGCCGAGGCCGGTGCGAGGGCCTCGACGCAGCAGACCTCAGCGCCGCGCGTCCGCACTTCGCGTACGTCGCAACCGGACCAGGCGGTCGTCGTCGAGGCTGTCGCCTTGCCGGCGAAGCGGCGGGGCGGGAAAGGCACGGCGAGGCGATCTGCAGCAGCAACGACGACGACACCGGCGTCGCCCACCGTTCCGACGCGCAGCAAGGCCGCTACCGCAGGGCGGCGCGCTGCGGCTGCGCCGGCGGTGACGATCACGATCGCTTCGGCCGGGTCATCGTGGTCGGTCAGCGCGAGCCGCGGCGCCCGGGCAGTGGTCAAGAAGGCGCCGGCGGCACCCGGCGTCGTCACGGCCATCGCCGCGCTGCTGAACCTTCAGGAGGTCGAAGATGCGGTCGCAGCCGTGAACGGCGCCGCCCTCGGCGAAGCCGAAGCACGCGCCGACAAGCTACGCGCCGAACTCGCCGAGATAGAAGCGGTCCTCGTCAGCCATCAGCCACCGCAATGACCGGCACCGCGACAACCGGCAGGCCTGAGCGGAGCGGGAGCCCTCGGCGCAGCGATTGAGTTCGTGGTTACGGCTTACGGGCGAGGACGTACACGCGCTGGGTGGTTTCGCCGCGGGAGATGAACGGGCCCCGGTGGTACCACTCGACGTCGAGCAGGCCGGTTCGTTCAACGATGGCGACGATCTCGGCGGGGTCGTGCAGGACGAAGTCGAGGTCGATCTCGTGGCCGAACCAGTCAGTGATGGTGCGTACATCGGCGCCGGCGTGGAGGGCGAGCACGAGCCAGCCGTTCGTGCGCAGGGGTCGCGCGAGCGAGGCGATCGCGGCCGGCAGTTCGGACGCCGCGAGGTGGATGAGTGAGTACCACGCGAGTACGGCGCCCCATCCGTCGTTGGTGGTGGGACGCATCAGCCGGCGCAGGTCGCCGACCTGGTAGCTGACGCCGGGGTGACGGCGGCGGGCCTCGTCCACCATCTCCGGCGTGAGGTCCAGACCGGTTGCGTCCGCCCCCGCCTCGGCCAGGAACGCGGCGACGTGACCTGGGCCGGTGCCGACCTCGATCACCGGCGCACCGCCGGACAGCTCGACCACGCGGCGCAGCAACCACGATTCGAATGGCAAGCCGGCGAGCTCATCGCAGAGTTGCTCGGCATAGGACACGGCGACCGCGGCGTACGCCGCGCGGACCTTGTCATCGCGTGCGTCGGCCCCGGCGTCGAGCACCGACTCGCGGTCGATGGGCATCGGACCCGCAGTTGCCTCGGGCGCCTCGACCGGGCCGAGCAGATGGATCCAGCGGCTGTCCTGCTGACCCGGTTGGCGCGCGAGTTCGCGCACCATCGGGGTCTCGCCACCGGCCATGCGGGCAAGGCAGGCCTCCACCTCGCTGCGGTCGGAGAAGCGGTGCAGCCGCTCAGTGCGGGTCTTGAGCGCTCCGGCGGGCTGGGGCCCGCGCAGCAGCAGCACGGTGAGCAGCGCGCGCTCGTCAGGCGCGATCCCACTTCGCTGCGCGAATGTTTGGACGTACTTCACCACGCGGGCGCCCGCGCCCTGCCAGGTGAGCGCAACAAGTTCCTTGTCCTTGAGCGCCCGCAGCGTGCGATGCACCAGCTCCTCGTCGTAGTCCACGACGGGCTCCCGGCTGCTGGTCTGGTTGCATGCGGCGCGCACCGAGTTGATGCTCATCGGGTACGACGCGGCGACGGTGATCTCCTTCTCCAGCAGGCTGCCGAGCACACGTTGTTCGGCGGCATCGAGCACCGGCAGGTCGGTCACGAGGCCGAGGTTAGCGGGAGCGGCCACAGCGCGGCGTGCAGTGCCATCGACCGCGTGTGACCCAAGTCCTGACCGGAGTGGCTGAAGTGCGGGTGCGTGCTGCTGCGCGACGTTGGCGATGAAGGGTCCCGCTGCGCCGTCGGACTGGGTCTCGGTCGAGATGGTTGGGAGCCCCGGCGAAGCGTTGAAGATGCCCAAGCGCTGTTGGCTTGCGTGCCCGAATTCGTGCGCGGCAACGGCGGCGATCATGAATTGGCCGTATTTGGTGGCTAACTGCGCCACGAGATGCTTCGGACCACGGTCATAGCCAATCGAATCGTCCGTCAAGCAGTGCAAGGCGTTGTCGACTACCCCGGCCGGATCCTGTTTGAGGCCCGCGCTCTGCTTCACGGACGGCGTCACGTTGGCGCCGTCGACGGAGTAGACGTGTCCCTTTAATTCGGGGCAGGGCTTGCCGCGCGAGGCGCTCGGATAGTTCTTGCGCCAGAACTCGTGAACATCGGCGATGGCATTCTTCATGATGCGCTCGAACTCGGTGTGGCCGTCGTTGACGGCCGGGATGTTGGCATCCGGCACGCACGCCGACAAACGTGCTACCGCCGGGTGATCTCTCTGCTTCGCGCGCCTCTTCCGTCTCGCTGGGCGGAGGCGTTCAACGGGCGGCGTAAGCGACTAGCACTGCCTCAGGAATGCGACCACGGTCAGCCACGGCGTAGCCGTTCTGCCTTGCCCATTCGCGAATCGCAGCCAGGTCAGATTCAACCTGCCTCCGAGAACCGGTGCTGCCGGTACGCGAACGCCGCCCACCTCGGGCGCTGGGCCTGACCTTGCGGGCGGCCTCGAGGTAGGGCTTCATTGCCTTGGCGAAGGCTGCTGCATTCTTCTTGGACAGGTCGATCTCGTAGTTGACATCTTTCCAGGAAAACCGGACGCTTTCGTCTGCCTTACTGCCGTCGAGATCGTCCGAAATCTGCTCGATAAGTTGTCGGGCCATGGTCGTGGATTCCTATCAGTGCGATCGGTCAGCCAGAGGTGGGTCTTTGATTAGATCATTAATACAGAACGGTATCGCTGGTTACGTGCGCGACGGACATCTGGACAAGACCGGTTCACGATCTTCTCGGTGTCCGGGCGCGGACGTGTAGTCGCTCGCCTTGTGGGCCGAACAGAACGAGCAGCTCGACTGGTCTCGGGCCGGCGCTGCCAAACCAATGCGGGGCGTGGGTGTCGAACTCGGCGACCTCTCCGGCTTTCATGACCAGGTCAAGCTCGCCGAGCCGCAGCCGTAGCCGCCCGGCGAGCACGTACATCCACTCATAGCCTTCATGGCTCTGTAATTCGCTCTCGGGCTCGCCGGGCGGTACCAGCATCTTGTACGCCTGCACGCCCCCCGGGCGCCTGGTCAGCGGGATGAGCGTCCGGCCTTGGCGTTGCATCGGGTGGGCGTGGACCCGCGGGTCACCGGTTGGGGCAGCGCCGATCAGCTCGTCAAGTGGCACCTGATGGGCTCGGGCGAGGGGCAACAGCAGCTCCAGAGTCGGGCGGCGCACCCCGGCTTCCAGCCGCGACAGCGTGCTCACCGAGATACCGGTCGCTGTCGACAGCTGGGCGAGTGTCGCACCACGTTTCAGGCGCACGGCGCGAAGCCGTGGCCCTACCGCTTCGAGCACCTCGTTGTCATCCACAGTTCAATTTGCCATCTCGGCAACAATATTTGTCAAGCGCCGGCACGAGGGCGCACGGTTCAGGGATGGACGACAAATTTGACGTGGTGGTAATCGGCGGCGGTGCCGCTGGGCTCAGCGGTGCGGTGGCACTGGCCAGATCGCGCCGCTCGGTGCTGGTCCTCGACGCGGATGACCCCCGCAACGCAGCTGCGGGCCATGTGCACAACTTCCTTACCCGCGACGGCACGCCGCCGGCTGAGATCTACGCGATCGCTCAGGCCGAGGTGACCAAGTACGGCGGGCGCGTCGAGCCGGGCCGGGTCACCGCCGTCTGGCGGGACGGCGAGGGCTTCGGCGTCGAAATCGGCGATCGGACGATCGGCGCCCGGCGCGTCCTGGTCGCGACCGGCTTGCGCGACGAGCTGCCCGACATCCCGGGCCTCGCCGCGCGATGGGGCATCGACGTACTGCACTGTCCTTACTGCCATGGCTGGGAGGTCCGCGACCAGCGCATCGGCGTGCTCGCGACCGGTCCGGCGGCCGTGCACCAGGCGCTCCTGTTCCGGCAACTGAGCCCGCACGTGACAGTCCTGCAGCACTCCGGGCCGGCACTGGGCGAGGAACAGCTCGAACAGCTCCACGCGCTGGGGATCGCAGTCGTCGAGGGGGAGGTCGGGCAAGTCGAGTCCGACGCGAGCGGTTTGACTGCGGTCCGCCTGGCCGACGGCACCCGGGTGCAGCTGGACGCGCTGATCGTCGCGCCGCGCTTCACCGCCCGCGCCGAACTACTCGCCCCGCTCGGCCTGAAGCCGGTCGAGGTGCTGATGGGCGAGCACGTTCTCGGTACCCGGATCGAAGCTGACTCATCCGGCGCGAGCGGTGTCGCCGGAGTGTGGGTCGCGGGCAACGTCACGGACATGCAGGCGCAGGTCGTCACCTCCGCAGCGGCGGGATTGACCGCCGGGGCCGCCATCAACGCCGACCTCGTCGCGGAGGATGCCCGAACAGCGCTCGAAGTGCATCGCTACGAGGTGATCTACGGCGAGCGCGCCTGGGACGAGCGTTACCGGTCCCGAGCTCAGAACTGGAGTGGCAACCCCAATCCCGTGCTCGTCGCGGAGGTGGCCGACTTGGTGCCGGGCACGGCGCTCGAGGCCGGCGCGGGGGAAGGCGCGGATGCCTTGTGGCTTGCGTCCCGCGGCTGGCACGTCACTGGCGTCGAGTTGTCCACGACAGCCCTGGAACGCGCGGCGGCACAGGCGGATCGGCTGGGCCTGCAGATCAGGTGGCAGCACCTCGACCTGACCCGCCAGCCGGCGAACGGCACATACGACCTGGTCTCCGCCTTCTTCCTTCACCTGCCGGCCAAAGCTCGACTGACGCTGTGGGCCCACCTCGCAGGGGCCGTCGCACCGGGCGGCACGCTGCTGGTGGTGGGGCACGACTTCAGCGACTCGGTCACGACCATGCCGCGACCCGGGTTGACGGAAATGGGCTGGACCGCCGATCAGGTCGCCGACTCACTCGGTGCCGGTTGGACCATCGAAGTCGCCGAAGCGCGCCCACGGCAGGCCGCCGATCCAGCGGGCCGCGAGATCACGATCCGCGATGCGGTGCTGCGCGCGCGCCGCGACCGAACCTGATGCCGAGGCTCGATGTTCGTCCAATCGGTTTCATGACGGCTTCGTCATGAACTCGGCGACGCGCTGGGCGCGCCGTTACTGTGCGCTGGCGGGGAGGTAGGAGACGCCTGTCCGCATGGGGGGCGTAATGGACGGTGTCGTTGTGCACCGCCGAATTCGGGCGGCCCTGGTCCTGCTGCTTGGCGTGGCTAGCTTGATGTTGCTCGGCGCACCGTCGGCCAACGCGCATGCCGTGCTGTCTTCGACCACGCCGACCAGCGGTCAAGTCCTCCCGACGGGCCGCGATCTGGACCGTGTCGAACTGCGTTTCGACGAACCGGTGGAGGCCGCGCTCGGTTCCCTGCAGGTCGTTGCCGCCGACGGTCATCGCGTCGACACCGCCACGGTGCGCCATCTGGGTGGTGCGGGTGCGCGCGTCGAGGTGGGGCTGCGCCCCCGGTTGCCCGACGGCAGTTACCTGGTTGTCTGGCGGGTGGTGTCTGCCGACTCTCACCCCGTGCAGGGTTCGTTCACCTTCTCGGTCGGCCGGCCCGGCCCGGTGGCCCAACGCGCCGCCGGTCACACCGCTGCGTCGCTGGGTCCAGCTCTGGGTGTTGCCCGGTTCGTCGGCTACGCCGGGCTGCTGCTGCTGATCGGGGTGGTCGCGTTCCTCGTGCTGTGCCTGCCGACGGGGTGGTCCGATCCTGGTGCCCGGCGACTGTTGTGGTTCGCCACGGTGCTCGCCGCGGCGGGGACGGCGAGCGGACTTTGTCTCCAGGCGGCCTACGACGTGGGCGGCGGGTGGACCCGAGCGGTGGACCCGGCCACGGTCGGCGCGCTGCTGGACACCAGGTTGGGCCATGCTCACCTGGTCCGGCTGGCGGCGTTGACCGGGCTTTGGGTGGTGCTGCTGCGCTATGTGCGGCGGCCACGACCGATGATCCTGGCGCTCGTTGTCGGGGCGCTGCTGGTCTGCATCGGCAGCGTGACGATCGAGGGCCACAACGGAGTCTCTCCAGCGTGGATCACGGTCGGCATGGTGCACTTCGCCGCGGCCGGGACCTGGCTCGGCGGACTCGCTGTCCTCGCGACCGTCGTCATCCCGTCCTGCCGCCGCGCGGCGCGCCAGCCGGCGCCAATTCCCGGACCCGGACCCAGTTCCGGCACCCATCCTGTTCCTGGGCGTGGGCCGGCCCAAGGCACGCTCGCCGTGCTGGAACGACCGACAGCCCAGGCGCTGCCGTGGGTGCCGGTGCGTCGCTTCTCGGTGGTAGCCCTGACCTGTGTCGCCACACTGGCAGCGACGGGCGTGCTGCAGGCGGTGCGGCAGGTGCCTGAGTTGGCCGAACTCAAGGCAACCCGCTACGGACAACTGCTGCTGATCAAGATCGCCCTGGTGCTGCTGATGGTCGCCGGAGCCGCAGTGTCGCGGGCCGCGCTCAACCGTCGGCGGCTGTCCGACGAGGTGCGCGCGGTTGCGCTGACTCGTTCGGTGGCGCTCGAGGCCGCCCTCGCAATCATCGTCCTGGTCGTGACGTCGGCGCTGGTTGCCACCACGCCCGCGCGTGCGGCGTACCGCCCGGTCCAGGAACGAACCTTGCATGCGGGACCGGACTCGATCCAGCTCACCGCCGTCTCGTCCGGGCCACGCACCCTCGACGTCCACCTGTACGCGTTCGGGTCCGACGGCCTGCCGACCGAGGTCACGAGCATCGAGGTGAGTGCTCGCCCGTCCGGTGGCGGCCTCGGCTCGGTGTCGCTCAGGCTGCTGCAGGCCGGCAGCGGGCACTTCCTGGCCGACCACGTCCTGTTACCGCACACTGGCACCTGGCTGCTGACCCTCCGCGTACGGACCAGTGAGTTTGACTCGTATCCGGCGACCACGTCGCTCACGATCCGATAGGAGAACCGATGACCTCGACGACCCGGTGGCGGCGCATCGCCGCTGCCGCGCTCGTGCCGGCGGCGCTGTGCGTGGGCATGCAGCCTGCCGGGGCACACGGCGGCTCCGGGCAGGCGATTCCCGACGCCGCTCACTACCTGGCCCAGATCACCGCGATCAGCCCGGCGACACCTGGCTTGACCGCGTCGATCAATCCGCGCGGTGACTGGATCGAGGTCGCCAACACCACGACGAAAACCCTCACCATCCTCGGCTACGCAAAAGAGCCCTACCTACAGATCGGCCCGGGCGGCGTATCGGAGAACAGCTACTCCCCGACGCTGCAACTGAACCAGAGCCTGTTCGGCGACCTGAGCCAGCTCGGCGGCCCGCAACTGCCGCCGGACTGGCGGCAGGTCGGGACAAGCCACCAGACGCGATGGCATGATCACCGCATCCACTGGATGGCCGCCACCCGGCCGCCCGCCGTCGCCTCGAACCCCTACGTCGGGCGCCTCATCGGCCGCTGGACCGTGCACATGCTGCTCGACACGACGCCGGTGAACCTGACCGGAACCCTGAGTTGGCTTGCGCTCAGCCACCACCCGGTCCTCTCGGTCACGTGGATGGTCGTCGATACCGGCGCACTTCTCGCACTGATCGCCGCAGTGATCGTGCTCGCTCGGCGCAGGCGCCGCCCGGGCACGACCGATCCGGATCAGACCCCCACCCTGGCGAACTACGCAGCTCTCACGCCTGAGCCATCCGAGCGCGCCATATCTGACCTGATGGCCGAGCGCCGGCAAGCCGCCCGCGATGAGCAGGACGCAATGGCTGCACGAGAACCTGCGGACAACGTCACGCTCGCGTCGAAAGGCGGCAGCAGCGACGCCTGAGGATGATCACGGCGTCGCCGGCATAGAACGACGGCGCGCACTCCGCCACCTTGAGGCGTTCAGCGACGCGCCGTCTTCTTCATCCGGGTCTGAGCCGCGGCACCCGCCGTGCGCGTCAGCCTTCGCCCAACTCACGCTCGATCGCCGGGATCACGTCACCCGGCCCGCGGGCAAGGACGATCTTTGCCGTCGGCGCCTCAGCGTGCACGATGTTGAGTAACCGGTTGAACCACGCCGTTGACTCCGCCGTCGCTCCGAACTCGGGTGCCGCTTGGCCGTTTAGCCCGGCCCCGAGGTTCACCGCATCGTAGGTGCTGTCTCGCGGCGCGGCGTGCAACCGCCCGTCGCCCTCGGCGTCGTTGGTCACGGTGATGACGGTGGCCCAGTACGCGTTTGCCAGCACCCGGCATGTCCACGGGGCGGTCCATGGACGCCACGGTACTGAGGTCGTCAATCTCTCCAACGGCCGTGTTGTGGCCGCTATTCGGGGCGCCGTCGAGGGAAACTTCAAGGCCAACGACACTATTCTGCTGAGCTACGCCAGGGCTGACGCGCTGCTCGTCGATCAGGTCTATGAATACCTCACCGAGGCTGCGGTCGATGTGTGGCTCGACAGCCGGCAGTTGCGCGTCGGTGCAACAGCGGTTGGCCGCCATCGCTGCGGCGATCGAGAACGCCGAATGCGTGGTCGTCGTGGCCTCGCAATACTCCGCGCGATCAGACGGCGCCCTAAGCGGCCCGTTATGGGGACACCGCATCGAGTCCTCCCCGGATCCGCTTGCTCGAAGGCTGGCGAAGGCTCGGCGCTTTCTTGACTTCGTCAGGCTGCGTGCGGCGGCCGGCGCCACACCTGGCCCGCGACCCGGCGAAAGTTGCCGCCGAGTACCGCGGCGATCGCGGCGTCGTCGTACCCGCGCAGGGCAAGTGCGTCATCGAGACACAGCAGATCCTCTGGTGCGACGAACTGCAACGGCCCCCAGCGTGTGTACGCCGCCGGGAAGAGCTGCGGGTTGGCGGCCGCTTCGGCGGTGAAGTCATCACCGTCGAAGCAGTAGTCCGAGCCGAGTCCGACGTGCTCGATGCCGACCAGCTCCACCGCATGGTCTATGTGCGCGACCAGTGCGTCGATCGTCGCTGTGTTCGGACCGAGAAAGATCCCGACCCCAGCGATGCCGATGACGCCCCCTGTCTCGGCGCAGGCCCGGGCCTGGTCGTCGGTGATGTTGCGAGGGTGGTCCCACATCGCACGCATGCCGGAGTGCGAGTAGATCATCGGACGGGTCGTGACGGCGCTGAGGTCGAGGCCGGTGCGGGTGCTGCAGTGCGAACCGTCGACGAACATGCCGACCTCGTTGAGGCGAGCGACGAGGTCGCGACCATAGCCGGTCAACCCGTCGTCGACCTCGTCGAGGCAGCCCGAGCCGGCTGCGTTTCGCAGGTTGTACGTCGGCAGCAGCGAGCGGACGCCGAGGTCGTAGAACAGTTCGACCATGTCGAGGTCGCCCTCGAGCGGGCCCGAATCCTCGAGGTCGAACGCGACGACGGTGCGCCCGGTGACCTGCGCGGCGTCGATGTCCAACACCGTGTGCGCGAGATC
>JAOPWD010000205.1 GCA_025965875.1 Pseudonocardiales bacterium
CAGGTGAAGCCGGGTGGGACGGTCGAGGCCATTTCGGTGTCCCCCGAGATCCCGTATGCCGGCGGCGGCGCGTTCAATCTCAACGGCATCGTCGCCTTCCGCGGCGGGCACGAACTGGTTGTCGTGAACACCAACGACGGCAAGCTGTACCGGATCCGGTTCGACGGCTCGGGTGGCCGAAGCATCACGGTCGTGCGGGCAGACGCGCTCGTCGGCGGTGACGGGATGATCGTCGACGACGGCAAGCTGATCGTGGTGCGCGGCAACCCAGCCAGCCTGACCTTCCTCAAGCTCTCGGACGACCGGAGCCGGGCTCGGGTCAAGAAGGTCGTCACCGACCCGACGCTGCGCGGGCCTTCCACCGTGGCGAGCGCCCGCGACCGCTACCTGGTGGTCAACGCCGACTTCGCCACCAGCACCAAGCCCTTCACCGTCTCCGGGCTGGCGCGGGAAGACTAACCGCGCAACGAGTGGTTACGCGCCGAGTGGTCACTTGTCGGTGACCACTCGGCGCCAAAGTGACCACTCGCGCAGGCGTCCCTCCTGCGACGTCGGGCACTCCGGCGGACAACTGCCGCCCGAAGATCGAGGTGCTTCGACGGGACAACGCCGAGCACGCCCACGATCGCCAAGGACGAGAGCCTGGTCGAATCCCTGTCGGGGGGGTCTCGGTCGGCGTCGACGCGGTCGTCGCGGCGAACTCGTTCGAGTTCGGCCTACCCGCTGACCTCGCACGGCCCGTGGTGGGGACCGGCCGCGCGATCCTCCCCGGGGTCAGCCAGTCCGTTTGCGAGCGATGAGCAGCAGGTACTCCCAGTCCAGGGTCGTCGTCCCGGTGCCGACGTCGAAACGTCGCGCGAGATCGGCCAATTCGCGGTCCAACGCAGCCACCCGGTCGGGGTCGGCCGCGATGCTGCGGTACACGGCGATGGTCGGACCGTAGTTCGTCTTGAAGTACTCGCGGAAATCCTCCGGCGCATCGAAGTTGTCGACGCGCACCGTCTGCCGGACCGTCGTCACATCGGTCACGCGATCGCCCAGCAGCGCCCGGACGTGATCCTCGTTGCCCCACAACGGAGGGGGTTGCGCGCCGGGCGGGGGCGGCGGGGCGTATGGCTTCATGGTGGCGAACAACTGACCGATGAATCCCTCCGGCGTCCAGTTGATCACCCCGACGGTCCCGCCTGGACGGCAGACGCGGACCAGCTCGTCAGCAGTGACCTGATGATGCGGGGCGAACATGACCCCGACGCAGGACAACACGGTGTCGAACTCGTTGTCGGCGAACGGCAGCGCCTCGGCGTCGGCCTGCTGCCACTCCACGTCCGCGCCGCGAGCTGCAGCCAGTCGCCGCCCGGCCTCGAACAGCTCGGGAGTGAGGTCGCTGGCCACGACGCTCGCGCCGGTCAATGCCGCCGGGATGGCGACGTTGCCCGATCCGGCGGCGACGTCCAGAACCCGCTGGCCGGGCTGCACGGCGCTCGCCTCGACCAGGATCGGGCCCAGGTCCTGGATGATCTCGGTGGCGACGGCCGAGTAGTTTCCAAGCGCCCACATGGCGCGGTGCTTCGCCTTCAGGGCACGGTCGGCATCGACCATTTCGGTTGTTACGGTCATTTCGGTTGCTCCTCAGATCGGTCGGCGTCAGCGCCAGGAGACCGACATTAGGAACGGCACGGCTGCCTACCTAGTCCCAGATCTGTACTAGCTGCGGCCCCGGGTCGACCGCGCAGGTCGCGCCAGGGCTGGCCGAGCCACCGACTGGGACCTAACCTGCCTTCTATGGGCTCTACCTATCGCCAGTTCTGTCCCATCGCCAAGGCGATGGAGATGCTCGACGAGCGCTGGACACTACTCATCGTCCGCGAACTGATCATGGGCAGCGAGCACTTCAACGAGCTGCGCCGCGGGGTACCGCGGATGTCGCCCACCCTGCTGTCGAAACGGCTGCACCAGCTGACCGTCGCGGGCATCGTGGAGCGGCAGGTCGAGGGCAACGACGTGCGTTACATCCTGACGCAGGCCGGCCAGGAGCTGCGGCCCGTGGTCGAAGCGCTCGGCAGGTGGGGCGTTCGCTGGATCGGAGAGATCGGCGACGAGGATCTCGACCCGAAACTGCTGATGTGGGACATGCACCGCCACGTTGATCACAACGCCACACCGGACGGGCGGACAGTCGTCCAGTTCAGGTTCTCCGACGTGCCGGCAAAAGCCCGCGACTGGTGGCTCGTGATCACGTCGGGCAAGGCTGAGGTGTGTGACGTGGACGTGTGTGATGTGGACCCGGGCTACGACGTCACGGTCACGGTGAGCGCCAGCCTGCGCCGCATGATCGAGATCTGGCGCGGCGACCTGGGATGGCCGGCCGCGTTGCGTTCCCGCGAGGTCGAAGTACACGGTCCCGTCGCGTTGCGCCGGGCCGTGCCCGGTTGGTTCACCCTCTCGGTGTTCGCCTCCGTTCCCCGGCCCGCATAGCCGTCGCGAGAACGGCCAGCCCTTACCTCTGCTCGGTAGCGGGGAAGCAGCTTCGCGATTCCCAGCTACCTGTTCAAGGACGTCGCCGCACAGTTCATCGCGAACGGCAAGGTGATCAACGCTCAGCGGGTGGGCGCAGCCGTTGCGCCGGCTGCGTCGATCCGCGACGCATGACGCGACTCCCATTTCCTCAGGTGTCTCCGGCAGACCATGCTGAACTCATGAGAGGCCGAGTCTCGACGGTGGCGTGGGCGCGCCGCTTTGCGGGTTCAACGGTGCGACGGGTCCGCACCGGATGGCGGGCGGCGTTGTTCCGAATGCTGCGGCTGACCGGAGCGGCCATGGCGGCCTACTTCGTCGCTCACTGGCTGCTCGCCGGGCGATTCAACGTCTCGTGGCTGACGGAGGATCGCCGGCCGCTGCTCGCGCCGCTCACCGCCCTGCTCGTGGTGCAGGTGACCGTGGTCCAGACATTCGGCGACACGCTGCGCCGAATCGCCAGCGTGGTGGCGGGTGTCGCGGTGGCGATCCTGTTCTCGGCGCGATTCGGAACCAGCGCGCTGACGCTCGGGTTCTTGATCGGCGCATCGATCCTGGTCGGCCAGGCGTTGCGATTGGGACCGCACCTGCTCGAGGTTCCCATCAGCGCCATGCTCGTGCTGGGCGTCAACCCCGAGACAGCGGCGAACAGTCGAGTGATCGAAACCGTCATCGGAGCCGGCATCGGCCTGCTGGTCAACATTCTCTTTCCGCCCGCCGTCCGACTGCGCAGCGCCAGCGCTGCGGTAGAGCAGTACGCCGCCGACCTCGCCAGTCAACTGGAGCGCGTGGCTGACGAACTCGAGCATGGCGTCGCGGCGCACCAGGCAGACGGCTGGCTGGATCAGGCCCGCGAATTGTCGAACGCGGTCGATCATGTCGACCGACGGCTGACCGAGGCTGAGCAGAGTCGACGTCTCAATCCGCGCGCGGTCGGGCACCCGGACCTTGGTCCCGACGTCCGGTCCGGGTTGGACGCGCTCGAACACTCGGCGGTCGTGCTGCGGGCGCTGTACCGATCGATCGCCGAACAGGTGCGCCGCCAGCCCGAAGGCCAGCAGCCCTACGCGGATGAGATCCGTGGGATCTTCGCGGAGTTGCTGCGTGATCTGGCGCGCGCACTGCGCTCGTATGGGGCACTGATCAGCGCCGAGGCAGACGCGGCCAATGGCGCACCGTTGCCGATGGAGAAGCTCACGGATGCTCTGGAGGACGCTGGCGAAGCACGGGCCCGGCTGACGGAACTGCTCCTGATCGATGCCCGCGAGCAACCCGAACTGTGGCCTCTGCACGGCGCCCTGGTGTCGGCCGTCGATCGCGTCCTGCAGGAACTCGACGCCGAACGGCGAGCGCACGCCCGCCAGCGACGCCTGGCCGAATTCGCCCAGACGCCCGCGGCCAAAGCCGTCGAAAGGATGCGCAGCGCGACCCGGCAAGTCACCGACATTCCGCACCGCTGGCCTCGCTGAACAAGCGCCGCCCGTGAGCCTGCGCGGTGGGGCGGCTCAGCCGGGCTTCAATGTAGATCACCATCCACCACGCCGGCCCGCATTCGCCCAAAGGGCCAGCTCGCCCTGGAGGTCGCACAGTGTCGGTGTATCGCGGACGACTGGCGCACACGCAGTTGAAGGAGCGGCTTGGCCACAACGGCGCGCCCGATATCAGCGATCGACTGGCGCTGGTCGATCCCCCGGCCGAGGGCTTCACGGCAGCGCCGCTCACCGGAATCTGGGCGGACCCGCCCGCGGAGGTCCCAACCCTGCAAGACCCCGCGGCATACGAGCGCAATTCAGATGTCGCCTATCTCGCCCGTTGCCCGGCCGATGTCCTGGATTCACCCACGCAGCCGATGACCCCCGAGCAGCAACAGGACTACTGCAAGCACAGCGTCGATCTCGCGATGCGCGGGGGCACCACGAGTGCGGTCGTCTACCCGCTGGCGATCTGCGAAATCGCCAGGCAGTTCCGCATCCGCAATGTCGGTGGCGCGTCCGCGGGCGCGATCGGAGCCGCCACGGCGGCTGCTGCCGAGATCGGCCGAACCCGCGGGAACGTCCCGGAGCAGCCACTGATCGGAGAGGCCTTCGAGCAAGGCCGGGTGCGACGGGGCTTCGCAGGTCTGGCCGACTCGATCGCGTGGATCGGCGAGGTCGACACTGAGGTCGACGGCGGGCCCACCCGATACCGCTTGGCCCAACTGTTCCGGCCGGACCGGGCGACCCTTTCGCTGTACCGCGTCGTGGTTGCGGCCATGCGCAAGAGGCGGCGGGCGCTGCTCCTGGTGGCCGGCGGCATCCTGAGCTGGCCGACCCGGGTTGTCGCTGGCGCGTTCCTGATCGCCATCGTGTTGGGCCTGGTGTGGTTCGGACGCAACGGGCACGGCAACTTTCTGGTTCAACTGGTAGCTGCGCTATTCGGGCTGCTCGGGTTCACGATTGCGCTCGGCGGGTCGCTGTTCGGGATATTCAAGGCCCTCAAGTCCGCGACACCCGAACATCCTGACTTGGTACCGCCGCTCATCAAGCCGCCTGCCTCGTCCGGCAAGCGATGGATCGGGGTCGCGATGATCATGCTGGCGGTGATCGTCGGCGGCGGGCTGATGGTGGTCCCGGCCAAAGCCGCCGGCTTCGATCTGGGTCGTTACCTCCCAGCGCTGCCGTTTGCCTGGCTGGTGCTCGTGGTCACCGTGCTCATTGTTAACGGGACTCGGATCTACTTGCTCGCGTTCAAGAAGGCCAAGGACGCCAAGTACGGCTTGATCGGCGGCGCTGCCACCGTGGAGTCGATAGAGACGCGTTTCAAGAGATTCTGGAACCGCGTCGCCGGAATGGCCAAGCCCACCGTGAATCTGGCCGTGGTGCCGTGGCTGTCGCGCGCGCTGAGCGACTTGGCCGGAATGGTCGAGGAGTCGTCCGTGGACACAGACAAGTCACCTACCCGTCACGTCCTGCGCTTCGGCCACCTCTGGTTCGGAACGGACTGGCAGCCGACGCAGACGCTGAAACCGGAACATGTCGAGGCCGCCAACGAGCCGCGCAGCCGCATCGTCAACCTGGAATTGATGACGAGTGAACTGGTGCACGGCGTCCCGTACCGGTTCCCGCTGCGCATCGAGGAGCAGACCGACAAACCGACCGACCCGGCGGTCACCGAGCTGATCTCGACGCTGTTTCTGCGCAAGCCCGATCTCGACGCGGTGTTTCCGAACGATGTGATCGCCGTGCTCACCGAGGGGCACCCCGCCACGGCGTACGACGTGACCGACGGAAAGGAGATTTGCGAGCTCTATCCGCTGCCCAGGCCGTGGAACCTTCCGGTGATCTTCGCGGTGCGACTCAGCATGGCGCTGCCGGCTCTGCTCCAGGCGGTACGGGTGTATCGCAGCGTCCCGTACCACGAGGTCCGCGACGAGTTCGGCAGCCAGATCGTGGCTCCCGACAACCCGCAGGTGAGCTACCCCGGCGGCGATCGCAACCGCGAATGGGTCGAGCCGTTGTGGTTCACCGACGGCGGCGTCACATCCAACTTCCCGATCCACTTCTTCGACCAACCGCTGCCGGAATGGCCGACCTTCGGCATCAATCTCGCTCCCCACCCCAAGGGTTTCGAGAACCAGGACGTGTGGCTGCCGTCGGACTGGCAATCCAGAACCTCGCCCGCGAGTCCGCTGGCCGCGAGCATGGTGAGCTTCGCCGGGGCAATCGTCAACACCGCTCGTGGCTGGCGGGACACGACCCAGACGTTCATGCCTGCTTTCCGTGGCCGGGTGGCATGGGTGCGCCAGCGCAAGGACGAGGGCGGCGCGAACCTGTTCATGACGCCGGACCAGATCGCCTCGCTCGCGCTGCGCGGTGCTCTGGCCGGCGCCCGGCTACGCCGCCGGTTCGGCACCGACGAGCAGTGGCGGCGACACCAGTGGATCCGCTTCCGCGTCGCCCTCGACAATCTGGACCGACTCCAGCGGGGCGTGGGTTCCGCGCTCGGCCGCCCGGCGTACTCCACGTTCGTCGATTCGGCTGCGCTGAACGATCTCGAGACGACGTTCTCAGACCACCCGTCGTTAGGCGACCCCGACCCGCCCGGCCGCGACAAATGGGCCCATCCCTTGAGCGAGGATGACTTCTGGAGCCAGGTCGCGGTAATCCGCCAGCGGTTCGCGAATGCCCCCGCGATCCCCGAGGAACTCGTTGGTGCGCTCAACGCCACCATCGAGGCATTCGGCCTCGCCGGCGGCCTCGGCGATCTGTTCCCGGGCATCGCAACGTCCACGCCTCTTCAAACGGGCGTTCCGTACCCCGCTCCCGCGCTCCGCCAAGTCCCGCCGCAATAACCGGCGGCCCGTTGGGCACCGGATTCATCCTGCGGTCGGGCGGGCCAGGCGGGCCAGGCGGCACGATCGCAGGATCGTGCCAACCGCGCGCGCACTGCTGGCGCGGCTCCGTTGATCAACTCACGTTTGCTGCCGTTGGCCGCCCGACTTCGCTCACCCAACGCGAATTGATCAACGGAGCCTGGGGCCGGGCAATGACACCCGCACTCCGGTCAGCCCCGCGCGGCGGATCCGGTTAGGTCCGGACGACCCCGCCCATTTCGTCGGCCGGCACATCCGGGTCGTCGAACCAGACACCGCCCGAGGCGAGGTAGCGGAAGCGCACGGCCTGACCGGCTGGCACCATCACGCTCGCGCTGCGAGTGCCGTTGGCGCGCCGAACCAATTTGTGCGCGCCGGGGCACCAGTCGTTGAACGTGCCAACGGCGGACACCGGCCCGTCATGCACATCGTCCGGAAGGACGAACGAAACCTTTGACTTGCCCGTCCTCTGATCGGTAGTCACGCGAATGGCCAACTTGGGTACCCCCTGCGAGCTCGTTGCCTCTTGCCGCACATGGCGTGCGCTGCATACAACGTAAGTCGGCTCATCCGATGAGACGGCACAGACACGCCAGCGTTCACCTGCTGGTAACGCAAGCCCGACTTACGTGCGTCGGCGGATCAGAGCCATGGCTCGTGCGCGCAGCCCGGGCCAGTCGGCCTCGACTGGCTGCTTCCCCAACGCACCTGCAGGTAGGGCTGCTTGATCGCACCGACCAGCGGGGCAGCATCGGACCGCGCCAGGGCCTATCTGCTCTTTGCTCTGGTCCAGACGATCGTGATCACCGCTGAAGAGACGTCGCCCGACCGGGCCGGCCCGCTATGCGGGTATTGGCTGTTCGCGCAGGACCGCTCGCACGCTGACGATGACCGCGATCGAGACGAGCACGACGAACACCAGCATGACGTCACGCGCTGCCACGTACTGCGTGGCGACCCCCAGAGCGACGACCGGCACTGAAAGCCCGACGTACGCACCGAGGAAGTAGCCGGACAGCACTTCGGCGCGAGCCTCT
>JAOPWD010000233.1 GCA_025965875.1 Pseudonocardiales bacterium
AAGCGTTCGGCCGCGTCGCACTCCAAGCAGTCAATCAATGACGAGACACATCACTAGCCCTCGGTCGCGTCGGAATTTGATCGGGCAGATCTCGAGGTGCGCGTGTGGCGCGCGGAAACGGGCTCCGGGCGCTATGGCGGCGGCCGAACTATCTGGTCTGTCGATGGCTGGAACCCACCGGACGCAATGGGAAGGACGTCGGATGTCTTCGACGCCGCCGAGCCAGATTGCCCCTGAGTGACGCTCACCGACGTGTCTTGACAGCCGCTTGGTTCCTCATACAGTTGGATCGAAAGGGCCTCGGCGGCCTTCCTTGGCTCAGCGAGGTACGACGATGTACGCGCGGCCATGGCTGGAAACTGTGCGCGTGGCAGGTCGAGCCAGACCGGCGGGCCCGAGCCGGGGAGGACCGGGCTGACCGGGGATCACGGGCGACCTTTGCGTAAACGCGGCACGGGTAATCTTCCGGGAGGCCCGAAGGGACTGCGAGAGGCCGAGCGTTCTGTTTATTGCGGAAAGAAGGCATGAATCGTCACGGCGTTCGGGGCGAGACCACCTCTAGCGGCGCGCCCGTCGGAGCGCGCGCGGCGGGGCTGCTGGCCGTCGTCGGGTTCGCGTGCGGTGTTCTCGTGGTTCTGGTCGGTGGGCGGATCGATTCGGTTCCGCTGGCCATTCCGCTCACCAACTGGGTGGGTGTGCTCTCGACCTCGGGTGTGCCTCCGGGGAATGCGGTGCCCGGCGCGTTGATGCTGGCCGGGATAGCCGGGCTGGTAGGGCTTTGGGTCGTCGCGAACGTCGTGTTCCGCTCGGCCGTGCACGCGGAGCGGCAGGTGTGGTGGATCGCCGGCGCCTGGTCGCTGCCGTTCGTCGTGGGGCCGCCCATGCTCAGCAACGACGTGTGGACCTATGCCGCTCAGGGCCTGATGGTCCGCGACGGACTGGACCCGTACTCCTCGGGCCCCTCGGCGCTCGGCAACATCCCCGTCGTCGAGGCTGTCGATCCATACTGGCGCAGCGTGCCCAGCCCATACGGTCCACTGGCGACAACGGTGCAGCACCTGGCGGTTGCGATCAGCGGTGGCAACCCGATCGGCGCGGTGATCGTCTTCCGCGGGCTGGGCGTGGCGTGTCTGATCGCCATCGGCGTGCTCGCGGCCGATATCGCCGGCCGCCGTCGGGTGCAGGCGCTGGTCCTGACGGTCCTCAATCCCTTGCTGCTTCTGCATGTCGTCTCCGGTGCACATCTCGACGGCGTCATGTGCGCGCTCCTGCTGGGCGCTCTTGCCTGCGCGCAGCGAGAGCGCTGGGTACTCGCCGTCGTACTTGCCTGTGCGGCGGGGTCGGTCAAGGCACCGGCGTTCATCGCCGTGCTCGCCGTCATCGCGGTCCACGCTCACCACGCCCGGGGCGGACGGGCCTGGCGCGTGGCTGCCGGCTACGCCGCGGTCGCCGTCATCAGCGTGGCGGGATTCACCGTCGTGGTCTCCCACGGGTCGGGCTGGGTGCGTGCGTTGAACACGCCGTCCCTCGGGCACACGGTGCTCGCGCCGGCGAGCCTGGTCGCCGACCTTCTGCATCCGATCGTCAGCGGTGCCTCGAGCGACGATCTCGCCACGGGCGGACGAGTGAGCATGCTGCTCGCCGCGCTCTGCGTCGTCGTGTACCTCACCGCAACCGCGAACTGGCGGTCCCTGGCCGACACGGTCGGCTACGGGCTACTCGCAGTGGCCCTGCTCAGCCCGGTCGTCTACCCGTGGTACCTGTTGTGGGCGGTCGTCTGCTTCGCCCCGACACCCACCGACTCACACCGGGATTGGGTGCTGGCCCTGAGCGCGTCCGCGAGCCTGTTCGATCCGCCGGGTTTCTCCAGGCCGACCTCGATCCGGCTCAGCATCCTGGCGGTTGCCGTCTGCGTTGCCCTGCTTGCGCCTCGGGCGCTCAGACGACATCGCGAACTTCCGCCGCCGCCGGTCGCCACGCCCTGGGGTCACTGACCTGCCGCGAAGGCGCGGCCACCGGCACTTCGTGAACCCTCGAGTTTGATTAGTCGCGATCCTTGGCTCGCCTCAACCTAGTGGTGTGTCTCGTCATTGGACTGCTTGGAGTGCGACGCGGGCGACTTGGCGAGGATCTCGACTGCGGTCGCGGACCAGACGAACGGCCTCGGATCGTCATTGTGCGCGTCGAGGTTTTCCTCGATCTTGGCGATCAGGTCGGGCACGGAGTGGAACACGCCGCGGCGCAGGGCTTTGCCGGTCAGTTCCCGGAACCAGCGTTCGATCAGGTTGAGCCATGACGACGAGGTCGGGGTGAAGCGCATGTGGACGCGCGGGTGCTTGGCCAGCCACGCTTTGACGTCGGGATGCTTGTGCGTGGCGTAGTTGTCGCAGATCAGACGCACCTGCAAGCCCTGGGGTACCTGGCGCCCGATCGTCCGCAAGGCCCTCTATTTTGGGACACACCACTAGTGCGGCTGTCGCTCGGTGTCAAAGACGTTGAACGGCTCGAAGGACATGATCGCCATTGCCGTCGACGCCGCAGCCGGCCCATGTCGATGGGATGAAAACTGCATCGGCCCGGCGGCGGGGTCATACACCGTGTCACCGTCCAGACGGCCACGATCGGTGGTCCAGTCGCCTGTGCGACTGCCACGCCGAGCCGTACTCATCGAGTCGATCCAGGGCCATCCGGGTGGCCAAGCGGGTCGTGCTCGCCCGCTACGCCCGCGACCGAAGACTCGGCGACCCTGTACGGCAACGGGCACTGGGATCACTGCGCGGCTCACCTGGTGCCTGGGCTACTAGGACCCTGCGCGGCCGGAACATCGGAAACGAAGCCGCCCTGCGCCAGCTCGGCAACCGCCCAGTCGGCATACCGCACGGCTGCCTCAAGACACGTGCCCGCTACGACGAAGCAACCGCCTGGGCCCACTGAATCCGGTGGCCCACTTGACATCGAAAAAGGCCGGGTTGTTTGCGCGTTGTGGCGGCGCCCAGCAGCGGTCGGTCTTGCGTAGCCACGGTGGCCTTGCCGCGGCTACGCCGGCTTCGGCTTCTTGGACTGCATGCGGCTGGCCCAGGCATCGATCAGGAATGGGCGAGTGTTCGCGTCGGCGCCGGTGTTGGGCACGAGCAAATAGTGCAGCGCCCGCCCGGTCTGCACCGTGTACCGCTTGCCCGCAGCATCCTGTGTGTGAACGGTCGCCTTCGCGGTGAACGACATCGAAAGGCGCTGTCCGTGTGATGTATCCACGGTGAACTTGGCGCGGGTGAAGGCCCTGTTGGAAATTGTTGAGGTCCGGTCGGCGGCGCCCTTGGCGTCGACGCCGCCTACTGCGAAGAACATCGAACCCTCGAGCAGACGAATGGCTGGTTTGTCGTTCGCGAGCGCCTTTGTGACGTTGGCGTTGAATGCCTTGGCGCACGTTGGCGTGAGCGAGAGCCGTCCGGCCGCGAAGTCGCCACTGGTCAGCGCTGACTTGCGTTTAGCCATCAGCGTCGGGTCCCAGCCCGTATCGAACGCAAAATCGACGAGCTGACGGTAGGCCTTCTGTAGGGCAGGCTGGCCGTACTTGGTAACCGCCGGTCCCGTAAATGGCGGTTGCGATGCGAACGCCGATTCCGGGACGTGATACCCGGCGATGGCCGTTGGGTTGCTCGAGTCCGACACCGAACCGTGCGCGCCGGAACCGGAGTTCCGGCTGTGATTGGTTGCCTGCCAGACCACGACGCCGCCCAGCACAACGACGGCGGTGACGACGGTCACCAGCAACCGAGTGGTACGACGTCCGGTTCCGTTCGCTTTGCCGTTGCCTTTCCCGTTCCGTTTGCTAGGCGTTGGGCCGTTCTTCGCCCGCGACAAGCCCTTCGTCTGCGTCATGCCAATCTCCCCCACACGCTGAAACGAACAGTGATTCCCGGGCCAGGTCCACGAACCGCACTGTCGGCCCCATAGGCGCAATTCGGCAGTCCGCTTTCCGCACGCGCTCGCCCTACCCCAATAGCAGTGTGCGACCCCAGGAGCGGGGTGGACATCCCCCGTATTGGGCGTGCGGCCGACGTGGCTTCCGCGCCCG
>JAOPWD010000411.1 GCA_025965875.1 Pseudonocardiales bacterium
AGATGTTCGCCGACACAATCGACAAGTTCGTGAACGACGTCGGGACGACGCGAGTCGTCGGCACCTATCGTTTACAGCCCGCGGTGTTGAATTACAACGCGGAGACCAAGTTGGTTGTCGCTCAGTCACTCGACGGGGCATTCATCTGTGGTTGGCGGATGTCTGAGGATCAGCTACGCAATGTCATCGAGCGAGGGAGCCTGGGCGGTGGATGAGTCGTTGCAGGCGATGAGGCGAGCGATGGAGCCGCACCGCGTCCTGATCGCAGAGTTCGTTGCGGAAGATATCTCTGCAGATCAGTTCGAGACGAGGTATTTGGCGCAGTACAAAGCAGACCCAACGCAGTGGGCGCCCGATCTGTTCGACATCCTCGATGGACTATTCTTCGATGTCGATGACTACGTTGGCGACGCTGAGTTGCGGGCACAAGCCGGCGGGCTAGACAGTGACGAATTACGCGCGCGCGCGCAAGTCGCCTTACGCATGCTCGATCAATACGCGCGGGACACGCCGTCGGGATGACCGACTCGCCTACTGGTATGTGATCAGGCAACCGCTGCGACTTGATGTGGATCATCGGCGCGTGGAGTGCCCGCTGCCGCCCAATTGCGTGGTCGTCGCGGAGCTCGGCTGGTGTGGCCGAAGTTGGTCGATCTTCCTGCGGCTGGACTACGTATAGCCGCCCAGGTGCAGGAAGATCGGCGGGCGGCGCCAACCGCAAACCCCTACTTGGCTTTGGCGGTCGCCGCTTGCGATTTTGACGGCGCCGGCTCGTGGTACAGGTGGCACGACACCTCGACCGCCGAACCGGCAATCGGCAGCAGTCGCGGCACGGCGCGCTCGACGAACTCGATCCGCACCTCCCGGCCGTTGCTCGCCATGCCCCGCACCCCATGCCACAGCGGCTCGGCCGGATTGGACGCCCGCTCGTCCTCGAGCAGCGCCAGCAGTTCGTCTGCCGAGCCGGCGGCCGGCCGCAGCACTCCGACGCCGGGCGCGGGCTCGCGCTCGTTGAACCGCGAGGCGTCGCCGACCAACCGTGCCTCCGCGGCGTACTGCTCCGGACTCACCCGCGTCCACCGCTGTTCCAGCACCATCCGCACATCGCGCATCTCCCAGCCGCAGTGCGGCACCGCCTCGGGGCAGCGCGGGTGGAACGGGCAGCCCGGCGGCGGGTCGGAGGCGTCGGGCACTTCGCCCCGGGGCAGGTCACGCGCCATCCCATGCGACGGGTCGGGGTCAGGCACCGCCCGCAGCAGGGCCTTGGTGTACGGGTGCCGCGGATTGTCGAAGATCTCCGCCGTCGGCCCGGTCTCGACGATCTTGCCCAGGTACATGATCGCGATCCGGTCGCAGAAGAACCGCGCGCTGGCCAGGTCGTGGGTGATGTAGACGTAGGTCAGCCCCAGGTCCTGCTTCAGCTCGGTGAGCAGCCCCAGGATCTTGGCCCGCACGCTCATGTCCAGCATCGAGATCGGCTCGTCGGCCACAAGCAGCTCCGGCCCGAGCGCGATCGCCCGCGCAATCACCGCCCGCTGCTTCTGCCCACCCGACAGCTCCCCGGGGTACTTGTCGATGAACCGCGAGGCCGGCGCCAGCCCCACCCGCTCCAGGGCGTCCCCGACGGCGCGCCGCCGCTCCTCGGTCCCGGGGTGCAGGTCGTGGATGCGCAGCGCGTCGCTGATAGCGCGCCCCACGGTCATCGACGGGTTCAACGACGCGTGCGGGTCCTGGAACACCATCTGCAGCTTGCGCCGCAGCGGGCGCAGCTTCTTCTCCGACAGCCCGACCAGCTCTTGGCCCCGGTAGCGGATGCTGCCCCGACCCGGACGCACGAGTCCCAGTAGGGCACGGCCGAGCGTCGACTTGCCCGAGCCAGACTCGCCCACCAGCCCGAGCACCTCGCCGGGCGCGAGTTCGATGTTCACGCCGTCGACAGCCCGCACGGTCCCCGACGAGCTACCTAACAGCCGCGCGACCGCGTTGGTGCGCAGGGCGAAGTCGATGTGTAGGTCCTCGATGACGAACAACGGTTCAGGCTTCGTCGGCAACGGACACCTCCTCACGCTGCAGCGGACGACGCTGCGCTTCGGACAGACCGGATGCCAGCAGCCAGCACTCCGCCTGCTGCACGCCTTCGACGATCAAGGGCGGCAACTTGTCCACGCAGACCTGCATCGCGTGCGCGCAGCGCGGGTGGAATCGGCAGCCCGTCGGCGGGCGCACGAGGTCCGGCGGCGCCCCCGCTATCGAGTTCAGCTCCTGCGTCTTCAGCGAGATCGTCGAGCGCAGCAGCGCCTGGGTGTACGGATGGCGTGGCTTGGCGAACACGTCACGAACCGGCCCCTGCTCGACGATCCGCCCTGCATACATCACCGCGACGCGGTCGCACGCCTCCGCGACGATGCCAAGGTTGTGCGTGATGAGCAGGATTGCCGGCGCGTAGGTCTGGCGGATGTCGGCGAGGATGTTCAGGATCTGCGCCTCGACCAGCACGTCCAACGCGGTCGTCGGCTCGTCGGCGATGATGAACTTCGGCCGCAACGCTAGCGCCAACGCGATCATGATGCGCTGCCGCATACCGCCGGAGAACTCGTGCGGGTAGTTGTCGTAGCGGGTCGGCGGGATGCCGAGGGAACGCAGTGCATCCAGCGCGCGGTCACGCATCTCGGACTTTGAGAGCTTGGGCTCGTGAACGTGCAGCACCTCGGTGAAGTGGTCGCTGATTTTCATCAGCGGATCAAGCCTGGTCATCGGCTCCTGGAAGATCAGGGCCATCCCGGGACCGCGGATCTTTTCGCGCTCCTTCTTCGACAGTCCGAGCAAATGCCTGCCGTCGAACTCGACGTCGCCATCGATCGCCGCACCGCGCGGCACCAAGCCCATCAGACCCCGCCCGAGCGTCGACTTGCCACACCCGGATTCGCCGACCAGCCCCAGCACCTCACCCGGGCGCAGCGCGAACGTCACGCCGTCGACGGCCTGAACCGGACCGTTCGGTCCGGCGTACCAGACGCGCACGTCGTGGACGTCGACCACCGGGGCCGTCATGCGGACTCTCCGGTGTCCGGTGCGCGCTTGGGCAGGACGACCTGGGTGAGTTTCGTCGTGCGCAGCAGCGGGTTGAGCACATCGTTCAGGCTCTCACCGACAAGCGTGACGCCCACCACGATCAGCACAATGGCCAGGCCCGGGAACGTCCCCGTCCACCAGATGCCGGCCGCCGTGTCGGACAGCGCCTTTTGCAGCTCATATCCCCACTCGGCGCCGGATGACGGTTCGATGCCGAAGCCCAA
>JAOPWD010000415.1 GCA_025965875.1 Pseudonocardiales bacterium
CCGGCGCAGGGGGCGGTGGCTGGTAAACCGGTGCCGGCGGCGGTGGTGGCTCGTAGACCGGGGGTGCGGCGACGACGGGCGGGGGCGGCTCGACGACCGGAGGTGCGGCGACGAGCGGCGCGGGGACGAATGGGGGCGGCGGCTCCACGATCGGCAGCGGGGCGGGCGGTGCGGCCGCGCCTTGCGCTGAACCGTCGTCCACGCTGATGCCGAACTCCGCGGCCAGACCGGCCAGGCCGCTGCTGTAGCCCTGCCCGATCGCCCGGAACTTCCAGCCACCGCTGTGGCGGTACATCTCGCCGCCGACGAACGCGGTCTCGGTCGTGGCCGTCATGGGAAAGCGCACGAGGTCGCTGCCCGAGACACGATCGGCGATCACCAACTCCAGGCCGGGCACCTGGCCGAAGGTGCCACCGTCGGCGGATGCGGCGAGGACGACCTTGTCGAAGCCGGCCGGCACCTGGGCGAGATCGATCTCCATGACATCGGTGAACTGGGCACCGCTGGACTTGCCGAGATGGCGCACCGCGCCGGACGGATGCTGCGCCTGGTTGTAGTAGACGAAGTCGACGTCGTCGCTCACCTGGCCGTCGCGCTCGAGCAGCAGCGCGGACGCATCGACATCCGGGACGCCGGCGCCACCCGACCAGTGCAGGGTGGCGCGCAAGGCGGACGCGGCGACGGGGAGGTTGCCGCCCTTGGTCATCTGAGTCATGCCAGGGATCGTGCCAGACGATTGCCACCGGGGACGTGAAAGCATGGCCGCGTGCGGCACTTTGACTTTTTGAACGCAGCGGACCGGCAGCGGCTCTTCTTCCGTGCGCCGGAACATTTCACTGCTTCGGCCGACCCGACGCTGCTCGCGGTCGCCCTGGGGGCGACGCTGTACAGCCCTGCCAGCCGTCCCGAGCTGGCCAGCGACATCGCCGCCTGCGCCGCGGCGGGGGTGGTCAGCCAGGTCGTCTGTCTCGAGGATGCGATTGCCGACGTCGAGGTGGCGGCGGCCGAGCAGAACGTGCTGGCCCAGCTGCGGGAGTACGCGCGGACCGGTGCGACCGGTCCGCTGGTGTTCGTCCGGGTCCGTGCGCCCGAGCAGATCCGGATGATCGTCGCTGGGCTGGGGGAGGATGCGCGGATCCTGACCGGTTTCGTGCTGCCCAAGTTCACCGACGACAACGGCACCGCGTACCTCGAAGCCGTCGTCGAGGCAAGCACGCGGATCGGCCGGCGGCTGCTGGTCATGCCGGTGCTGGAGTCACAGGAGATCATCTACGCCGAATCGCGGCTCGGGGCGCTGTTCGGAGTGCGGCAACTGCTCGACAAGTACCGCGACTACATCCTGGCCGTCCGCATCGGCGCCACCGACCTGTCGGCGGCCTACGGCCTGCGCCGCTCGCGTGACCTCACCGTGTACGACGTCCGGATGCTGGCCGACGTCATCGCCGACGTGGTCAATGTCTTCGCCCGCGCCGACGGCACCGGCTATGCGGTCACCGGCCCGGTCTGGGAGTACTTCTCCGCCACCGAGCGGATGTTCAAGCCACAGCTGCGCGACACCCCGTTCGTCGAACACTCCGAACCACGGCTGCGGGCCGAGCTCATCGCCGGCGACCTGGACGGCCTGATCCGCGAGGTTGCCCTGGATCGGGCGAACGGACTCATCGGCAAGACGGTCATTCATCCGACCCACGTCGCCGCGGTGCACGCCCTGTCGGTCGTCACGCACGAGGAGTTCGCCGATGCCACTGACATCCTCGGCACCTTCGCCGGCGGTGGTGTCGCCTCGTCGACCTATCGGAACAAGATGAACGAGAGCAAGCCGCATGCGGCCTGGGCCCGCAGCACCGTGCTGCGGGCGCGGGCGTTCGGGGTCGCGCAGGAGGGGATCTCGTTCGTCGATCTGCTCGGCGCGAGCCTGCACCAGTGACGACCATCTCGTGGACCGGCCGATGGGTGGCCGACCGGTTCGGCGTCGAGGTCGACGACGTTGCCGCGGGCTCGGTCCGACCGCTGCACGAACTCGTCGGGGTCGCGCTGCGCCGCAACCCGCGCCGGGCCCACCTGCTCGTGTCGACCGTGCTCGGCAAGCACATCCCCACCGACCCGCGCGTGGTCAACGGGGCGGGCCGGCAACTCGGCGCGCTCGTGGCCGAGCGGCTGCAGGGCGAGACCGGCGCCGTGGTCCTCGGCTACGCCGAGACCGCGACCGCGCTCGGGCACTGCGTGGCCGACGAACTCGGCGCCGACTACCTGAACTCGACCCGCCGTCCGGTGCTCGGCCTTGATCCGCTGGGCGGCTTCGAGGAGGAGCACAGCCATGCCACCGGGCATCTACTGCTGCCCGAGAATCCCGGGCTGCTGGCCCGTCCCGGCCCGCTCGTGCTCGTCGACGACGAGCTGTCGACCGGACGCACGGTGCTGAACACGATCGCGGCCTTGCACGCGCTCGCGCCTCGGCGCCGCTACGTGGTCGCCGCGCTCGTCGACCTGCGCACGCCGGACGACCGAGACCGGATGGGGGCGGCCGCCGGCCGGCTCGGCGCCATGATCGAAGTCGTGGCCTTGGCCGCCGGAGGTGTGCGCTGGCCGGCCGACTTCCCAGCGCGGGCGGCGCAAGCCGTCGCCGGCCGACGCGTGGCCACCAGCAACACGAAACGACCGATCGCGACCGTGCACACCGGCCCGGCGTGGCCGAGCGGCGTCCGCGAGGGTGGGCGACACGGATTCACGCCGGCGGATCAGGCTGCGCTCGTCGCGGCAGGCGGCGTAGTCGCGCACGGGTTGGCAGGCGCACTGCGGGGTGACCGGATTCTGGTCCTGGGCACCGAGGAACTCATGTACGCACCGCTGCAGATCGCGCTTGCCCTGACCGACGAACTCGGGGCTGCGGCCGAGGTGCGGTTCTCGACGACGACGCGCTCGCCCGTCTTTGCGGTGGACGAGCCGGGTTACCCCATCCGCACCGCGCTGACGTTCGCCAGCCATGACGATCCCGCCGACGGGCCGGGCGAGCGGTACGCCTACAACGTCGCGCCCGGCGCGGAGTCGCAACGGTTCACTGACATCGTCCTGGTGGTCGACGACGCCGCCGACACCCCGGACCTGCATGCCCCCGGCGGGTTGGTTGCTCAGCTCGGGCGCGTCTGCGACCGGGTACACCTGCTGACGCTGCCTGCCTACCGGCCGCCCGGCGCGTTACCCGAGCCGCTGCACGGGCCGGCCTTCGGGAGCTACCCGGCCGACGAGGTGGCCTGGCTGCTCAGTGATCTGTCCGGGCACGAACTGGAAGCACCGACCGAGGAGCGCGAGGAGGCGATCCAGTCCGGCGGTGCGCACTACGCGGAGTCGTTGCCGGTCGAGTACCAGCCGAGCGTGGAGTACCAGGAGCTGTTCGCTGTCGCGCTCGCCGAGTCCGCCGCCCGGCTCGCCCACGCGGTCGGCGTGGTGACCGAGCTCGTGCTGGCCGAGCGTGGGCCGCAGACCGTGCTGGCCTCGCTGGCCCGGGCCGGCACGCCGGTCGGAATCCTGATGCGGCGCTGGGCGCAGCGCAGGCGCGGCTTGGACCTAACGCACTACGCGGTGAGCATCGTGCGCGGACGGGGCATCGACACCGTCGCGCTGCGCTATCTCGCGGCAAAGCACGACCCCGCGCAGGTGATGTTCGTCGACGGTTGGACGGGCAAGGGTGCGATCGCCCGGGAGTTGGCGGCCGCCGTCGCGTCGGCGAACGCGGACCTCGGCACAGTGTTCGCGCCGGACCTGGCCGTGCTCGCCGACACCGGGCACTGCGTCGAGATCTTCGGCACCCGAGAGGACTACCTGATCCCGTCCGCCTGCCTGAACTCCACCGTGTCCGGGCTGGTGTCGCGCACGGTGCTCAACGACGAGCTGATCGGGCCGGATCAGTTCCACGGCGCGAAGTTCTACGCCGCGCTGGCCGGCTCGGACGTCTCGGCCGTGTTCCTCGACGCGGTCACCGACCAGTTCGACGCGGTCGCCGCGGCCGTGGCCCGCGACTGGCCGGTGCTGCGCGCGGCCGATCGAACGCCGACCTGGTCGGGCTGGGCCGCTGTACAGGCGATCTGCGATGAGTACGGCATCACCGACGTGAACCTGGTCAAGCCAGGGGTAGGGGAGACGACACGCGTCCTGCTGCGCCGTGTCCCGTGGCGGGTGCTGATGCGCCCCGACGCCGCCGGCGAACTCGGCCACGTGACGCTCCTGGCTCGCCAGCGTGGCGTCGAGATCATCGACGTGCCCGATCTGGCCTACAGCTGCGTCGGCCTCATCCACCCCGGTTTCACGCGCCCGGTCGGCGAGGCCCCGGCGTGAACGTTCTGGCCGCGACCGATCTGGACCGCACGCTCATCTACTCGACCAAGGCATCGCAGCTCGGCGGTCAGAAGCCGCCAGTGGTGTGCGTCGAGGTCCACGACGGCAAGCAGGCCTCGTTCATGACCGAGGCGGCCGCCCAGGCCATCGTCCCACTCGCAGCGGCCTGCACGCTGGTGCCGGTCACGACACGGGTGCCCGCGCAGTTCGAGCGGGTGACCCTACCCGGGCCCGCGCCGAAGTACGCGATCGCGGGGAACGGGGGGATGCTCTACGTCGACGGAGTGCTCGACCGGACCTGGTCAGCGGCCGTGGCAGGTGAACTTGCCCGCGGCTTTCCGCTCGCCGACGTGTGGGAGCAGGCAGGGCATGTCTGCCGGCCCGAATGGACGGTCAAGTTGCGCAACGCCGCCGAGCTGTTCTGCTACGCGGTCGTGCATCCGAACCGGCTGCCCGAGGGATTCGTCAGCGATCTCAGCGGCTGGGCAGCCGAGCGTGGCTGGCGGATCTCACTGCAGGGCCGCAAGTTGTACTGGGTGCCGGACGCGCTGACCAAGAGCGCGGCGGTAGCCGAGATCGCGCGTCGCGCCGACGCAGACCTGGTGCTGGCCGCGGGCGACTCGCTGCTCGACACCGACCTGCTGCTCGCCGCCGACCTCGGTATTCACCCCCGCCACGGCGAGCTTTATGACACGGGCTGGTCGGCGCCGAACGTCATCCAGACCACCGCCGCAGGAGTATGCGCCGGCGAGCAGATCATCGCCTGGTTCGCGGCGACGGTGGCCAAGTTCAGTGGCGGCGACGGCGCGCGATAAGGATCAGCAGCACTACCAGGGCGATTATCGGCGCGAGCCGCTTGGCCAGCGCGGGGCCGGCCGACTCGATCAGGTTTATCGGCTCGACGTCGTCGGCTGGGCGCCTTGGTGCGGCAGCCGTGCGGGTGGGCAGCGGCGTCACGGCCGCAACCGTCTCCTCGGCCACCGGGTCGGCGGCGGCCGGCTCGGTCGTCTGCGGCTCGTCAGGCTCGGGCACCGCTGCGGACGTCGTGGCAGGCGAGGCTGTCGCCGCGGCAGCACTCGACGCGGCGGCACCGGATTCTGCGGCGGGCGCCTGGGCTGCCTTCGCCGGGGCGGCCTTGGCCGCGCTGGACTTCGCGGGCGCGGCCTTGGCCGCGCTCGCCTTGGTGGACGCCTTCACCGGGGCCACCTTGTCGGCGTCAGCCGCGGCGGGTGCCGAATCGGCCGCAGCCTTCCGAGGCCGAGGCCGCGGCCGCGGCGTGGGGGTAATGGGCGTCTCGTCGGACACTGCGGGCTCCGGGGGTGAGGTGGGTGATTCGGAGAGGGGAGTCGCAGGTGCGTCCGGCGTCGCACCTTCGGTGAGCTTGCCCGCCAAGCACTCGGCGAACTGTCCGATCAGCTTGTTGCCGACGTCGACCATCACGCCGCGGCCGAACTGTGCCGGCTTTCCGGTGATGTCGAGGTCGGTGAGCACGTCCACCCTCGTCGAGCCCCCCGACTCGGTGAGTGTGGCGCTGACTTTGGCATTTGCGGTGCCGCTGCCGCGCGAGTCGCGGCCGCGGGCGTCGATCACGGCTCGGTGTGCCACCTCGTCCTTCTCGATGAAGCTGGCTTTGCCCTTGTAGGTGAGGCCGATCGGCCCAAGCTTGACCTTCACTATGCCGGTGAAGTTGTCGCCGTCGACGGATTCGATGGCGGCGCCTGGCATGCACGGCGCGATCAACTCGATGTCGAGCAGAACCCGCCAGGCGTCGTCAATCCCCACCGGGACGGTGAAGGAGTGCTCGAGTTGCACGAACCTAGCTCCCTGCCGCGGCGAGTACCGCGCGCTTGGTCAAGACACGGGCAAGGTGCTCACGGTAGTCGGCCTGCCCCGACAGGTCACTCGGGGCACTGGTGCCCTCGGCGGCGTGCTCGGCCGCGGCCCCGATACCGTCGGCCGAAGCATCCGCGCCGGCCAGGGCCTGCTCGACCGCCGACGCGCGCAACGGGGTGGAGCCCATGTTGGTCAAGCCGACCCGAGCTTCGGTGATCGACCCGTTCTCGCGGTGCACCAAGGCGGCCACTCCGACGATCGACCAGGCCTGCGCCACCCGGTTGAACTTCTCGTAGTGCGACGACCAGCCCGCGCCGAGTTTGGGTACCCGCACAGCGGTGAGCAGTTCGTCAGGCTGCAACGCCGTCGTCAGGTAGTCCTGGAAGAAGTCCGCTGCGGCAATGCGGCGTTCACCGGACGGGCCGGTGGCCACGAACTCGCAGTTCAACGCCAACGTCACCGCGCCGAGGTCACCGGCCGGATCCGCATGCGACAGCGAACCGCCGAACGTGCCGCGGTAGCGCACCTGCCGGTCGCCCACGGTCTTGGTGGTCTGCGCGATCAGCGGCGCGTGCTCGGCTATGAGTGCGTCCTGGATGACCTCGTGATGTGTGGTCATCGCGCCGATCACGATCGCGTCCCCGTCGTCGCGGACGCCCCTGAGTTCGGCGACGCGTCCCAAGTCCACGAGCATGGACGGGTAGGCCAGGCGTAGCCGAAGCACGGGAAGCAACGACTGACCGCCGGCCAGGACCTTGCCGTCCTCGCCTGCCGCGCCGATCGCGGAAACCGCGTCGGCTAGTGATTCAGGCCGGACGTAGTCGAACGCAGCGGGGATCACAGCTGGTCTCCTTCCGCGCCCGAGCCGTCGGAGGTACTCGTACTCGCGCCTCCGTAAGCCGTGGTGCCGCCCTCGGCCCGTCCCGATTTCTCGGCACCCGAGTGCACCGCGCGCCAGACCCGTTCGGGAGTTGCCGGCATCTGGATGTCGTTCACGCCGAAGGGCCGCAGCGCGTCGACGATCGCGTTCACCACCGCCGGTGTCGAGGCGATCGTGCCGGCCTCACCGACGCCCTTGACGCCAAGCGGGTTACTGGTGGCCGGCGTTTCGGTGCGGTCCGTCGTGAACGACGGCAGGTCAGCCGCCGACGGAATGGTGTAGTCGACGAACGTGCCGGTGGTCAGGTTGCCCGCGTCGTCGAACACCGCCT
>JAOPWD010000440.1 GCA_025965875.1 Pseudonocardiales bacterium
CGGTCATAGCGCACCGCGGCCTTGTCGACGGCCTGCTCGAGCGTCACCAGGTCGATCGCCGTGCGTCCCTCGGCCAGCGTGGTGCCGGCGGCTGCCTCGATCGCCGTGAGCGCCCGCCGCGCGTCGCCGTCGGACATCCGGAGCAGGTGGGCGCGGGCGTCGTCGTCAAGGGTTACTGCACCGGCCAGGCCGCGCTCGTCGGTCAGCGCGCGGTCGACAAGTTGACCGACGGCGTCGTCGTCCAGCGGTTGCAGCGTCAGCAGCAGGCTGCGCGACAGCAGCGGCGCCACGACGGAGAAATACGGGTTCTCGGTCGTCGCGGCGACCAACGTGATGTGGCGGGCCTCGACGGCGCCGAGCAGCGAGTCCTGCTGGGTCTTGGAAAAGCGGTGGATCTCGTCGATGAACAATACGGTCTGGCGACCCGAGAGGCCGAGGTGCTGCTTGGCCTCCGCGATGACGGCCCGCACGTCCTTGACGCCCGCGTTGAGCGCCGACATCTGCACGAACCGGCGGTTGCTCGCTGAGGACACGATCAACGCGAGAGTGGTCTTCCCGGTGCCCGGCGGCCCGAACAGGATCAATGACATCGGAGCGTCGCCCTCGACCAGGCGCCGCAGTGGCGAGGCCGGGGCGAGCAGGTGTGCCTGGCCGACCACCTCGTCGAGCGTGCGCGGCCGCATCCGCGCGGCCAGCGGAGCGCCGGCGTCGAACGGCTCGTGGACAGGCGCCGGCTCCGGCGGCTCGAACAGGGTCACCCACCCACCCTAGAAGGCACCTTCTTAAGCCGTCCTTTAGCGGTGCGGTGCAGCGTCAGACGGGTGAACATGATCGAGGACGTGGGCGACCGCACCGTGTTGGCCGGCGCATCCAGCCGCGCCGGGACGAGGAGCGGCGAGCGCGTCGAGCAGGTGAGCGAGGCCGACCCGGCGGACGACGAGCCGCCCGACGCGAGCCCGTGGGTCGACACACAGGTGCCGGGTTGATCAGTCGGTGTCGGCTTCGGGGACCGCGTCGACGCCGGCTTCCCTGCGCTGCTGCGGTGTGATCGGTGCCGGTGCTTCGGTGAGCGGATCGAACCCGCCGCCGGTCTTGGGGAAGGCGATGACGTCGCGGATCGAATCGGTGCCCGACAGGAGGGCGCAGATGCGGTCCCAGCCGAACGCGATGCCGCCGTGCGGCGGGGCGCCGTAGCCGAACGCGTCGAGCAGGAACCCGAACTTGCTGCGTGCCTCCGCCTCGTCCAGGCCCATGATCGCGAAGACCCGCTCCTGGACGTCACGGCGGTGGATACGGATCGAGCCGCCGCCGATCTCGTTGCCGTTGCAGACGATGTCGTAGGCGTAGGCCAGGGCCGAACCCGGGTCGGTGTCGAACGTGTCCATCGACTCCGGCTTGGGCGAGGTGAAGGCGTGATGCACGGCCGTCCAGGCGCCGGTGCCCACCGCGACGTCGCCGGAGGCAATGGCCTCGCTCGTCGGTTCGAACAGCGGCGCGTCGACGACCCAGACGAAGGACCACTGCGACTCGTCGATCAGGCCGAGGCGACGGCCGATCTCCAGCCGCGCCGCCCCGAGCAGGGACTGCGCGGCCTTGGCCGAGTCGGCAGCGAAGAAGACCGCGTCGCCAGGCTTCGCGCCCACGTGAGCGGCCAGCCCCGCCCGCTCGGCCGCGGAGAGGTTTTTGGCTACCGGGCCGCCCAGCTCGCCGTCGTCGCCGATGAGCACGTAGGCCAGGCCCTTGGCGCCGCGCTGCCTGGCCCAGTCCTGCCAGGCGTCGAGTTGCTTGCGTGGCTGAGAAGCCCCGCCCGGCATGACCACCGCGCCGACGTAGGGGGCCTGGAACACCCGGAACGGGGTGTCCTTGAAGTAGTCGGTGGAGTCGACGAGTTCCAGATCCAGGCGCAGGTCCGGCTTGTCCGAGCCGTAGCGCCGCATCGCGTCGGCGTAGGTCATCCGCGGGATCGGCGTCGTGATCTCGTGCCCGATCAACGCCCACACCGCCTTGAGGACGTCCTCGGCCAGCGCGATGACGTCGTCCTGGTCGACGAAGCTCATCTCGATGTCGAGCTGGGTGAACTCCGGCTGCCGGTCGGCCCGGAAGTCCTCGTCGCGGTAACAACGCGCAATCTGGAAGTAGCGCTCCATTCCGCCGACCATCAGCAGTTGCTTGAACAGCTGCGGCGACTGCGGCAGCGCGTACCAGCTGCCCGGGCGCAGCCGGGCCGGCACCAGGAAGTCGCGGGCACCCTCGGGCGTGGAACGGGTCAGCGTCGGCGTCTCGATCTCGACGAAGTTGCGATCGTAGAGCGTCTCGCGGGCGGCGCGGTTGACCTTGCTGCGCAGCCGCAGAGCAGCGCCCGGGGCGGGGCGGCGCAGGTCGAGGTAGCGATACTTCAGCCGCGCCTCCTCGCCGACCTCGCTGTGCTCGTCGACCTGGAACGGCAACGGCGCCGACTCGTTGAGTACGTCCAGCCGACTCGCGACGACCTCGACCTCGCCGGTGGGGATGGCCGGGTTGACGTTGCCGGGCGGGCGCTCGCGCACCTCGCCGGTGACCGCGACCACCCATTCGTTGCGCAGCTCGTGGGCGATGTCCGCCTCACGGACAACCACCTGAGCGCTGCCCGAGGCGTCGCGCAGGTCGATGAACGTCACGCCGCCGTGGTCGCGCCGAGTGGCCACCCAGCCGGCGAGCGTGACGGTCTGCCCGGCATCTGACGCGCGCAGCGTCCCGGCCTCGTGCGTGCGAATCACTGTGGTTCGTCCCGTCCTGGGGTTGCGGTAGCGGTAACGGTGGGCGCGACGACGACGCGCGGGCGCAGGTCTTGGGCGGGCGGCATCCAGGCGGCGAAGTCGGCCGGCACCTGCTCGCCGGTGCGGATGTCCTTGACCTCGTGGGCGCCGTCGGCGCTCGGGAACCACACGAACGGGATGCCGCGCCGCTCGGCGTAGCGGATCTGCTTGCCGAACTTCTGCGGCGTGGCGGCCACTTCGGTGGGGATGCCCCGGGCGCGCAACAGCTGCGCGACCGCGTCGCTGCTGGCCCGCGCTTCTTCTGTGGGCAGCGCGACAAGGACCACCGACGGGACCGAGCGCGAGCCGGTGAGCAGGCCGCGCTGGAACAGCGGCATGAGCAACCTGGTGACGCCCAGGGAGATGCCGACGCCCGGGTAGGTGGTCTTGCCGTCGCTGGCCAGCGAGTCGTAGCGCCCGCCCGAGCAGATCGAGCCGAGCTGTTCGAAGCCCGCCATCCGGGTCTCGAACACCGTGCCGGTGTAGTAGTCCAGGCCGCGGGCGATGCTCAGGTCGGCCTGGACCGTGATCCGGCCATTGCTGAACCCGGCGCAACCCTCGAGCACGGCGCTCAGCTCCTCGAGTCCCTCGTCGAGCAGCGGGTGCACGACTCCGAGCCCCCAGACTCGGGACACGAACGACGTGTCGGTGCTGCGGATCTGGGCCAGCTGTAGGCACTTGGCGGCCTGCTCGGGGCTCAGGCCGGCCTCGTCGACGAGCAGCCGGCTGACGGCCTCGGCGGGCACCTTGTCGATCTTGTCGACGGTGCGCATCACGGCCGCGACGTCCGGCACGCCGATACCGCGGTAGAAGCCTTCGATGAGCTTGCGGTTGTTGATCTGCAGGCGCATCGCGGGCAGGAACGGCAGGCTGGCCAGCGCCTCGGCCATCACTCGGGCGACCTCGACGTCGTGGTGGAACGGCAGCGTGTCGCGGGCGACCACGTCGATATCGGCCTGGGTGAACTCGCGGTAGCGGCCCTCCTGCGGCCGCTCCCCCCGCCACACTTTCTGGATCTGGTAGCGGCGCAGCGGGAATTCCAGGTGCCCGGCGTTCTCGATGACGTAACGGGCGAAGGGCACGGTGAGGTCGTAGTGCAGCCCGAGCCCGGAGTCGGCGCCGTCATCCTTGGCCTGCAGCCGGCGCAGGACGTAGACCTCCTTGTCGATCTCGCCTTTGCGCAGCAGCGCGTCGAGGGGTTCGACGGCGCGGGTCTCGATCGAGGCGAAGCCGTGCAGCTCGAACGTCGTGCGCAGCTGATCGAGCACGGCGAGCTCGACCGCCCGTTGCGCAGGCAGCAACTCGGGGAAACCGGACAGTGAGGTCGTCACGACAGGCCTTGGAGGTAGGGGTTGGCGGCGCGCTCGCGGGCGATCGTGGTCGAGGGCCCGTGCCCGGGGTGCACGAGCGTCGCGTCGTCCATGGGCAGGATGACCTCGCGCAGCGAGGCCTCCATCTCAGCCATCGACCCGCCCGGCAGGTCGACCCGGCCGATGGAGCCGGCGAAGAGCAGGTCGCCGGAGAACAGCACCGCGTCGTCGGCGCTCGACAGCCCGAACACCACCGACCCGGCGCTGTGGCCGGGCGAGTGCCGGATGCCGAAGTCCAGCCCGGCGAGTGGCACCGTGTCGCCGTCGCCGAGCTCGCGGACGTCGTCGGGCTCGGCGAACGTGAGGGTGCCGAACAGCGGCGTGCCGGGCGGCATGCCGACTCCGGACCACGGGTCGCTCAGCTGGCCGCGATCGGCGGGGTGGATGTACGCGGGCACATCGCGCGCCTGGCAGACCGGCAGCACCGAGAACGTGTGGTCGAAGTGGCCGTGGGTCAGCAGGACCGCGACCGGGTGCAGCCGGTGTTGGGCAATGATGTCGTCGAGCCGGCGGCCGACCCCGATTCCGGGGTCGATGACGACGCACTGCTCGCCGGCGGCAGGGGCGACCACCCAGCAGTTCGTGGCGGTCGCGTCCGACGGGAAACCCGCAATGAGCACGGCCAGGCACTCCAACTGGATCAGGACGGTCGAGGGAACAGTTCAGCCTACCGAGCCTGCGCCGGACCACTCATTGCTGGCACTGAGGTGGTCCTACGTAGACTGCCGTGGACTTCGCCTCATCCGGGGCCACGACCGCCGCAGTTGGAGGACCGTTTCCGTGCCGACGACCAAACAGCGCCGTGAGGCCGCCCGCCGACACCTCGAACGCCAACTGCAGCGCCGCGAAGAGCGTGAAGCCGCCCGCAAACGCTTCACCCTGATCGCCTCCATCCTCGGCACCATCGTCCTGATCGTGGTCGTCGCGGGCTTCGTCTACGCCGTTACCAAAGAGGACAAGGGCGGCAACGCGTCGGCCGGCAGCAAGGCCTCGACCTCGCCGACGGTCTCGGCTTCACCGACCAGCACGCCGTCCGCTGCGCCATCCACGAAGGCTCGCGCGGCCAAGGGCGCGACGGTCAAGTTCGACGGCGTGAGCGTGGTTGGCGCCGCCGACCTGGGCGGCGCACCCGGCGTCACGTCCAAGTCGAGCACCACCCCGACAAAGCTGGCCTACAAGGATCTCGTCGTCGGCAAGGGCGCGGCGGCAACCCCAGCCTCCAGCGTGACCGTGCAGTACGTCGGCGTGCTGTACAAGAACGGGACGGTATTCGACTCGTCGTGGGCGAGGGGAAGCGCCGCGACGTTCTCCCTTACCGGAGTCGTGAAGGGATTCACCCAGGGCATCGGGGGAACCACCGGCGTGCCACCCATGAAGGTTGGCGGCAGGCGGATCATGATCCTGCCGGCCGCCTTGGGGTACGGGGCGCAAGGCAGCGGGTCGTCGATCCCGCCGAACGCCCCCCTCGTGTTCGTCGTCGACCTGAAGAGCATCGGCGCCGCCTGAGCCATGCCGACCAACAAGCAGCGCCGTGAAGCCGCGCGGCGACAGCTCGAACGCCAGCTGCAGCGCCGGGAAGAGCAGGAAGCCGCCCGCAGGCGCTTCACGCTGATCGCCTCGATCGTCGGCACCGTTGTCCTGATCGTGGCGGTGACGGTGTTCGTCGTCGTCCTCAGCGGTGGGAACAAGAAGAACGCCAAGACGACGACGACGCCTGCCGCCGCCGGTGCCGCGACCTCCGCCGCGACGTCGAGCCCGGCGGCCTCGACGTCGGCCGCCGCCCTGCCTCTGGGCACCTGCAAGTTCGTTGCTGGTGGCAAGGCCGCCAAGAAGGTCTCGGTGCCGCCGAACAAGGCGCCCACCAAAGGCACCGTGCTCGCGCAGGTCGCCACCTCGCAGGGCGTCCTGACGTTCGCCCTCGAGCAGAGCAAGGCCCCGTGCGCGGTTGCGAACTTCGTCTCCCTGGCCGAGCAGGGCTACTACGACAGCACGCCGTGTCACCGCCTCGTCAACACGGGCATTTACGTCCTGCAGTGCGGCGACCCGACCGGCTCTGGCTCGGGCGGGCCGGGATACACGTTCAACGACGAGCTGACCGGCAAGGAGAAGTACACGACGGGCGTACTCGCCATGGCCAACGCTGGTGCCAACACCAACGGCAGCCAGTTCTTCATCGTCTACAAGGATTCAGCCGGGCTCGGGCCGAATTACACGATCTTCGGCAAGGTCAGCGGTGGGCTCGACGTGGTCGACAAGGTCGCAGCCAAGGGATCGGACAACTCCAACGGCCAGGGCGACGGCAAGCCGAAGCTACCGATCAATATCACCACGGTGAGCATCGCCCAATAGCCCCGGGCTCAGTGCCCGGCGTGGACCCGGTAGACGTCGTACACGCCTTCGATGGTGCGGATCGCCCGCAGGAGGTGGCCCAGGTGCTTGGCCTCGGCCATCTCGAAGGTGAACCGACTGACCGCGACCCGGTCGCGGTTGGTGTTGACGCTGGCCGACAGGATGCTGACCCGCTCGTCGGACAGCACCCGCGTCACGTCCGAAAGCAGTCGGTGCCGGTCGAGGGCCTCGACCTGGATCGAGACGACGAAGGTCGAGTCGGCCGAGGGCGCCCACTCGACGTCGACGAGGCGTTCGGCCTGCTCGATCAGGGCGGTCGCGTTGGTGCAGGTCCGTCGGTGCACCGACACTCCACCGCCCCGCGTCACGAAGCCGAGAATGTCGTCGCCGGGCACCGGCGTACAGCAGCGGGCCAGCTTCACCCATACGTCACTGACACCCTTCACCACCACGCCGACGTCGACGCCGGAACGCTGCTTGGTGGCGTCGTGCTCTTCGACGGTGGGGATCATCGTCTCGGAGATGTCCTCGGCCGCACCCTCGACGCCGCCGAACTGGGCCACGAGCTTCTGCACGACGGACTGGGCCGAGACATGCCCCTCGCCGATCGCGGCGTAGAGCGCGGTGATGTCGACCAGGTGCATCTCGCGGGCCAGGGTCAGCAACTGGTCACCGCCCAGCAGCCGTTGCAGCGGGAGGGCGGCCTTGCGCATCGCCTTGGACAGGCCGGTCTTGCCGGCGTCGACGGCGTCCTCGCGGCGCTCGCGGGCGAACCACTGGCGGATCTTGGTGCGCGCCCGCGGCGACTTGACGAACGCCAGCCAGTCGCGCGACGGCCCGGCAGCCTCGGCCTTGGACGTGAACACCTCGACCGAGTCGCCGTTGTCGAGAGTGCTCTCGAGCGCGACGAGCTTGCCGTTGACGCGGGCCCCGATACAGCGGTGTCCCACTTCGGTATGCACCGCGTAGGCGAAGTCGACCGGCGTCGAGCCGGTGGGCAACGCGATCACGTCGCCCTTCGGCGTGAACACATACACCTCGCTCGCGCCGAGGTCGTAGCGCAGCGAGTCGAGGAACTCCTCGGGCTCCTGCGCCTCGCGTTGCCAGTCCAGCAACTGGCGCAGCCAACCCATCTCGTCGGACACCGCTGAGGGTTCCGCGGCCGAAAGGTCCTTGCGTTCCTTGTACTTCCAGTGCGCGGCGATGCCGTACTCGGCCGTGCGGTGCATCGCGTGGGTGCGGATCTGCAGCTCGACCGGCTTGCCGCCCGGACCGATCACGGTCGTGTGCAGCGACTGGTACAGGTTGAACTTCGGCATCGCGATGAAGTCCTTGAACCGGCCCGGTACCGGCTGCCAGTTCGCGTGGACAACGCCGAGGGTGGCGTAGCAGTCGCGTTCGCTCTCGACCAGTATCCGGATGCCGACCAGGTCGTAGATGTCGGTGAACTCGCGGCCCCGGACGATCATCTTCTGATAGATCGAGTAGTAGTGCTTCGGACGGCCGGTGATGGCGGCCTTGATGCCGCCCTCGCGCAGGTCGTTGTTGATCCGGTCGGTGACCTCGCCGAGGTAGGTGTCGCGAGACGGCGCCCGCTCGGCCACCAGGCGCACGATCTCGTCGTAGCGCTTGGGGTAGAGCGTGGCGAAGCTGAGGTCCTCGAGCTCCCACTTGATGGTGTTCATGCCCAGGCGGTGGGCGAGCGGGGCCAGCACCTCGAGCGTCTCGCGGGCCTTGCGCTCCTGCTTCTCCGGCGGCAGGAAGCGCAGCGTGCGCATGTTGTGCAGCCGGTCCGCCAGCTTGATCACCAGGACGCGTGGGTCGCGCGCCATCGCCACGACCATCTTGCGGATCGTCTCCGATTCGGCGGCGTCGCCGTACTTCACCTTGTCGAGCTTGGTGACACCGTCAACGAGGTGCGCCACCTCGGAGTCGAATTCGGCGGTGATGTCGTCGAGGGTGAGCCCGGTGTCCTCGACGGTGTCGTGTAGCAGCGCGGCGACCAGGGTCGTGGTGTCCATGCCCAGCTCGGCCAGGATCGTCGCCACGGCAAGGGGGTGGGTGATGTACGGGTCGCCGCTCTTGCGCAACTGGCCGCGGTGGCACTGCTCGGCCAGGTCGTAGCCGCGTTGCAGCGCACGGGCGTCGATCTTGGGGTGCGCGCCGCGGTGGATCGCGAGCAGCGGTTCGAGCACCGGCTTGACGGCCGACTGGCGCGGGGAGTTGACGAGCCTGCGGGCCAGGCGGTCGCGCACCCGGCGGCGGTGGACGGCACTGCCTGGTTCGGCGGCGGCCACATCAGGCGGCTCGGCCGGGCCCGGCACGGCGGCTGCCATCGCAGCTCGTTCGGTTGCGGCTTGGGCCAGCTCGACGGGCTCGCTCTGCGTCAGCCCGATGGCAGCACCCGATGGCGCCGTGCTCGCGGCCGGGCCGCGATCGGCGTCCGCATGGGGTGCGGCGGCGTCTGTCGTCAGCAGGGTCCCCTCTCCGAGAGGTGTATTACCAAGTCTACGGGTCGGGTGGCTGCGCGGTGGGCCTCAGCTGCGCAGCAGTGCGTGCACCGGGGCGACGCTGTGCAGTAGCGCGCTGCCGTCCAGGAAGCCGAGCTCGAGCAGGACACCCAGGCCGGTAACCGTTGCGCCGGCTTGCGCCAGCAGGTCGGCGGCCGCACGCAGCGTGCCGCCGGTCGCAAGCACGTCGTCGACCAGGAACACCCGCGTGCCGTCCAGCACACCCATGGGGACTTCGAGCTCGGCCGAGCCGTACTCGAGGTCGTAGCTGCGCCGCACAGTCGGTGGTGGCAGCTTGCCGGCCTTGCGTACAGCTACCAGGCCGCAGCCGAGTTCGCGCGACAGCGCGCCGGCCACAAGAAAGCCACGTGCCTCGACCCCGGCTACGAGGTCCACCGGTCCGCACGCGCGGGCATGATCGGCCAGCGCGCCTATGGCGTGGCCGAATGCCGCGCCGTCGGCGAGCAGTGGCGCGATGTCCTTGAACATGATGCCGAGCTTGGGGAAATCCGGAACGTCACGTAACAGGGCCGCCACCGCGCCGGCGATGTCGGGTCCGGCGTCTCCGGACGGCGCGGTCACTACTTGCGCTTGGGACGCTGCGGACGAGCACCGGGACGGGGCGCGGGTGCCGGTCCGCCGGCCCGACGCGGGCCGTTGGTGCTCGGCAGCCCGTTGCCGACGCGGGCGGGCGCGGCGCTCGCTCCGGCCGGGACGAGCTGTGCCGCGGTAGCGGCCTTCGCGGCCTCGCTGTTGCGCTTGGCCACGACCCGCTTGGTCAGCGCCTTGTACTGCGGCTCACGCTCGGTGAGCTCGACGACGACCGGGGTGGCGAGGAACAGCGACGAGTAAGCGCCCGAGGCCAGGCCGACGAACAGGATCAGCGCGAGGTCCTTGATGGTGCCTACGCCCAGGATGCCGGCGCCGACGAACAGCAGCCCGGCCACCGGCAGCAGCGCGATCAGCGAGGTGTTGATCGAGCGCATGAGCGTCTGGTTGACGGCCATGTTCGCGGCTTCGGAGTAGGTCATCCGCGAGCCCGCGGTGATGTCCTTCGTGTTCTCGGCGACCTTGTCGAAGACGACAACGGTGTCGTAGAGGGAGAAACCCAGAATCGTCAGCAGTCCGACCACGGTGGACGGCGTGACCTCGAAACCGACGAGGGAGTAGACGCCGCCCGCAACGATGAGGTCGTGCAGCAGCGCGACAATGCCGGCCGCCGCCATCCGCCACTGATAGCGGATCGCGATGTAGATCGACACCACGATCAAGAAGACGATCAGGCCCTCGATCGCCTTGACGGTGATGTTGTGTCCCCAACTGGAGCTGACGGACTGCACCGTGATCTTGTTTTGGGCAATGCCCAATGCGGACGCGATCTTGGCCTTGAGGTCCGCCGACTGCGCCGGCGTGAGCGACTGGGTCTTGACCACGATCTGGTTGGTGGCACCGGAGCCGACCTTCTGCGGCGGCTCGGCCGGGGCGACCCCGGCGTCACGGAAGGTGGTCTCGACCTGGGTCGTGGTGATCGACGTGCCCGTGACCGGCAGCTGGAACTGGGTGCCGCCCTTGAATTCCACGCCGTAGTTGAAGCCACGGAAGATGAAGCTGAGGATGCAGATGGTGATCAGGATCAGCGAGGCGAGGTACCACCGACGCCGCGAGCCGATGAAGTTGATGCGGGTCTCGCCGCGGTAGAGGCGGCGCACCACCGAGCGCACGTCCGACATCAGCTCTTGCCCTTCTCGTCGGCCTGGGCCCGCATTCTGGCCCGGCGCTGGGCAGCACGTTCGGCCGCCGAGCCAGGCTCGGGAGCGGTACGACGCCGGGCCCGTGCGGCCGGGGTCTCGTCGGCATCGGATTCGGTGTCGGCGTCCTCGGCGTCAGCCTCAAGGTCCGTGTCAGCGTCGATGTCGGCGTCGGCGGATTCGTGGTCGAGGGGTTGCTCGTCGGGCAGGTCGGCTGTGCCCAGCGTCTCGACGGGCTCGACGATGTCGTCGACGGCGTCGGGCTCGTCCTCCCGCTCCAGCACCGCAACGGGTGCCTTGCTTGCCTTGGTCGCCGGCGTTGCCTTCGTGCGTGCGGGGTTGGTGCGAGCCCGGGGCGCGTGTTCCGGGGCGGGCGCGGCGATGCCTCCGTCGCGCATGGCATTGAGTCCGGTGAAGCGCGACGAGCCGAAGCCCTTCTTGCGCGAGAGCCACGACACCAGCGGATGCGTGAACAGGAACACCACAACGAGGTCGAGCACGGTAGACAGGCCCAGGGTGAAGGCGAAGCCCTTCACGTCACCGGCGGCGAAGTAGTACAGCGTCGCGGCGGCCAGGAAGGACACCGTGTCGGCGGACAGGATGGTGCGCCGCGCGCGGATCCACGCCCGCGGGATAGCGACCCGCGCCGAGCGTCCCTCGTGGACCTCGTCCTTCATACGTTCGAAAAAGACGACGAAGGAGTCGGCGGTGATACCCACCGCGACGATGAAGCCGGCGATCCCGGCCAGGCTCAGCGTGAAGCCGATCTGCGAGCCGAGGATGACCAGTGCGCCGTAGGTGAGGGCGCCGGACACGAGCAGCGACGCGATCGTCACCAAGCCGAGTGCGCGGTAGTAGATCAGCGAGTAGAGAACCACCAGGACGAGGCCGATACCGCCGGCGAGCAGGCCCGCCTTGAGCTGCGACGTGCCCAGCGTGGCCGACACGGTCTGCGCATCCTCGGCCGTGAAGCTCAGTGGCAGCGCGCCGTACTTGAGTTGGTCGGCCAGTTCCTTCGCGGTCGACTGCGTGAAGTTGCCGGTGATCTGTGTCTTGGAGCCCTCCGGGATCGCGTCGTTGTTGACGGGGGCGGAAATGACGTTGCCGTCAAGGGTGAACGCGACGAAGTCAGCGCAGGGCGTGCCGGTTGCGCCGCACGAGGCCACTGACGGGCTTGTTCCGGTCGAACCGTGGATGTTGTGCGCCGCGGTGTACTTCGACCAGTTCCGGGAGCCGGTGGACTTCAGGCTGAGCTCTACCGACCACTGCGTCTGACCCTGACTGATGTTGGGCGCCTGCGCGGCCGCCCCGCTGATCTCGCGGCCGGGCACGATCACCGTGCCGAGCAGGAACGCTTCCTGGCCGCCCTGGCACGCGATGAAGTAGGAGTTGGGGTCGTCCTTCTCATTCTGCGCCGCGTTGCAGTCGAAGGTGCTCAGCGCGGCCTGCAACTGCTGCTGCTGGGTCGAGGTCAGCTTGTTGAACGCGGTGTCGCTCGTCGGGATCGGGAACGTCAGACCGGCAAACGGTGTGGCAGTGGCCGGTGGCACGGTCGCTGTCGGAGACGGGGTGGGCGTGGCCGACGCCTTGGGCGTAGTGGACGTGGACGCCTTTGGCGTGGTTGACGGCGCGGCCTGCGGTAACGCAGCAGGACTCCCGGCTGCGGCCGGCTCGGCGAGGTTCTTGGCCGATTGGGTGGCCGAGCCCGTTCCGGCCGTGGGTGCTGTGGTTGTGGACGACGGGCTACTGGACCCGCTGGGCGTACCCGTGGGCGACGCCGGGGGCGTGGAGGAGCTGACGCTCCCGCCGGTGACGGGATGGAACACCGGCACGGCGGGCATCACGACCCCGCGGAAGCTCAGGACCGCCGCCTTACCCAACTTCGCGACATCGGTGTTCGTGTTACCGGGGATCGAAATCACGATCTGGTTGGAACCTTGGATGACCACGGTCGCCTCGGTGACGCCGGAGCCGTTTACCCGGTTCTCCATGATCTGCTTGGCCTGGTTCATCGACGACTTCGACGGTGTCTTGCCTGTGTCGGTTGTCTTCGCGGTGAAGATGACCTGCGTGCCACCGACCAGGTCGAGGCCCAACTTGGGAGTGTGCCGCGCGCCCGGCCAGAACACCATCGTGTAGAGCAGGCCCAGGGTGATGAGCAGGGCGAGGAAGTAACGCCCGACACGCAGCGTTCCTACGGGTGGTGCCACTGGGGTTGATCTCCTCGAATCTGCATGGTCACGCGGTCATGGTCTGCGGTGAGATGGTGCTCCGCGCGGCTCGACAACACAGTATGACCGACGGCCATGTGCTCCTACGCCAGCGGCCCGATGTCAAGGGGCGGAATCACCTTCGTCGGGCGGATCGGCCTCGTCGTCGGCACCGGCCATCGGCTTGCGGTACTGGCCGGGCAGGGACTTCGCGTCGCGAAGCGCGGCGAGTGCCCATTTCACCTCGACGCCGGGCGCGATGGCAAGCTGCGCCGTGCCATCGGCGTCATTGCGGCCCACCACGGTGCCGTACAGCCCTGAGGTCGTCATCACGTCGTCTCCGAAGCCGATCTGACTCATTCGCTCGGCCTCCAGCGCCGCTTGCTGACGCCGCTTGCGCTGGCCGTAGACGAACAGCGCGAACAGCAGCGCCAGCGGAAGGATGTAGACCAGCGAATTCATAGGGACGACGATTCTGGGCAGACGACACGGATGGCTCGCAGTCTACGGGCTGCTAGCCAGCCACACTGCCTCGTTCGCCTCAGGCGAGCGGATCGAACAGCGTCGGGCCCGCCGACGCTGGTGGGATCGCGCCCAGATGTGTCCAGGCGGCCGGCGTGGCTACCCGGCCGCGCGAGGTTCGGGCCAGCAGGCCGGCGCGGACCAGGAAGGGCTCGGCCACCTCCTCGACGGTCGCCACCTCTTCGCCGACGGCCACGGCGAGCGTGCCGACGCCTACAGGGCCGCCGCCGAAGCGGCGCACCAGCGCGTCGAGCACTGCCCGGTCGAGGCGGTCGAGGCCGAGCTGGTCGACGTCGTACACGGCCAGGGCCGCCCGCGCGATCGGCTCGGTGACGATCCCGTCGGCGCGCACCTCGGCGTAGTCGCGCACCCGCCGCAGCAGCCGGTTCGCGATCCGCGGGGTCCCCCGCGAGCGGCCGGCGATCTCGGTCGCGCCGGCCGGCTCAAGCGGGACGCCGAGCAGCTCGGCCGAGCGGGTCAGCACGTGCTCGAGCTCGGCCGGTTCGTAGAAGTCCATGTGACCGGTGAAGCCGAAGCGGTCGCGCAGCGGGCCGGTGAGCAGCCCGGCGCGGGTCGTGGCACCGACGAGGGTGAACGGCGCCAGCTCCAGCGGGATCGCGGTCGCACCGGGCCCCTTGCCGATGATGACGTCGACGCGAAAGTCCTCCATCGCCATGTACAACAGCTCTTCGGCCGGGCGGGCAATGCGATGGATCTCGTCGATGAACAGCACCTCGCCCTCGCCGAGACTGGTCAACAGGGCGGCGAGGTCACCGGCGCGTTCGATGGCCGGGCCGCTGGTCACCCGGATCGGTGCTCCGAGTTCGGCCGCGATGATCATCGCAAGGCTGGTCTTGCCCAGCCCCGGTGGTCCAGAGAGCAGGACGTGATCGGGCGGGCGGTTGCGCCGCATCGCGCTCTCGAGCACGAGCTGAAGCTGTTCGCGCACCTTCGGCTGCCCCACGAACTCGGTCAGCCGCTTGGGCCGCAGGCTCGCCTCTACCTCCCGCTCCTCCGGAACCGGCAGCGGATTGACCAAGTCCTCCTCGGGGAGCGTCATCGCGTTCTTCCCAGGAGTTGGATGCTGCGGCGCAGCATGGCCGAGACGTCGGGGGGCTCTCCTTCGGGCTGGTCGGCGGCGACCACGTCGATGGCGTCGATGGCCTCCTTGCCGGAGAAGCCCAAGCCGGCCAGCGCGTGGGCGAGCTGGTCACGCCACGGCGACACGGCCGTGAGACCGCCCAGGTCGGCGCGGCGGTCCGAGCCGTCGATCGAGCCAATCCGGTCGCGCAGTTCCAGGGCGATGCGCTCAGCGCCCTTGCGGCCGATGCCCGGCACCTTCGTCAGCGCGGCGAAGTCGCTCGTCGCGACGGCCCGCCGCAACTCGCGGGGCGGATAGACGGCGAGCATCGTCTGGGCCAGCTTCGGTCCGACGCCGTTCGCGGTCTGCAGCAGTTCGAACAGCGAGCGCTCGTCGTCGTCGGCGAAGCCGTAGAGGGTGAGCGAGTCCTCGCGGACGACCAGGCTCGTGGCCAACCGGGCCGTCTCACCGACCCGCAGCCGAGCCAGGGTGCCGGGTGAACACGAGACCGCCAGCCCGACTCCCCCGACCTCGACCACCGCGCCGTCCGGACCGACCGCGGCCACCGTCCCCCGCACGCTGGCGATCACGTCTGCTCCTCCAGCCGGTTGTTCGCCACGTCGACGGCGAGCTGCAACGGGGCGATCTCTTCGTCGGGCAGCTCGAACTCCCGGCGAATCGCGAGTGCCCGCGTGAAGTGGCGGTGCGCGTCGGCGTAGTGCTGCTGGTCGAAGGAGTTCTTGCCGGCGTGCTCGTGGGTGTACGCCTCGATGATCGGCCCGAACTGATCGGCGGCATTCAGCAGTTCGGTGAACGCGATGTTCGACTCGACGAACTCACCGCGCCACTGATGCACGTGCGCCAGCCGCACCCGTGCGAGGTGCTGCTGCGGCGCGGTCCCGGCGATGTCGGCGCGGTCGACGGCCCGCTGCCCCTCGGCCAGGGCCTCATCGAGCTCGCCGACGCCACGCAGCAGTTCGACCAGATCCCCGCGCGCCCGCAGTTCGTCGATCACGTCCGGTGCGGTGCGGACCTCGTCACGCAACTCCTCGATCTTTGCGTGCACAGCAGCCGGGTCGGCGTAGACCTCGCGCAGGGTGTGGGGGTCATAGCTGACCTCGAGCTCGCCGGTCATTGCCCCATTCTTGCCGATCCAGCGACTGCGGCCGCCAGCCGGGTTTGCGCCGCGCCGCGCCACACGTGGCAGATCGCCAGCGCGAGGGCGTCGGCCGCGTCGGCCGGTCGCGGCGTGTCGGCCAGCTTGAGCAGCCGGGTGACCATCGCGCCGACCTGGGCCTTGCCTGCGACGCCCGACCCGGTGACCGCCGCCTTCACCTCACTGGGGGTGTGCAATGCGACGGGCAGCCCGGCCCGGGTCGCGGCCACCATGGCCAGGCCGGCGACCTGAGCGGTGCCCATCACGGTGCGGACATTGTGCTGGCTGAAGACGCGCTCGACGGCCACGACATCCGGTGCGAATCGGGCGATCGCGTCGGCGAAGGCGTCCGCGAGGACGACGAGCCGCTCGCCCAGCTCGGCATCGGCCGGCGTGTAGATGACGTCGACGTGGACGAGGGTCAACGCGCGGCCCGGGGAGCCGTCGACCACACCCACGCCGCAGCGGGTCAGGCCCGGGTCCACGCCCAGTACGCGCACAGTCGGCTGCCTCATCTCATCGAACGGTCGTTCGACACATTACGGTCGCAGGCGCCTCCCGCGATGCAGACACGCCAGGGCGGCGCGTCCCGTACCGTCAAGCCGGTGCCCGTCTATGACCTGAGCAAGCGGCGCCGCAGCGCGGTGCGGCCGAGCCCGATCTTCCTGGCCTTCGTCGCGCTGGCCGTCGTGGGCGGCTGGCTGGCTTGGCGCGACAACACAGCCGGGTCCCGCCTGGCCGACTTCGGCGTGTTCCTGATGGTGGTGGCCGGCTGGGTCGTCTCCCTGTGCCTGCACGAGTTCAGCCACGCCTACGCCGCATATCGCGCCGGTGACCGCAGCGTCGAGGCGGCCGGCTACCTGACCCTGAACCCGTTGAAGTACGCGCACCCCGTGCTGTCGATGGTCATCCCGTTGTTCTTCATCATCCAGGGCGGGATCGGGCTCCCCGGCGGAGCGGTGTACCTGCACCGCCACGCGTTCCGCAGTCGGGCGATGCAGAGCGTGGCCGCCGCCGCCGGGCCGCTGTCCAATGTCCTGTTCGCCGTCGTGACGCTCATTCTGGTCAACGCCCAGTTCAACAGCGGGACCACCCACGGCCGATTCTGGGCCGGCCTGGCCTTTTTCGGCTTCCTCCAGGTGACGGCCGCCGTGCTCAACCTGCTGCCGATTCCCGGCCTGGACGGCTGGGCGATCATCGAGCCGTACCTGAACCCGCACACGGTCCAGGGGGCAGAGGCGATCAAGCCCTGGGGCATGATCGGCGTGATCGTCCTGCTGCAGATCCGGCAACTGAACACCGCATTCTTCAACTTCGTCTACCGCATCTACGAGGTCTTCGGCGTCCCGCGCGGCGTCGCGGACGCCGGGCATCAGTTGTTCAAGTTCTGGCTGAGCCCACCGCTCTGAGATGCCCGCCATCTCACGGCGCACGTTGCTGGTCGGCGGGCTCGGCATCGCGGGCGTTGCGTTGGTCAGCAA
>JAOPWD010000446.1 GCA_025965875.1 Pseudonocardiales bacterium
CGCGCGGCCGCGGCCCTTGGCGTCCAGGTGCACCGCGGTGACGCCGGGCAACTCGGAGGCGAGCGCGACCGCAGCCGCCCACGTGCCGTCGGTGCTGGCGTTGTCGGCGATGGTGATGGCCGCCGTGAAGGGGAAGTCCGTCTGCAGGAAGGCATGCAGGCGGCGCACGCTGCGCTCGAGGTCGTCCTCCTCGTTGAAGACCGGGACGACGATTTCGACGTCGACCACAGCGCCCGCCGGCGGTCCAATCGGCCGGGGTTCGGCAGTAAGGGTCATCTGCGGCTTTCTGAAGGTTCGTTGGTAAGTCGAAGGGCCAGGGCGGGGCAGGCAGCGACAGCTCGTCGGACGGCGGTGGGCGCCTCGGGATTGACGGCCGTGTTGTGCAGGACCGGGAAGCCCCATTCGTCGCGGGTGATCCGCTCGGGCAGTAGCGCGGCGCACAGGCCATGCCCGTCGCAGCGCGTCCAGTCGATCTCGAGCTTCATCACCGCGCTCCGATCGGCAGCCGGCCCAGCACCGGACGCCCGCAGCCGCCGCGCAGATGCAGCTCGGTCTCGTCATGCAGCAGGTGCAGGCCCGAGGTGACGAACCGTGCGGCGCCGTCGGGATGACTGCACGCGCCGCGACCATCGACGGCCCGCGCATGTCTCAAGGCGACCTCGACCGCGCCCGGATGCCCCTGGTACAGCGCCTGCACGTCCCGTGCCAGGGCGGGCAGCCCGAACAGGCAAGGCCCGCACTGTCCGGCCGACTCGCCGGCCAGCCAGGCCGTCACCCGGGCTAGCTCGCCGAGCGCACACGTCGCGTCATCGACCGCGAGGAGGACGCCGGCGCCGAGCGTGCCGCCGGCGGAGGCCAGCCCGGCACGGGACAGTTCGATATTCGGCAGCGGGGCGTGCCAGCTGCCGTGGTAGCCGCCAGTGACGACCGCCGTGGTGTGGTGCGCTTGCGCCGCAGTGAGAACGATCCCCAGCGGCGTGCCCAGCGGGACCTCGACGACACCAGGCCGACCCACGGCGCCGCCCAGAGTCAGCAGCGTCGTGCCCGGCTCCGCGCGCGTCCCGGTGTCGGCAAAGCGACGCCAGCCCATCCGCACGAGTACAGCCAGCTGTGCGAACGTCTCGACGTTCGCGAGGAGAATGCCCTTGTCGGTGGCGTGCTCCCGTCTGCCCGGCGGCAGCGCGGGACCGCCGGCCAAGGCACGGGCCAGCGCCCGCGCCTCACCCGCGACGAAGCCGCCACCGACGTGCTCGACGCGCACGTGCGAGCCGTCCGGGCGCTGACTCAGCGCGTCGCGAACCGCCTGCTCGGCAAGCCGGTCGTGCACAGCGATCGTCACTCGCCGTGCGTGGAGCGCGGCCGCGACCGCGAGCGCACCGTCCACGACCAGGTGCGGACTGCGGCGCAGCAGCACGCGGTCCTTGAGACTCGCCGGCTCGCTTTCGGTGCCGTTGACCACGACCGTCGGCCGCTGGCCGCGCAGCGCGCGCAGCTTGGCCCCAAGTGGGAAGCCTGCACCGCCGCGACCGGCCAGGCTGCTCGCGTCCAGGAGGGTGAGCAGCCGTGGCAGGTCGCCGCCGGGCAGCGCGCCGTGAACTTCGAGGTGGGCGCGGTGGTCGAGGACGGCGTGCCGATCGAGGCCGGCCAGCAGCCGCGGGGCACCGATCGTCCACGTGGGCGTCAGCGCGCCGCCGACGCTGCGCTCGATGACGGCGGTCATCGCTGCACTCCCGCCGGGACGGCGCGACGGGCGGACGGCATCCCGACGACGGCACGCGTCGCCACGCTGCCGAGCACCACCAGCAGGCAGGACAGATACAGCACGCGGACCCAGCCCACGCTGCTGTCGGTGCCGGAGCGCAGGCCATGCAGCAGCGCCATCGCCCAGCCGGCATAGGCGGCGCCGTGGACAGTGCGCCAGACGGCGGCGCCGCCGGCCGAGCCGGCCATGCGGCCCCGGGCGAACCCGGTCGCGGCCACCAGCAGGAACGTGTACGCCGCGAGGCTGCCCAGGCCGACCCACAGCGGCCGGTACTGCGATGTGAACGGCACCAGCGCGCCGACCCAGCCGACGTGGGCGAAGGAGTCGGCCAGGATCATCGTGAGGTGCAGGCCGAGGACGGCCAGGCCGAGCGACGCTACGACCCGGTGGGCGTACTGCGCGATTACCCGCCCGCCCGGCCGGGCCGGGCCGCCGCCGCTGACGAGCGCGCCAAGAGCGGTGGCGACGGTCAGCAGCACCAAGGCGGCCAGGCCCGCGCCGCGGGCGATCAGCCAGATCGTCATCGGGCCACCGCCGCGACGGGCAGCCGGCTCTGCGGCCAGGCTCCGGTGGTGACGACCGTGCCGTCGCGCCCGACCAGTCGGGCCGTCAGGTTGCGGGTATCGAGCCAGTCGACGGCACTCTCGCCCATGACGATCGCCGCCGTGCTGGCGGTGTTCGCGGCCAGCGCGCACGGCGCGTAGACCGACACCGTGCGCCACGGCCCGTCGGCCGGAAGACCGGTGCGCGGGTCGACTATGTGATGTACCGGCTGACCGCCGCACCGCCAGGTGCGGACGGTCGTGGTCGAGGTGGCCAGGCCGCCGTGACGCACGAGCACCAACTGCCCGTCGCCGCCCTCATGCTCGGCCACGTCGAGGCACCAGCCGTCGGGGCGGTGACCGGCCACGGCAATGTCGCCGCCCAGCTCGACCAGCACGCCGGTTTCGTAGCGGCTGCTCAGCGCGCGGGCGGCGTGATCGGCCATGAACGCCTTCGCCGTCGCGCCCAGGTCCAGCGCCGCGCCGGCCGGGACGGTCAACAGCCCCGCCTCGCGGTCCAAGCGCACGTCGCGCCAGCTGCGCCACGGCGTGCTGACCTGGAGCTCCGGGCCGTCCATGATCACATGAGCGATGTCGCGGTCGTACCCGATGCCGCGCATCGAGAGGCCGACCGTCGGGTCGACG
>JAOPWD010000455.1 GCA_025965875.1 Pseudonocardiales bacterium
CCGGTTCGCGTATCGCCACGACGCCTGGCTGGCTCGCGCTCCGCGGCTTGGCGCAGGACTGCTGCTGGCCGCGGCGGGTTCTGTGCTGACCGCAATCTTCCTTGCTGGGCTTACCGTCGCCCTGCCGGGCACCGCACTGTCGAGTGGGCTCAGCCAACTGCTCGGCGCATGCATCCTGCGGCTCCGCGCCGCCTACGTGACACCCGGCGGTGCCGCGGTCGCGGGTGCCGGCATCACGCTGTCGGCCGCAATCGCCGTGCGCGTTGGCTGGGCGTCATTCCAGGTTGTCCAAACCCGTCGCACCGAGCGCCGCCGCCAGCGCAGCCTGCTCTCGCTGTACGGTCATCCCGCAATCGAGCTTGGCGCGGTGATTATCGAGCAGTCGCAGCCAGCCGCCTACTGCCTGGCCGGACGCGCAAACACTGTGGTTCTGAACAGCGGCACGGTCGAGTTGCTGACTGGCCCACAGTTGGCCGCTGTGCTTGCGCACGAGCGGGCCCACCTGGGCTCCAGGCACCATCGCCTGCTGGCCTGCGCCGCGTTGGCCGAGCGCGCCCTGCCGGAACTTCCGTTCATGCGCGAGCTTCCTCGTGCCGTCCGCCGACTGTTGGAGATGCATGCAGACGACGTAGCCGCGCGGACTCACGATCCCGAGGCGCTCGCCACCGCGCTTGTCGCTGTGGTCACGGCCCGATCGGGCCTGGCTCCGGTCAGCACGTCGTCAGCCACCCTCGCAGCAGCCGACGGCGACACCGTGATGAGAATCCAGCGGCTACTACTACCGCCCGCCGCGCTGAGTCCACCGCGACGCAGGACTGTCCGAGCCGCGGTCGCGGTCCTCGGGCTCATGCCGCTGCTTGTCGCGCTGACCCCGGCGGCGGTCGCCACGACTCAGCCACCAGTGCGGCAGCCCCACCCGGTCATCGCGGTCCGGCCGCACTGACTCCGCCTCCGGAGGACCCGGCCGCCACCTGCGCGACACGCAGGTGCCCCGCCACATGTGAGCCGGATAAGCGGCCGCGATAACCCTGAACATCCCGCCTCTACTACCCGTGATAGTAGACATGGAACAGCTACTCACGGCAGACGAAGTCATGTCGAACGCCGGCCTAGTGACGCGAGTGCGAGACACGGCCGCGACCGGAGTCGACGATGCGTTGAAGACGCTGTACGCCGACCACGGCCGGGCGCTGCTCGCCTACGCGGAGCGCTTCACCAACGACCGTGGGCGCGCAGAAGATGTCGTACAAGAAACCTTCCTGCGCGCGTGGCGTCGCCTTCCCGGCCTGCTCGAGGACCACCGGTCGGTGCGGGCTTGGCTGTTTCTGGTAACGCGCAGGCTGCTCGTCGATTCAGCTCGTGCAGAGAGCACCCGTCCGGCTCTGGCGGACGAGGAGCCGACGATCGAGGGCATCGTCGACGGCGGCTTCGATCGGCTGTTGGACCACACGATTCTCGTCGAGGCGATGCAGCGGCTGTCTGAGCCACACCAGCAGATCCTCGTCGAGACGTTCTTCGCCGGGCACCCGGTCCACGTCGCCGCGGCCCGACTCGGTGTGCCGCCGGGGACCGCCCGTTCACGACTGCACTACGCCATCAGCCAACTACGTCGGCAACTGGACCCGCGCATCGTGGCGTGACCCAGGTCCGTCCCCCGACCCCATAGGAGAACCATGTCTAGTCGTCAACCAGAACAGTTTGACCGCATACCGACCGAGTACCTGGCGCGAGCCGCCGCGTCGATCGCGCTCCTCACCGTGGCAGTCATCCATATCGTCGACCTGCCGGGCACGTGGCAGGGCACGCCACTCATCGGCTACGGGTACGTCCTGCTGATCGCGGCGGCATTGCTCGGCGCGATGGCGATGATGACCGTGCCGAGCCGACGAGTGTGGTTGCTCGCCGAGGTCGTCGCGAGCGGCGCGATCCTCGCCTACGTACTGAGCCGCACGACGGGTTTGCCGACCGACCATGCCGACGTCGGGAACTGGAACTGCGCCCTCGGCATCGCCGCGATATCCACCGAGGGCCTCATCGTGCTGCTCGCCACCTGGCGGTCGAGACCGGACCTGCCCCTCGCGCTGGACGAGACGGCTCCCCCGCCCAGAGTCGATGCGCCCGTCCAGCACATCCACTGAGCCTCGCCGAAAACACTGTTCAGCCGCGCAACACCACCTCAATCAGATCGGAGTCGTCATGCGCACAACACGCACCGCAGTCCCCCACCGTCTTCTCGCCCTCGGGCTCGCTGCAGCCGCGGCGATCGCCACCGCAGCCGTCTCAACCCCGGCCCAAGCCAAACCGCCGACGGCTCGAACCTCCGGCCGGCCCAACATCGTCGTCGAATGGAACGCGACGCTGCTGTCACTTGTCAGCACGCCCGGCGCGCAGCCCGCCGCGATCCAGCCCACCCGTGACTTCGCGATCATGAGCGCCGCCGTGTACGACGCCGTTGCCGCAACCGAGCCGGGGCGACCGCAGGATCTGCTGCACCTCCGGGCTCCGCGGACCGCCTCGCGCGATGCCGCCGCGGCGCAGGCAGCGCATGACACCCTCGCCGCGATGTTCCCGGCGTTCGCCGGCGCACTCGACAAGCAGCTCGCCGCGGATCTTGCCGCCATCCCACCCGGCGCGTCGAGAACCGCAGGCGTTCGCGTGGG
>JAOPWD010000513.1 GCA_025965875.1 Pseudonocardiales bacterium
GGGATGGGAGTTTCTTCCCTCGCGGCCGGCCCGGACGGAACGCTCTCTGCATGTTCGAAAAGCAAGCTCTACGCCTTTCCACCGCCTGCGTAATCAATTCACCGGTCGAATGAGTCGACCGGCGTCCGCTGGGCAGCGAGAGAACCGATGGCGACGGACCTGCTGATCACGCCGCCCTCATGAAGGAGCCGTAAGGTGGCGTCGAAGCGACCCTCGGCGCGATCGTCGTGGCGGTGCAGCAGGACCAGGTTGCCGGCGTGGCCGTCCAGCTTGAGGTCGGCCAGGATCAGACCATCAACTCGGGTCTGCTCTACCCACGGCCATGGGATGGCCGGTACTGAGCAGGTGACGATGACTCGGTCGAACGGGGCGTGCTCGGGCAACCCGAGGCTGCCGTCGGTTGCGACCAGTGTGGGCTGGTAGCCGATCGCGGCGAGTCGCTCCCGCGCTAACTTGATCAGCTCGGGGTTGACGTCGACGCTGAACACCTGCTCGTCGCCGAGCCGTTGACACAGCAACGCGGTGTTGTAGCACCCTTGGTCGCCAGGTCAGGGCGGGTGGCGAGCAGGAACAGCGACACCTCGTGACGGTCATTCAGCTGGACTAGCAGGACGGAGTTTTCCCGCCACAGAGTCGCCTTTCCGAGGAGTTCCACTCCCATGCGCCCGCGACGGCGCCTGTGCTGCTACTTCAGCAGCAGGACGCGGCGTAAACGACACCCACGACGACGGCCGCCGGCCCGACCACCTCGGCGACCGGGCCGATGAGCTTCGGTCCGAAGACCGCGATCCCGACACCGGCGACGATCAACGCCACACCGCCCGCACAGCACAGGGTTGAGCTGGCGCGGAAAGCGACGGCGTCCGCGGCGGCATCGGCGCGCTCGGCCGCCCAGGTATCGGCCATGCGCCCGAGGCGCTGCTCGACGTAGGCGAGCACGCCACCCTCGGCATACGCCTTCTCCCGGAAACTCGCCGCGGCGGCCGAGTCGGTATCCGCGGCGCGCGCGGTTTGGGCCGCCAGCCCGTGATCCCCCACCCGCCTCGCAAGGTCGAGCAGGAATTCGCTGTCACCCGCCAGCCTGTCCTGGGCCGCGGTACGCAGCTCGACGACCTCGGCTATGCCGTCGTCCCGAGCGTCCTGCACTGTCCGCAGGAAGGAGTCGGCCATCCCGACGTACTGCGCGTCGGCGAGCACCCGCATGAGCCGGGCCCCGTCAACCTCATGTTCCTGCTGCGATGTCGTCATCGAAGAACCCTCCCGCCGGTCGAAGTCAGACCTAGGTGTCCAGACTGGTCGGTCAATGGGCCGTCGACATCAGTGCTGGCACTGATTCGAAGCCGGCCCTGACAGGTGCCAGCAGGTCATCGGCGGTGGTACTGGCACGCGACTTGAGAGGTGGCTCCCCCGCCGCAATCGCGACGCCCGCGCCGTTACGGTTGCGCGGTGCCCGACCACGGCGACGCAGCCGGTGGATCGCCGCGCGTCCTGCCGGCGGGCACGGTCACATTCCTGATGACCGATAATCGAGGGCTCGAGCGGTTGTTGCAAGCGTTGGGCGATCGGCAGGGGCTGGTTCCGGCGGCCGCGGCGAAGGGCGGTGTCGTTACGGAATCGGCCGGGGTGGGAGTAGCTGACGACGGCCTGGGCGGCGGTGATGGGGCCGAGTACTGGGCGGTCGGTGAGGCCTGGGGCGATCGTGTCGACGAGGTCTTGGAGCTGATGTCGGTTGGTATTCAGCGCTCGGGTCGCTTCGCGTAGCGCCACGCTGAGGCGGGGGATTGCCAGGTGGCGTTACCGAGTGCAGACCCTTGACCCCCAGACGTTGGGGTAGGTGTCTTTGCAGGTCATAGCGATCTCCTAGCCGCCCGCTGCCGTGCCCCGAGCTGGACGTTGTCTGCCTTCGTGCATGAGGTGCGGTGCCAAATGGGTCCCAAACACACGACACCATCCCCGCCGTGGCGTTCCCGACCAGAGTTCTGCGCGCCGGTTTCGAAGCGCACGCCGGAACTATCGGCCAGCGGCCCCGGACCACCGGCCCGGAGGTTTACCCGCATTGCGGGGAGAGTTCGCCCTGGGCCGGACCGCGCGAGAAGCGCGGATGCCCCCGCCAGGGTCGGTGACTACCACGACGTCTCTACTTTTTGATGACGACCTTCAAAGCGTTCTGTGCGCCAGCGTCGGCAAAGGTGTCGTAGGCGGACATCATGTCGTGCAGGCCGAACTCGTGCGTGCCGAACAGCTCGCCCGCGATCTTCCCCGACTGGACCAGCTGCAACAGCATCGGCACCGTCGTGCCATCCACCAGACCGGTCGTGATTGTCACATTCTTGATCCAGAGATCTTCGAGATGCAGCGTCGTCGGCGCCCCGTGTACCCCGATGTTGGCGATGACCCCGCCGGGGCGGACCACCCGGGTACACAGATCGAAAGTGTCCGGGATACCGACGGCTTCGATGGCAACATCGGCGCCGAGGCCGTCCCCGGTCAGGGCTGCAATCTGGCCCTCGACGTCTCCGCTGCTCGGATTGATCGTGTGATCGGCGCCGAAGCGGCGTGCATGCTCCAATCGCGAGTCGGCCAGTTCGACGGCGATGATGCTGGCCGCGCCGGCCAGTCCCGCGGTCTGGATCGCGGCGAGTCCAACCGGTCCCGCGCCCACCACCACGACCACGTCGCCCGGCTTGACCTGCCCGTTGCGCACTCCAACTTCGTATCCGGTGGGCAGGATGTCGGTGAGGAACAGCACCTGCTGGTCCGTGACGCCTTCGGGCACCTTGTGCACGCTGGTCTCGGCGAACGGCACTCGCGCGTACTCGGCCTGAGTGCCGTCGATCAGGTGGCCGAAGATCCATCCGATCCCGCCGGTGGCCTGGCAGTGACTCGGCATCGCGCGCTTGCAGTACGCGCAGCGCCCACAGGAGGTGATGGCGGGAACGATGACCCGGTCGTCAACGGCCAGGCTGCTTACCGCTGATCCCACAGCAACGACTGTGCCGACCGCCTCGTGACCGAGGACTCGGCCCTGCTCGACGGTAGGCACGTCGCCCTTGAGAATGTGCAAATCGGTGCCGCAGATCGTGGTGGTATCAATCTGCACGACGATGTCGGTCGGATCGACCGGCTTCGGATCAGCGACGGTGTCCCAGGATTTCTGACCAGGGCCGTGGTAGACGAGGGCCTTCATGGTCTCTCCTCGTGGAGTGCGCGACGTCGATGTGACGCGGCGCACACCACGCTAGACACGACGGGTCCACCCACCGTCTCAATCTGAAACGAGTCGGGGCGGCCTCGGCCCCACCACAGTGCCGCGCTGTAGCAGCGGTCCCGTGCCTTCCAGCATCCCCCAACGACTCGGGCTGACGAAGCCGTTGTCATCCA
>JAOPWD010000532.1 GCA_025965875.1 Pseudonocardiales bacterium
CGGCGACCGCCAAGGTGTTGCACGGTTTCGCCGGCCGTTCGCTGCTCGGCCATGTATTGGCGGCCGCGGCACCGCTCGGCGCCACGCACACGGTCGTCGTCGTGGGGCACAGCCGCGACGAGGTCACTGCACACCTGGCCGAGATCGCCCCTGCCGCGCGAGCCGCGGTGCAGGAGCAGCAGCACGGCACCGGTCACGCCGTGCGGGTCGCGCTGGATGATGTCCCGGCCGAGGCCACCGGCACGGTGCTCGTGCTGCCTGGCGACTCACCCCTGCTGACGCCCGAGACGCTGGCCGCCGTGGTCTCGGCTCACACCGCGTCAGGCGCGGCCGCGACCATGCTCACCAGCGTCGTCGACGATCCGACGGGCTACGGGCGGGTGATCCGCGCAGCCGACGGCACGGTCGCCCGCGTCGTCGAACACCAGGACGCGACCGCCGACGAGCTCGCGGTCGCCGAGGTATCGGCGCTCGTCTACGCCTTCGACCACGCCGTGCTGCGCGACGCCGTCGGCCGGCTCTCGACCGACAACGCGCAGGGCGAGCAGTACCTGCCCGACGCGGTCGCGATCCTGGTCGCGGACGGCCGCTCGGTCGGTGCGCTGGCCGCCGACCAGACCGAGACCGCAGGCGTGAACGACCGGGTCCAACTCGCCGGCGCGCACCGGTCCTACAACGACCGGCTGCTGCTCGCGCACATGCGCGCCGGAGTCACCATCGTGGATCCGATGACGACGTGGCTCGACGCCGACGTCGTCCTCGAGCCCGACGTCACCCTGCTCCCCTCGGTCGACCTGCACGGATCCACGCATGTTGCCGCGGGCGCCACGATCGGCCCGCAGGTCTCGCTCACCGATACCACCGTCGGCGCGCGCGCCTGCCTGGACCGCACTGTCGCGACCAGCGCGGCGATCGGTGCCGACGTCACGATCGGCCCGTTCGCCTACCTGCGTCCCGGCACGGTGCTCGCCGACGGCGTCCACGTCGGCACCTACGTCGAGATCAAGAACAGCGAGATCGGGGCGGGCAGCAAGGTGCCACACCTGTCTTATGTCGGCGATGCCACGATCGGGGCGCACACGAACATCGGCGCGGCCACCGTTTTCGTCAACTACGACGGCGTGGCGAAACACCGCAGCGTCATCGGGGACCACGCCCGCACCGGGGCCGACAATATGTTCGTGGCGCCGGTCTCGGTCGGGGACGGCGCGTACACCGCGGCTGGGGCCGTTATCACCGAGGATGTGCCGCCGGGGGCGTTGGGCCGCTCGAGTGCCCGCCAGCAGAACGTGGCAGGCTGGGTGGTGCGGCGGCGCCCCGGCACCGCCGCTGCTGAAGCCGCCGAAGCAGCCCAAGCCGTCGATACGAGCGAGGACCTGGCATGAGAACCGGAAGCTCACTTCCATGCGGGCCACGATGATAGTTGCGGTGGCGTCGGCATGAGTGTCATCTCGGTAGCCGGGCGCAAGAGCCTGATGTTGTTCTCCGGCCGCGCCTACCCCGAGCTAGCCGACGAGATCGCCGCCCACATCGGGGTCACGGTCACCGACACCACCGCCCGCGACTTCGCGAACGGCGAGACATTCATCAAGTCCAACGAGTCGGTGCGCGGCTCGGACGCCTTCGTGATCCAGAGCTTCACGACACCCATCAACCACTGGGTGATGGAGACCCTGATCCTCGTCGACTCGCTCAAGCGGGCGTCGGCGAAGCGAATCACCGTCGTGGCGCCGTTCTACCCGTACGCCCGCCAGGACAAGAAACACCGCGGCCGCGAGCCGATCTCGGCCCGGTTGGTCGCCGACCTGTTCAAGACAGCGGGCGCTGACCGGCTGATGGCCGTCGACCTGCACACCGCGCAGATCCAGGGCTTCTTCGACGGCCCCGTCGACCACCTGTTCGCGCTTCCGCTGCTGGCCAAGCATGTCAAGGAGAAGTACGCGGAGGAAGACATCGTCGTCGTCTCCCCCGACACCGGCCGGGTGCGCGCCGCGGAGCAGTGGGCCGACGAATTGGGTGGCCTCGACATCGCGTTCGTGCACAAGACACGTGACCTGGACGCGGCAAACGAGGTGGTCGCCAACCGGGTTGTCGGTGAGGTCGACGGCAAGTGCTGCCTGCTGATCGACGACATGATCGACACCGGCGGATCGATCACCAAGGCCGCCGATTTGCTCTTCGAGTCCGGAGCCACCGATGTGGTCGTCGCGGCCACGCACGGAATCTTCTCCCCGCCGGCCACCGACCGGCTCAAGAACAGCCGGATCCGTGAAGTGATCGTCACCAACACCCTGCCGATCCGTCCTGAGCAGGACTTCGACAAGCTCACCGTGCTCTCGATCGCCCCCCTGTTGGCTCAGGCCATCCGCGCGGTTTTCGAGGACGGCTCGGTCACCAGCCTCTTCGCCGGACGGTCTTAGGTACCAACCGGCTGGCGGGTGAGATGGGGCATGGTCTAAGCGACCATATTTGTGTCTACGCGTCTACGCTGACGGCATGGACGCAGTCGCCGGGTTGCTCAATGGCCCCCGCGCCCAGGGGGCGTTCCTGCTCCGTTCTTCGATGACGGCGCCGTGGTCGTTGCGGATCCAGGACGAGGCCCCGCTCACGCTGGTCGCGATCGTCGAGGGCGATGCGTGGGTGCTTCCCGCCCGCGGTCGCCCTGTCGAGTTGCATGCCGGAGACGTCGCGATCCTGCGCGGACCTGACCCGTACACGTTCGCCGACGACCCGGGTACGCCGCCGCAGGCCGTCATCCATCCTGGGCAGCGCTGCACTACGCCCGACGGCGAGCCGCTGACCGACCTGGGCACCCTCGGCGTGCGCACGTGGGGCAACAATCCGGACGGGGCGACCGTGCTGGTCACCGGGACCTACCAGGAGCTCAGCGAGATTTGCCGCCCGCTGCTTGACTCGCTCGCACCGCTGGTAGTGCTCGAGAGCCAGGTGTGGAGAACCCCGCTGGTGGCGCTGCTCGCGGAGGAGATCGTCAAGGACGAGCCCGGGCAGGCCGCCGTGCTCGACCGACTGCTCGACCTGCTGCTCATCGCGGCGCTGCGTACCTGGTTCGCCCGCCCCGAGGCCGAGGCGCCCGCGTGGTACCAGGCGCACAGCGACCGGGTCGTGGGGCTGGCGCTCCGGTTGCTGCAGGACGACCCGGCGCATCCGTGGACGGTGGCCGAGTTGGCCGGCGCAGCCAACATCTCCCGGGCCGCACTCGCCCGCCGCTTCACGGACCTGGTCGGCGTACCGCCGATGGCCTACCTCGCTGCGTGGCGGCTCGCCCTGGCCGCCGACCTGCTGCGCGAGCCCGATGCCACGGTCGGCGCCGTCGCGAAACGCGTCGGCTACGGCAGTTCGTTCGCGCTGAGTGCCGCCTTCAAGCGGGTCCGCGGCGTCAGCCCGCGCGAGCACCGGGCCCGAGTCGCCGCTGCGCCGGCCCCGGTAGTCGCCACCAACCCCTGGCGCCGGCTGCCCGCCTAGCC
>JAOPWD010000005.1 GCA_025965875.1 Pseudonocardiales bacterium
CCAAGGCCGACGCGCACAGTCATGTGTTGGGCCCGGGTACCGAGCCCGCCGGGGTGATCGATGCTCATGGGTAGAGGCTGCTCCCGCACACAGCAGTTCGCCAGGATGCTGACACCCCGTCCGGACGGGCGGCTGGCCACACGACGCATGCTCATGCGCCCACGCGACGGCGCGCGATCCGCCAACTCGGGCTGGCCGACCCAGCCGTACGCCGAAGCCGCGCCATAGCGGTCCATCCCGCGCCAGCGAAGTCGGCAGGGCACCCGAAGCGACCGCGCCCCGTTTTGGCCGTGACGCTCCTTCACTGCTGGCGGCGCGGCTACGGATCGGTACGGGCCATCCGCCAGGCACCGGCAACCAGTGTCACGGCCACATAACCAGCGAGCACGGTCAGGCCGATCCACGCGGAGAACGAGTGGGCATTCGGGCTCGACGAAATGGCCTGCTGCCCGATCTGTGAGGGCAGCCACCGGCCGAACAGGTCGATGACGTGCTGGGGCAGGATCTGCACGATCACGGGCGCGACGACGAGCAGTGATGCAAGCCAGGTGATTGCGGAGGACGACGAGCGCAGCAGAGCGCCAAGCGCCGCGCCCCACAAACACACCAGCACCAGGTAGATCACCCCGCCGCCCAGCGCAGCCGCCAGGTGTGAGTTTCCCCAGCCGACCGACAGGCCCGCGCTGTTGAGCAGAGCCTGACCTACAGCGAACGCGGCCAGGCATGCGCACGCCGCGGCGACGCCCGCGACTGCCGCGTGGATGCCCAACTTCGCGGTGAGCACCCGCAGGCGTCCCGGTTGGGTGAGGAACGTCGTCCTGATCATCCCGGTGGCGTATTCGCGGGTCACGCTCAGCGCGCCGAAGGCGGCGACCACCAGCACTGCTGCGTTGATGCCTTGCAACGACGTGCCGACCGAGTCGAACCCGCGACGATCGGACAAACTCATCTGCGCCCCGTTCGACGCCATCGCCGCCGCCACAATTGCGCTCACTACAACTGCCATCGTGATCGCGAGAGCCACCATGCGCGACGTCTTGTGCAGCGGCCGCAGCTTCTGCCACTCCATCGCCAGCGAGTCGATCACGCGGCAGGCTGCGGCAGGTACTCGCTGGCGTCCGCGGTCAGCCGCATGAACGCATCCTCCAGGGAGGCCCGTTGCGGCGAGAGCTCATGAAGCTGCACGCCCAGGTTCCGGGCTATCGCGCCGACCCGCTCGATACCGATCCCAGCCACTTCGAGCGCGTCGTCAACGCGCCACATCGACGTCGCCGCGCCCGCCAGAGCGACTTCCAACAGGTCGAGCTGCGGGCTGCGCACGCGCACCGAACTGTCAGCCCGCTCGGTGAACGCGGTCACGCTCTCGGCGGCTATCAGCCGGCCTCGGCCGATGACGATCAGCTCAGTTGCGGTCATCGCCATCTCACTCATCAAGTGGCTGGAAAGGAACACCGTCCTACCTTCAGCGGCCAGAGCCTGAGTGAACGTGCGCAGCCAGCAGATTCCTTCTGGATCGAGGCCGTTGATCGGCTCATCGAGCACCAGGACGGGCGGGTCACCGATGAGCGCGGCGGCGATGCCCAGTCGCTGGCGCATGCCGAGCGAGAAGCCGGAAACCTTGCGCCCGGCAGCGCCCGCCAAACCGACCAAGCCGAGCACCTCCTCTGCGCGCCGGGAATGCAGGCGGCTACCCGCGGCCAGCCAACGCAGATGCTCGACGGCAGTCCGGTTGGGGTTGACTCCGCCCGGGTCGATCAACGCTCCGATTTCGCGCAACGGATGCCTGAGGTCACGGTAACGGCGCCCACCGATGGTGGCGGTTCCGCTACTCGGTTCGGTCAGTCCAAGGATGACCCGCGCGGTGGTCGTCTTTCCGCTGCCGTTCGGGCCCAAGAACCCGGTGACCGCGCCCGGTCCGACGCGGAAGCTGAGGTTGTCGACAACGCTGCGGTCGCGATAGCGCTTGGTTAGGCCACGCACTTCGATCATATTTTCGGCGGTCTCGTTTCCTAGGGTGTCCGGCTTCCAGAGTGGACTGTCAATCTGGGAACGCGCTAAACGTGATGTTCGGTCCGGGCGGGGGCCCGAATCGGCCGTCCACGGTAGTCGGCGCCAAGGAGCGCCCGAACGCCGAAACCGGTGCGCTGCCTCGAGGGTTCCGTTGATCTTGTTGCAGATTGGGCGTCGACTCGCCCCAACGACTCAATTGTCATTACGTGCAGCCGCCACTGCGCAGAACATGATCGCGGCGGTCGCGGTGTCAGTTTGTGCCCAGCGTGGCCAGACGCTGGAACCGCTCGGACGTCCCGGTTGAACGCCGGACTCTGACCTGGTCAACCGAGGTCGGTGAAGAACGCCTCGACATCCGGCGGGCAGGCATCCATGAACGACCACCGCTCGGTAACGCGGCCATCGCTCATGTGCGCGACCTCAACGGCGGTGTAGGAAAGCTCGGAGCCGTCCGGCTTGCGCAGACTGACGTTGAGCATTGCGACGACGTGTTCGTCGTCGGCGAGCACGTCGTGCACGTCGATGCGTCCCTCGATGTGTGCGACCGCGCCGGTCATGCGTTCCAGGACCGCGTCGCGGCCGTCGACCGCCGTCGCTTCGCCCGCTTCGTGCCATTGCACGTCGACGGCCAACCCGCCGCGGATCGTGTCAAGGTCGCCCGCTTGAAACGCTGTTGTCAGGCGCCGGTACAACTCAGCATTGGGGTGCACGTCGAACTCCCTCGCGCCGTCGACAGTTAGTACCCTCCGAGTGCATCTGGGTCCTGTCAAGGTCGATCGGGTGACGAGGTGCCAACCGGGTTGAGCGCGCCGCGCCGGTCGTGGGCCGGCGCCGTGGAGCCAGGGGGCCGAAGTCAGTCGGGCACAACCTCGTAGACGTCTGCCGCGTCCAGGCTACGTAGTCGCTGGCTCATCTCCAGCTTGAGCTGGTGCAGCCGGCCCTCCCGCGCCGCGCTGAGGTCATCGGCCCGCGCGAGGTCGATGAACTCCGCGGTCACGTGACCGGGACGCAACTGGAGGTGGACCGATTCGCCGCGATAGCTGAGGTGGAACACGAAGTTCGCCATGGTCGGACCGCGCTCGGGGGCCGCCAGCCGCGGATCGACCGTGTATCGATCTCCGGTCACCGCGCGCGTCACCGCTTCGAACGCGTCCCTGGCCCCGGGTCCGGCGAAGGCGGTGGCGATCACGACCTCGCGGCGTTCGAGCGGCCCGGTCGGGTCGAGCAGCGGAAACGCGCGCTCCATCACCTTCAGCGCATGCGCTACGCCGGCCGGCGCCGATCGGCCGTGGTAGTCGAGGATCGCCTCGTAAGTGAAGTCGATCGGCTGACCGTCCTCGTGCACACGCAGCGCCGAAGTCATGTGCGCATTGTCCACGCCGGCCAGAGGCTGCAACAGGTCGTCGACCGGCCGGACCGACCTCCGCCGCGTCGGGCATGGCGATTGCCAGCAAGCACCTGCTGGCCCGCGTCGTCGGGCAGGTCGGTAGTCGTGCACAGTGGACCGCGTCATGACACTGCCCCCACAGGCCGCGGCCCGTCAGCTCACCGCCGCCCTTTCGAGCCCCGGACCAGTGGGATCTGTCCCGGACCCGGACGAGCTGTACGCGAACTTCTCTCGGTGGGTCGCCGATCAGGGCATCGAGCTGTAC
>JAOPWD010000053.1 GCA_025965875.1 Pseudonocardiales bacterium
GCGCCGACGACGCCGATGAGAAATTGGCGATAGCGGTAGCGCAGGTCCGCCAGCGTGATCGTCAGCATCCTTCGATTCCTCGCCCCCGACCCGGAACCACGCCCAACCGTCAGGCATGACCGTACCGACCAATTGACGATCTCGCGCGGCCAACTGCCGAGTGAACCGAGGCGTTGATCAACTCGCGTCTGCTTCCGTCGATTCCCCGATTGCGCTCACGCGACGCGAGTTGATCAAGCCTGGACCGGGATGGTCTTGGGTGGACTGGACTAGACCTCCGTGGGCGTGCTGCGCCAGCAACGTTCGGCCGGGGTCGGTGATCACGTACTGCCCACGTCTCGGCCGAGATACCGCTTCGGCCTTTGCCGGGTAGGCGAGCGCCCAGCCGATCCGGTTGTCCGCACGTCCCCCGCCGCTGTTCAGCGGCTCGGCGCGCTGGTCGTGCCGTCGCCGCGCATGATCCATAACGTCGCCCAGCGACTCTCGAAGCGACCGCTGCCGACCGTCAGCAAGGACTTGCAAGACGGGAAATCATGAATCCTTCCCACGTCGGCATGGACGACGCGGTGGTCATAGCTGAACGCCTCGTACTGCAACGAGCTGAACAGCCCGGTCTGCGAGGTGCCGGCGTGCACGACAGCCGCCTGAGGTATGAGCGCCGCTGCTGCACATCGGCGTAGTCGACAACGTGGGACAGGTTCCTTGGCGGTAAGCAGCCAAGCTCACGCGATCGGGAACTCGGTCGCCAGGTGCCTGTGCAGCGCGATCACCACGTCACTCGTTACCGAACCGCCGCCGGCGACCCGCTCGGTGGCCTTCTTCGGCCACAGCACGTCGATGCCGGCCGTGGCGAAGGAGCCGCCGATCAGGGGCCAGTCGGCTTCGACGAAGCACAGCATCCCGTGGACCGGCACGTTCGGAATGCCGGTGGTCGCGATGGCGGCCCGCACCAGACCGACCTGCTTGGTGATCCCGGCAATCAGCTTGGTGCAGTCGCGGCGACCGACCAGCAGCGTCTCGGTCCGCGGGCGCAGGATGCCGCCCTGGACACGAAGTGAGGGTCTGCCCTGGTATCGCTTGGCGTCGATGACGAAGATCCCGGCCGCGCTGATCGCGATGTGGTCGATGTTCGTGCGGCCAGGTGGGATGCGGCGGTCATGGAGTAGCAGGACCCCCTGGGCATCGAGGGCGTCGAGTCGTTTGGCGAGCAGCTCTTCGCCGCGTGCCCCCCGCGCCCAGGCTTGGGTGTGCTGTGGTTCGTCGCTCATCGCCATGATGAGGCCGCCCAGACGAGGATGCTTCGTGCGAATGCGAGCTTCGCGCTTCGCTGCCCGGCGTTCGTGTTCGCGGCGCGCCGATGCGCCTGCCGTTCCGGTGATCACCGGCCCCGGCTCCACCGGCGTCACGGGGGCCGTCGGCGTCACGGGCTCTGCGGCCAGCATGGTGCGGGCCGCGGGCGCTGATTCGTCCGCGACGACCTCGACGGCTAGGCCCGTCGAAATGACTTCGGCGCAGGCCAGACATTGCACGTTCTTGGGCAGCCGGTAGTAAACGGCCCACTCGCCGGCGGCAACCGGCTTGCCGCAGTCACGGCAGAGTCCGGCATAGCGCAGCCTCATCCGCTTCGTGGGCGGGGTGTCGGCGGGCACGGCAAGATCATCCGCTCCATGGTCCACTTCCACAACCGACGGATGAACCTCGACGGCACCCCCCGTGTTAGCTCTTCGGCTCGATTGGTTGTGTTTGTGTCGTCCCAGCGAGACTCGCGACACTGGCCAGACTGGCGGTGAAGTCGGAGCAATCCGTTGAGGATGAGGTCACGCGAATGATGAGAACGATTGATCGCCTGGAGCGGTGGGAAGCCCGAGGCGAGTGGCCGCTGGCAGCAGCAGCGGCGCTGTTCCTGGGCGCATACGCCTGGCCCATCCTCGATGTACACCTGGATGCCTCGTGGAGGTCGGTGTGTCAGGTGGTGGTGATCGGCGCCTGGGTCGTCTTCGTCATCGACTACGTCACCCGGTTGGGCCTGGCCCCCCGGCGCGCGCACTACTTCTCGCGTCACCTGCTCGACCTCGCCGTGATCGCCCTGCCCATCCTGCGCCCTCTGCGCTTGCTGCGGTTGGTCATGCTTCTGAAGGCCCTCAACCGCAGCGCCACCACCGGGCTTCGCGGCCGGATCGCGATCTACGTCGGCGGCGGGACCATCCTGCTGCTGTTCTGCGCCTCCCTTGCGGTGCTCGACGCCGAACGCCATAGCCCCGCGGCGAACATCAAGAACTTTGGCAACGCGCTGTGGTGGTCGGCCACCACCATCACCACGGTCGGCTACGGCGACTACCACCCGGTCACCGTCACCGGGCGTTTCGTTGCCGTCGGCCTCATGCTGGGCGGTGTCGCGTTGCTCGGCGTGGTAACCGCGTCAATCGCGAGCTGGCTGATCGACCGTGTCCGGGAAACCGAAGTATCTGTTCAGGGTGCCACTCGGGACGATGTACGCGCGCTAGCCCTGCGAATCGAAGAACTCACGACCGCCATCGCGGCGCTGAAGCGGCCGCAGATCCAGGAGTGACGAACCCTGGTACTCCGACGGGCTGCCGGCGCGTCTGGACTACGTCGTCGCTGAGTGCGCGCAGGCCATCTCCCGTGCCGTCGCCGCGCAGCACGGCGGGGGCGTCGTGGGTGTCATCCCGGGCGTGGAACTGCCCGGGGCGTGCCCTCGGGACGGGTCCGGCGAACTCGCCAGCGGCGGATCAACGACAAGATCGTCACGTTCCTCACCAGCGGGCGCAGCTTCACTAGGGTCTACGACCAGCCGATCTTCGTCCCCGCACCAAGAGCACTCGCGCCCACAGGAGTCAGATGACAAACGATCACCGGCGCGTTGCCTGGGTCACCGGCGCCAGCCGAGGGATTGGACGCGGCGTCGCGGTTGCCCTCGGCTCGGCCGGGTGGACCGTGTGGGTGTCAGCACGGTCCTCGACCGATCGCGGGCTGACCACACACCTGCCCGGCACCGTCGACTCCGTTGCCGCCGAGGTGACCGCCGCCGGCGGGACCGGGATCGCCCGGCAGTGCGACCACAGCGATGATGACCAGGTCCGCGCCCTCGTCGAGGAGATCGATGCAACCGGATCGCTGCACCTGCTGGTCAACAACGTCTGGGGTGGCTACGAACAGCTCAACGCCGGGCAATGGGAAGAGTGGAACGCGCCGCTCTGGCAGCAGCCGCTCGCGCTGTTCGACGCCATGTTCACCCACGGCGTACGGGCTCACTACGTCGCCTCAGCGCTGTGCACACCGCTACTCATCCGCTCGGCGCCGTCGGCTGTCATCACTATCTCGATGGAAGTAGGAGCCTCACACAGTGCCGAACACGGGGTCGGATACAGCATGGCCAAGGCAGCGGATGACCGCCTGGCCCTTGCCCTGGCCGGACAGCTCGCCGCCGATCGCGTTGCCTCGATCGCCCTGCACCCAGGCCTCGTCCGCACCGAGGGTGTCCTGCAGTTCCGCGACTTCTTCGACCTCAACGACTCCCAATCGCCCGAAGGCGTCGGGCGCGTCATCGCGGCGTTCGCCGCTGACACCGACGGCATGACGTTGACCGGACAGGCGCTGCGCGTCCAAGACTTGGCTCAGCGGTATCGAATCGACGTTTCCTGACGGAAGTGCTCGCTCGGGTCTGGACGGGAGTGTCGTCCCGAACACCTTGGTGCCGTCCACCAACCATTGCGCTGACATGCCGCGGGCAGTGCCGCGCACGCCCAGATTGGCATCCGCAACTGCTCAAGACCTTGGTTCCCAAACGATTGAAACGATCTCCAGCACGGCGTTCGACAGGGTCGTGTCGCCGTGTGTTGTCGCCAGCTTGCGGGCTGTCTGCACGGTGATCCCGCGCGTGGCCAGCCGCCAGAGCGTCTCCGCGCCGATCTCCACTTCTGCTGCCACTACACCAGCCGCGTCGTCGTCCAAGCTCCAGCGGTCGATGCGCCGTGCGGCGGCCCACTGACCCCCGGCGGGGCCGGGCACGCGGACGCGGACGGTGGCGCCCACCGGCGCCGAGGTCCCGTGCAGGGTTTGGGGAAGAGCGCGCATGAAGGTATCGAGGACCGGGTGGAGCAGCCACGGTTCGGTGCCGCCAGGACGACCGACGGCGTCGCGGATTTGCTGCTGATGGACCCACAACTCGGAGTATTCGC
>JAOPWD010000059.1 GCA_025965875.1 Pseudonocardiales bacterium
CCGCCGCGCCGTTCTCCGCCCCGGCTTGGCGGGTGCCGTCACCTGGTACACCCTGACCGTCGTGCAGCAATTCGTCGAACAGCGACCGATAGCGCAGCAAAGCCTCGCGAAGATCGTCGGTGCTCGCCTGCTGCCTCTGCGCCAGGGCGTAGACACCGTGAGCGACCCGGAAGTTCTCCACGACGGCGGGGTGATCGACGGACACCAGGTCGGCTTGAGCGTCGAAGTCAGCCATCGGGTATCCGCGCTCGCCCATGACACGGCAGACCAGCGCGTCGGCGCTGATGACCGCAATTGTCGGCTCGTCGACGAAGTGCGCCTGGATGTCGGACCACTCCTGGCCGGCCCGCTCGCGCGTCGCAGCCGACAGCGGCCGGATATCGAGTTCGGCGCGCTCCTTCTCGCGTGCACGCAGCTCTGCCTCGGCGGCGCGCCGACTGTCATTCGCCTCGAATGTCCGATCGTATTCAGGGCCGAAGTGCTCCTGCAGCGCCTGAGAGCGGTGCTGACGGATCGCCACCGCCGCGATCACCACGACCACGATCACAGCCACGATGAGCACGATCCACATCAAGCCACTCATGATGTCCTCCTGTGATTGGATTCGCGTCTCATACCCGACGACGACGCGCGCCAAACGCAGACCAAACGCTGAAGTCGCGCTGTTTCAGCCCCTATCCCAGACGTTTCCGGGGCTTCGTCGGCTCGAGAAAATCTTGGGCAATCGGCTGAAGACCGCTGGCGACTGGCGGCAGTTCGCCGTCGTGCGCTAGGAACCCGACCCGTCGAGCAGGCGTTGCAGGACGCCGTAGTCGACGGCGACGGTCACCGGCTCAGCGCCGGTACGCGCCGCATCCGCCGCACCTAACGCCGCGGCCAGGGCGTGCCGGTAGAGCGCTGACCCGGTGCTCACCCGGGCGACGCCCGCGCTGGCCAGCGCCGCGAGTTCGACGCCGGGACGCCACAGCACGTTGAGCGGCAAACCCACCCGCGCGGCCACCGTCGCGGTGTCGGCGAGGTCGACGAGGCCAGGCACGAAGACGCCCGACGCACCCGCGTCGCGGTAGGCGAGCAAGCGCTGAATCGTCTCCTCGTTGCGGCCATCAGCGACGCCGATGTCGAGCCAATACGTGTCGGTGCGCGCATTGACGAACAGCGCAGGCGCCGCGGCGACGACGGCCCTGATGATCGCGGCGTGCTCGGCGACCGGCCGCAGCGTTCCGCCGGCGCGGCCGTCCTCCAGGTTGATGCCGGCCACGTCCAGGTCGGCGAGTTCAGCGGCAAGTGCGGCGACCGCCGCGGGATCGTCTGAGTACCCGCCCTCCAGATCGACCGTGATGGGCACGACGAGACGTCCGACGAGAGTGCGGGCCAGCGCGACAGTCAGGTCCGACCCGGCGGCGGCGCCGTCGGGTAACCCGGCCGCCGCGGTCACGCCGAGGCTGGTGGTGCCGACGGCCGGGAATCCGATCTCGGCCAGCAGCACCGCGGAGGCGACGTCCCAGGCGTTGGGCAGCACGAACGGACCGGTGCCGTGGTGCAGCGCGGCGAAGACGGATGCGGCGCTCATGCCGCGGCTGGATCGAGCGACACGGCTGAGCCCGAGACCGAGATGCCTGATCCGGGCTCGTCGGATATGTCGACGGTCAGCACGCTGGGCCGGCCCAGGTCGTCGCCTTGGTGAACGATGACCACCGCAGGCATGGCGATCAAACCCAGCTCGCGCAGATACCCGCCGAATGCCGCGGCAGCCGCGCCGGTCGCCGGGTCCTCGACGACGCCGCCGGGCGGGAAAGGGTTGCGCGCGTGGAAGACGTTCGCCGACTCGCGCCACACCAGGTCGACGGTCGTCCACCTGTTGCGCGCCATCAGCTCGGCGAGCGCGTCGAAGTCGTAGTCCAGATCAGCCAGTCGTGCTCGCGTCCGGGCACCGAGGATCGGATGCCAGACACCGGCGTAACCGACCGCGGGCGGCAGCGACGGATCGAGGTCGTCGCGCGACCATCGCAATGCGCGTATCAGCGCGTTGAGCAGATCCTCGTCAAGGGGAAGCGTCCGCGGCGCCACGCTGACCAACGTGGCCGTCACCTGGCCGGCGTCGCTCGCGGTGCGCACTTCGACCGGCCCCTCCGGCGTGTCGAACGTCAGGTCCCCGGGGCCGTGCCGCTCGGCATACGCGACGCCCGACGCAATCGTCGCGTGCCCGCAGAACGGCACCTCGGCCAGCGGACTGAAGTACCGCACGTCGAAGCGATTCCCGGTGCGTGGAAACAGGAAAGCGGTTTCGGAGAACCCGACTTTCGCCGCGACACGTTGCATCTCGGCCTCGCTCGCCCCCGTTGCGTCGAGGACGACGCCGGCAGGATCCGAACTGAAGGCTGTATAGCGCAGGATCTCCACGGCACCGGAACCTACCTGCAATCGTGCCGTCCGGACGACTGGACGACACGATGGCAGATCAGAGCATCCGTCGCTGTCGAGAACAGGGTCACTTCCCAGATGGTGTTTGATCACCTCACCACCCCGTAACGGTTGCCGGGCGCTATTGCCAGGGCAGCTCGCTACGGCGTTGCCAGTATTCGTGCGGGTCGAGGCGCAAC
>JAOPWD010000092.1 GCA_025965875.1 Pseudonocardiales bacterium
CACCCGTTCCAGGATGGCGTCGACTGCTTCGGCCAAGGACCCGAACACCGCGGGCGCGACCGCAATCTCCTCGCGCCGGGTGACCTCGGTGGGCACCAACGCCGCCAGGCCGACCCCGGCCGATGTCGCGGCCGATACGTCGGCCCCGGTGTCGCCGATGAGGGCACACCGGCCGACCGGGACGCCCAGGGCCTGCGCCGCTGCCAGCACCATCCCCGGCTGGGGCTTGCGGCAGGAGCAGCCGTCGTCCTCGTCGTGCGGGCAGATCTGCCAGTCCGCGAAGGGACCGAGCAACTGCTCGACGCGGTCGTTGACCGCATCGACCTGTGCAGCCGTGAGTGATCCGCGCGCAATCCCCGACTGGTTGGTCACGACGCCGACCTGCAGACCCGCACGGCGCAGCCGACCGAGCGCGTCATCGACGCCGGGCAACGGCTCGACCAGCTCAGGCAAGCCGTTGTACGGCACGTCTCGCACCAACGTCCCGTCCCGGTCGACCAGGACCGCCTCAATGGGAGGCGGGTCCGGGGACCACGCGGGCGCGCAGCGGTGCCGGAGCAAACCGCGCAGCCAGTGCCAACTGGCCGCCGGGGGGATGGCCGCGCTGGTCACCAGCATCGTCCTGACCTCGGCGCGATCGCGCGGGCCGGGCCGGATGCGGGACCAGGCGAACGCGCCGGTCAGCGTCGCCCACGTCAGGCCAGCGGCGAGCGCAAGCGGCCTGCGCCGCAACGCCGCGGCCAGCAGGGCGAGCACACCGGCGGCGGTGGTGACCAAGTGGGCCGGACGCCGGCCCACACGGGCGTGCGCGCGTCGATGCCAGTCGGCGCCGTGCAGTCTGCGCATCAGTGCGTCGTCGGCGTTGCCGCGCTGCTGCGCGATGCTGACGCTCCATCGTGCGGGACGGACCGGGTGGCGGGTGACGCGCTGGCCCCTATCGATCCGGTAGCCCGCATCGATGACCCGCAGGGCTAGGTCGGCGTCCTCACGGAAGGCCGCGGGGAACCGGTCGTCGAAGCCTCCGACTGCGTCAAGAACCGTGCGCCGGTAAGCGATGTCGGCGGTGATCCACCGTGCCCGGGTGAGGCCTTCGGTTGCGCGCTCCCAATCCGTGGGCTTGCGGTGTTCCGGCAGCGGCACGACGAGCCGACCCTGGCTGGCGCCGATGCCAACTGCAGTGTTCAGGTCGCACTCGAGCAGGGCCAGCCAGTTCGGCAACACCTCCACGTCATCGTCAAGGAAGGCCACCCAGGTGGACTCCACCGACTGCCAGCCGACATTGCGGGCCGCCGCTGGCCCGCACCCGCCGGTACGCAGCACGGTGATCAAGCCATCGGTCCAGCCCGGTGCCGCCCGCCGCGCCGCGAGTGGCTGCGGCGGCCCGCGCCGGTCGTCGACGAGCACGATTCGTTCGGGCCGCGGCCCGGAGCAGGCGGCCAGCGACTCGAGCAGTCGAGTCAACGACGGCCGGCCCAGCGTGGGGACGACGATCGAAAATGTCATCGGCCACCACCGAATGCACTGCGCCGTAGGACGAACGGGCCGATGGCCAGCAGATCCACCGGGGTGGAGCCGAAGCACTCGAGAGCGTCCTTGATGTCGTCGACCATCGGCCGTCCTGCCGTGTTCAGGCTGGTGTTGACAACCACCGGCAGCCCGGTGCGCTGCTCGAAGGCGTCGAGCATGCGGGCCAGCAGCGGGTCGTCGGCGCGGTCGACGGTCTGGATCCGGGCGGTGCCGTCGACGTGCACCACGGCTGGGATCCGCCCCCGCCATTCCACCGCCACGTCGTGCACGAAGAGCATGTAGGGCGACGGGACCGGCCCCCTCGTGAACAATTGTCGAGCCCGCTCGACGAGCACCATGGGCGCGACCGGCCGGAACTGCTCGCGGCCCTTCACATCGTTGAGGCGCGCGAGGTTCTCGGCCCGACCGGGGTGCGCCAGCAGGGATCGGTGGCCGAGCGCGCGCGGCCCGAACTCACTACGACCCTGGAACCAAGCCACGATCCCGTCCGCGGCGAGAGCCTCGGCCACCGCCTCGGCCACATCAAGGGGACGCTCATAGGGCAGCCGCGCCGTCTGCAGCGCCGCTGCGATCTGCGCCTCGTCGAAGCCGCGGCCCAGCCCCGCAGACCTCATCGGCGCCGGGGCCTCGCCGTGCTCGGCGGCGGCGAGCAGGGCACCGCCCAGTGCCGTCCCGGCGTCGCCGGCCGCGGGTTGCACCCACACCTGCTCGAACGGGGACTCGGCGAAGATCCGGGTGTTGGCCACGCAGTTCAAGGCCACGCCGCCGGCCAACGCGAGCCGAGAGGAACCGGTGTGCTCGTGGAGCCAGCGAGCCAGGCTGAGCAGGGTCTCCTCGACGACGAGCTGAAGGCTGGCCGCGAGGTCGGCGTGGTCGGCGGTCCAGTCCTCGTCCGATTGGCGGGGCTTGGCCAGCACGGCCCAGTCCACGCCGCTGGTGTGAAAGCCGCCGTCTCCGGTGGCGTGGACGAACTCGCGCAGGTATTCGGCGTGCCGCGGCTGGCCATAGGAGGCCAGCGCCATCACCTTGTATTCGTCGCTGCTGCGCAGGAATCCGAGGTGCTCGGTCGCGTCCTCGTACAACAGCCCGAGGGAGTGTGGCAGGTCCTGCGAGTACAGCCGCTCGATAGAACCGTCGGCGCGAAAGCGCGCTGATAGGTGGCTGTGCCGCTCGCCGCGGCCATCCAACACCAGGGCCGCGCAGTCGCCGCCGAACGGCGCTGCCAACGCAGCGGAGGCTGCGTGAGCAAGGTGATGCGGTACATGGCGGAGCTTGGCCGGGTCCAAACCCGGCAGCGCCGTGGAGAGAAACTGAGCGGCCCGCTCGGCGTACGCCTGGCGCAGGTGGTCCCAGGGATCGGCCAAGCCCATCGTCTCGGCGGATCGGTGCAGCGCGGGGTCGAAGGAATACGTGACGAAGTCCAACTGGTCGGCGCTGATTCCCGCCTCGGCGAGACACCATCGCGCCGCCAGGTCGGGTGTCTCCCACGCGGAGAAGGGCACCGGACGTTTCCCGTGCTTGCGTCGGTTGAAACGTTCCTCCTCCGCGGCCGCAACGGTGACACCGTCGATAAGCAGCGCCGCCGCTGGATCGTGATAGATCGCGTTGATACCAAGAATTCGCATGGCAGACCTATCCCACCAGCGGTACTGGTGGCCCCCAAGATCGCCTGCCGCTCTCCGTTGAGCGAGCCCCACACGCGGGCAACGCTCATCTACCCCGATTCTTCGACCGACTAACGGCTTAAGACTGCGACTCATCGGGACTTGCCGAGCGAGTCGGCCAGTTGCATGCGCGGCTCGCGAAACAGCCGCACCCCGGCGGAAGTCCGGTCACTTCAGCAGGCTGATCGCAGAAAAATGACGAACCCCGGTTAGCGTTCGCCTAGCTGCGGGAAGGGCTCTCTATAGGTCAGCCAAGACCGGTACACGGCACAAGTAGCCGGAGACCGATATGGCGACTCAACTTCGCGGGCTGACGAATGCCCGCGCACGCTCGATCGCAAATCAATCGCACGACCGTCAGCACACCACCACCCAGCCGTCCGACGATCCGCTCACTCGTGCGCTCGGGTGGGCCAGCCTGGGCCTGGGCATTCCGCAACTCGCCGCTCCCGGCTGGTTCGCCAGATTCCTGGGTGTCGGCGACGGACCACGGCAGCGTCTGGCCACGACCGTCGTCGGTGTGCGTGAACTGGCTGCCGCGTTCGGGCTGCTGACTCGGCCTGCCGCCGGGTGGCTGTGGGCGCGGGTCGCCGGTGACGCGATGGATCTCACGCTGCTGGGCCGAGCGCTGAAGAACCACGACGGACGAGGACGGCAACGCACGGTCGCTGCCACCGCCGCCGTCGTCGGGATCACCGTCGTCGACCTCTACGCCGCACTCACTCGCTCCTGGAAGGAGCAAGCCGTGGAACTGACCGCAACAACTACCGTCGTCAGCTCGCCTCAGGAGGCCTATGGGTTCTGGCGGCAGCTGGAGAACCTACCGACGTTCATGGCGCACCTCGAGGAGGTACACCAGACCGGGGATCGCACCAGCCACTGGCGGGTCCGCGAACCGCTGGGCGGCGTCGTCGAGTGGGACGCCGAGATCACCCTGGAGATTCCGGGCGAACGGATCTCGTGGAAATCGACGCCGAACGCTGCCATCCCCAGTGAGGGCACCGTGCGCTTCGTGCCCGCCCCCGGCAACCGCGGCACTGAGATCCACGTCGCGATGACCTACGAGATGCCGGCCGGGAAGCTGGGTGAGACGGTGGCCCGGTTCTTCGGCGAAGAGCCGCACCAGCAACTCGACGACGACCTGCGCCGCCTCAAGCAAGTGCTCGAGACCGGCGAGGTAGTGCGTTCTGAAGGTGCGCCGGGCGGCAAACGGGCCCGTCGCGAATTTCCCCAGCACCCTGCGCGTCCCCTGACGCGCGAGGAGATGGAAGAGGAGGTCTACGCATGAAGGCCAACTGCTGGATGGGTCGCAACAAGGTCGAGGTTCAAGAGGTCCCCGATCCCAGTCTGCTCAACAGTCGCGACGCCATCGTGAAGATCACGTCAACCGCCATCTGCGGCTCTGACCTGCATCTGCTCGACGGCTACGTCCCGACGATGCAGAAGGGCGACGTGATGGGTCATGAGTTCATGGGCGAGGTGGCCGAGGTCGGCACGGGCGTGGCCAAGGACAAGCTGCGGCCGGGCGACCGAGTCGTCGTGCCGTTCCCGATCGCGTGCGGCGCCTGCCTTGCGTGCCGGGCGCAGCGGTACTCCTGCTGTGACAACAGCAATCCCAATGCCGGGCTGGCCGAGAAGATGTACGGCCACCCCGTCGCCGGAATCTTCGGCTACTCCCACCTGACTGGTGGTTTCGCCGGTGGGCAGGCGCAGTTCGCGCGGGTTCCCTTCGCCGACGTCGGCCCGCTGAAGATCGAGTCCGACCTGGCCGATGAGCAGGTGCTGTTCCTGTCCGACATCCTGCCCACGGGATACATGGGCGCCGAGATGTGCGACATCGAGGCCGGCGATGTTGTCGCCGTGTGGGGAGCCGGGCCAGTAGGCCAGTTCGCCATGGACAGCGCCCGCGTTCTCGGCGCCGCGAAGGTGATTGCGATCGATAAGGAGCCGTACCGGCTGGGACTGGCCGAGCGGGCCGGCCACACTCCGCTCAACTTCGAAGAAGTCGACGTTCGGAGCGCGCTACTCGAGCTCACCGGCGGACGCGGACCGGACAATTGCATCGACGCCGTTGGCATGGAAGCCGTCCACGGCAGCAGTCACTTGCACGCCTACGACCGGATCAAGCAGGCGACCCGCCTGGAAACCGATCGTCCGTACGCTCTTCGGCAAGCGATCATGAGTTGCCGTAGCGGCGGCGTCGTCTCGGTCATCGGTGTCTACGGAGGCTTCATCGACAAGTTCCCGGCCGGTGCGTGGATGAACCGAGCCATCACGCTGCGCACCGGGCAATGTCACGTGCAGCGCTACATGAAACCGCTACTCAACCGCATCGAGCGCGGAGAGATCGATCCGACCCGGATCATCACCCACCGCATACCCCTGGACGAAGCCCCGCATGGCTACGACATCTTCAAGAACAAGCAGGACAACTGCGAGAAGGTCGTCCTCAAGACCTGACCGCTCAGCGGGCAACTGCCGCCGACGAACGACCGCAAGATGATCGGCCGGATGTACGGGTCCTCCGGCCATCAACTCTCGTTGGTTGACCGTGCCGCCCGAACATGACTCCCGGTGTGCGTCGCAGGTGTCGCATGCAGAGCACGCGGCTTGGGTCTCGACGGGATGGGTAGCCCCGTCTGCGCCGGGAAGGTGAGTGTGCCGGTGTCGACGACTTCAGCGGAGATCTCGCGCAGCTTGCGGTGAGCATGCTGGCTCGCCTTGCGCAGCAGGTCGAACGCGTCCTCGCGGGTGACTAGGTACCGGGCCATGACGATGCCGATGGCTGTGCCGATGTCTCGATTGGTGTCCAGGGCCACCCGCAAGTTGGTGGCATCCTCTTGTGCGGCGGCTAGAGCGAGTGCCAACGCGGCGTGGGCCACAAATAGCTCGCCGGTGTGAATGGTCGACGTGTCGAAGACGTGCGCTTGGGGGGCGTAGAGATTGAGTGCGCCCATCGGCTGGTCGTATTCCAGATAGAGCCGCAATGACAGCATGCTCAATACGTCCAGTCCGTCGGCCGCCGCGACGAACGCCGCCCACCGAGGGTCCGTGCGCAGTTCATCGACAACCACGACGGACTGGTCGAGGATGGCGTCGGTGCACGGGCCGCCGTGCGTGTATTGCAGCGCCTCGGCCGCGACGGGCAGGTCGCTCGTCGAAGCGACGGTCACGAAGTGGTCCTGCTTCAGCACGGTGATACCGGCGCACGTGGCGCCCCCGACAACGGACACGGCGGCGGATGCGATGAGCTGCATCGCTTCGTGGGCGGTGGCCTGGACGCTCAGTTCACGGGCGACCGCGACCATCGCGTCCGCCTGCTCGTGGTGCAGGTAGGCGGTCATAACGCACGCAGCGGGGCGCCATTGATGCGCGACGATCCAAGGAAACCTAGGCCTGTCAAGTCCAAGCGCACGAACCTGCCCCCAGCAGCGGGGGCCCCCTCCAGCACATCAGCGAACGGGTCGGCATTGGCCAAGTCGAGCTCCCCGCGGACTTGAACATTGGCGTGACGGTCGTCGGCGACGACGGTGCGCACAGTTAGTCCGGCGCGATCGCCGAACTCCTCGCATGATCGGGCCATACCTGATGGTTGTGCGGGCTGCCCGCTGCGTCGTCGCCACCGTAGGCCCAAACCCCGCGCCCTCGTGGCCCTCGGATGACGAGCCCGCCGTTAGGGCGAGTTGATCAACAAAAAAGCGTAGCCCCGGTTACCCGTCGCTGGCCGGCGGGAAGACCCGATGAACAGGTCAGTCGAGACCGGTGGCACTGCACACACCCAGCCGGGGACCGATATGAAACCACTTGCGGGACGCGTTGTTCTGATCACCGGTGCGGCGAGCGGGTTGGGCCGCGCCACGGCCCTGCGGCTGGCTCGCACCGGATGTCATCCAGTTGTCGCCGACGTGGACGTGGAAGGCGCCTCAACGACCTGCAAGTTGGTGGCGCAGACCGGCGGCGAGGCAACCGCGATCCATCTCGATGTCACCGATCCCGCTGGTGTACGGAAAGCGATCGGCGACGTCACGGAGCGGTTCGGACCGTCCTTCGACGGACTGGTCAACAACGCAGGTACCGACCGAGGCGCGGGCATCCTCGAGATCAGCGACGAGCACTGGCAGACCGTCATCGGCGTCAACCAGTCCGGGCCGCTTTACGTCACTCGCGAGTTCCTGCGGTCGATCGAACTGACCGGCGAGCGCGATCGGCCGGCGGATGTCGTCAATGTCATCTCGATCTCGGCCATCACGGTCGGGGTGGACGCGGCCGCCTATAACGCATCCAAGGCCGCATTGGCGATGTTGACGAAGATCATGCAGCGCGAAGCCCACGAGTACGACTGGCCGGTGCGCATTCACGGCCTGATGCCCAGCGCCATGAACACGCCGATGATGGAGCAGTGGCACCTCGACGACGAGGTGATGATGGATCCGGACACGGTGGCCGGGGCAGTGGAGTTCATGCTGACGCTGCCCTCGGACTGCTACGTCCAGAACATGATCATCAATTCTCGTCGTGAGCCGGGCTGGCCCCGCTGACCGTCGCCTGAGCCGGGCTCTGGGCGTTTCCGACCGGTCAGCCTTACCGACCCAATGGATGCGGTGGCCAAGTCTCGGCTTGATCTCGATCTCGAGTACGCCTCTGCTCCGCAGCCTCGCTCGCCGTCGCCGCCACCCCCAGATCCAGGCCGGCACGTGTTGCGGCTCCGATCGCGGGAACGAGGCCCTTTTCAGGAGGCAAGCGCCCCAGGAACAGTGCGAACCCGGCCTTGGCCAGGCGGAACTGAAGGTCGCCTACGCGTACGGCGTTGTGGAGGAGACCGGCCCAGCTCAGGCCGGACGCCGACGCGCGCTGCGCCGCGGGTCACTGCACGAGCGACGCCAGCCCGGGCTGTATTAACTACAGCCCGGGCTGGCGTTGCCCGCGGCGTTGAGCCGGCCTTCGGTCCAGAGTGATCGCGCTATTGGATGTCGCGACGCGTATCAATGCGACTGAAGTCCTGTGCTGGCAGGCGCACGTCGCTACCTCGACTGGTCATGGCGGGCCGGTGCCCACCCTGCGGCTACGCGCCAGGCTGAGTCATCGACAATCCAGACGAAAGGGTGGGCAGCTATGGCGAGCAACTCGACGAACTGCGTGTTGCGATGCTCGCCATCGATGAGCTCCAACAGGGTGACTTCGAACCGTCACGCGCGGCTATGCACATCGGCTCGAATGCACGACGCTGCGCCATTGCCGCGATGGCCGGATGCAGACCGTGCCCCACGACCTCGAGCACACCGACACCGCTATAGCCGCGCGGGACGAGGCAGAGGCGACCATCATCGGGCTTCCGAACGATCTCGTAACCGAGGCGACAGGACGTTGGCGGTGAGGGATGCGCCTCCCGCAGTGTCGGACCCGACGACTCACACTTGGTCGCCTGATCGCCATTGGCGGCTTGATGCAACCAGTCGTGCGACGCAGGTGCTGGCCTATGAATCCATCTGGCCTAGGAAGTCGTAGGAGTCTCGATGTCTCACAGTTCGGTCCCGGCTCGACATGCCATATGTGCAGACGACGCTAGCGCGCTGAATATCCAGACTGTCCTGGCTGACCGCACCCGCGTTCACCTGCAATTGTCCGGCGCGTTGGACCTAGCGACCGCAGACGACCTCGCAGACGTGCTCGAAGGACACCTCGTTGGTGGTCGCCGGATTGTTCGCCTCGACCTGTCAGAGTTGCAGTTTCTCGACTGTGCAGGGTTGCGCATCCTGTTGCGCGCCCGGAAACAGTGTCTTGCTCGTGACGGGACGCTCATCCTGACCCATGTCGGTCCGCGCCCCGCGCGACTTCTCGACCTCACCGGATGGACGGCACTCGCGGCGGCGGCCCGGCTCGAGTAGCGGGTGGTCGACAGCCCGTCCAGGAACCCCATGGGTGGTAGATGACGGTCGCCGACCCATCGGCCACCATGGCGCCGAGCAGCGGGCCCGAGGTCTCCTCGAACAGCTTGCAGTAGGGACAGAGGAAGTAACTCCATCGTCGCCGATCACGATGCCGTCGGCCTGGGCCGTTACACCGGCAGGTACTTCACTTGAAATGGGTAGCGCGACGGTCACCGCAGACCTCCTGGGCGGATGAAGACGGAAAAGTCCGGCGCGGATCAGGACGGCCGGGACTGTCCGGCCATGAGCACATCGAGCGTCGATTCGGCCGTTGCGCGCGACGACGCCGGGTTCTGCCCGGTCACCAGGTGCCCGTCGATGACGACGTGGGAAGACCAGGGCGGCCCCGCTTCGAACTCCGCGCCCTGCTCGCGTAGCCGCGTCTCGAGAAGCCACGGCGCGCGATCCGCCAGCCCGCCCTGGCGCTCTTCTTCGTTGGTGAAGGCGGTGAGCCGTCGGCCGGCGAACAGCC
>JAOPWD010000098.1 GCA_025965875.1 Pseudonocardiales bacterium
AGGCGGTCACCGAGGAGTACGGGACGGTCGAGGTTCTCGTCAACAATGCCGGGTTCGACGACTTCATGAAGTTCCTGGACACGACCGAGGACTTCTGGGATCGCATCCTCGAGGTGAACTTCAAGGGTGCGCTGCGCGTGATCCAAGCGACGGCGCCAGGAATGGTCGAGGGCGGCTGGGGACGCATCGTGAACATCGGCTCGGACGCGGGCCGGGTCGGCTCCTCCCTGGAGGCCGTGTACTCGGGTGCGAAGGGCGGCATCATCGCCTTCACCAAGACGCTGGCTCGCGAGCTTGCCACGAAAGGCGTCACGGCCAACACGGTGTGCCCCGGCCCGACCGACACGCCGGCCCTGCGCAAGTTCGCCGCGAACTCGGGCGACGACGCGGAGAAGGTCATCGCCGGCATGACCCGCGCCGTCCCAATGCGGCGCCTTGCGCAGCCGGCTGACATCGCTGCCGCGGTGACTTACTTCGCCTCTGATGCCGCGGGCTACGTCACCGGCCAGACGCTGTCCGTCAGCGGCGGACTGACGATGGCCTGAGGCGGCCATGACCGAAACCACGGCCGCCGCAGTCACCTGGCGCATCGTCACCGACGGCGTGATGCAGTTCGTCCTCGACGGCCCCCCCGCCAACGCGCTCGGCGTGCCAATCGTCGAGGGGCTGGTCGCCGCGCTTGATGCCGCGGACGTCGAGGGCGCCCACGTCGTCGTCGTCAGTTCAGCGGTGCCCGGTTTCTTCGCGGCGGGCGCGGACATCAAGCACATGGTTGGTGCCGACAGCGCCGCGTTCACCGCCTATGGGCATCGGCTGCGCACGACACTCGACCGACTCGCGGGATCACAGACCATCAGCGTCGCGGCCATCGACGGTCTCGCGCTCGGCGGCGGTCTGGAATTGGCAATGGCGTGCACATTGCGGGTGGCCGGTCGCTCCGCCCGGCTCGGGCTGCCGGAAGTGAAGCTTGGCCTGATTCCGGGTGCCGGTGGCACGCAACGGTTGCCGCGCATCGTCGGACGCGGACGCGCCCTAGACATCATGCTCACCGGTCGCCAGGTGCCGGCCGAGGAGGCTTACGCGATGGGCCTCGTGGATCGGCTCGTCGATGACGGGACCGCCGAAGCAGCGGCCCTGGACCTGGCGACTGAGCTGCGAAGCCGGTCGCTGCCAGCCCAGCAGGCGGTCATTCGCACGGTTGACGCGGCGTTCGACTTGCCCCTGCAGGACGGCCTCACTTTCGAAGTCAAACAAGTACAGGGCTTGTTCGATCACGGTGAGGCGCGCGAGGGCCTGGCCGCGTTCCTCGAGAAACGAAGACCCGACTTTGCCTAGAACCGGCGTCGCGGATGTGGTCAGGCGTTAAGGTGCTCGGCGATCTCGCGGCCGACGATCTCGGGGTATTGCAGCCACGGCGCGTGACCGGCGCCGGGCAGTTCAACCAGCCTGCTCTGCGGGATTGCACCAATGTGCTGCACCGCGTCCCTCGGAGCCATGAACACGTCGGCGTCTCCCCACACGAACAGCGCAGGCTGGCGCAGCGTGGACAGCTCGTCGGGAGAGATGTTGACCGCCGTTCGGATGGTCGCACGCCTGATCAGTGCTCGGAAGTAACTCGCGATACTGGGTGCATACGTCGCCCGCGTGGCAATCAAGTGAGCCGCGGTGATCAGCTCGGGCGGCACATCGCCGAGTGCTCCGTCCCCGAGTGCTTTCTCGTTGTTGCGTACGAAAGCCTTCGGCGACATCGGAATTTGCAACAGGTATACGCCGAGCCGTGGGACAGCGAGGGCGATCATGATCGCGTTGGGTCGCGCGCCGGCGAAGCTGGCACCCGGGGCGCCGAGTAGTACGAGGCGCCGCACTCGCTCCGGCAGATCGAGGCCGGAGTAGAGCGCGAACTGTGCTCCCATCGAATGCCCGATGACATCGACGACGTCGAGCTGCAACTGGTCCAGAAGCGCACGCAGCACTGTCATGTTGTAGTTGCGGAACGCCCATCCGGGCGGGAGCACGCTCGGCCCCGAGAGGCCGTGCCCCGGCCAGTCGACTGCGATCACCCGCCTGCCCGGCAACGCAGCTACCACCTGCGCCGCGATGACATTCATGGACGCAATCCCGTGCAACAGCAGGATCGGCGGCTGCGCGTCCTGCTGTTGACCGAACATCGTCAGCCGAATCTCGACCCGGCCCAGCGGCGACGCCACGGACACCATCCGCTCGGCAGGGACGAGCCCATAGTGGCCATACGCGGCCGCCTCGGCCTTGCGGATCTGTTCGTCGAGTTCGGGCGGCGACGGCCTCGTCCTCGCCATCAGCGGGCCGCCGCCCCTACAGCGACTACTTCAGCGAATCCTGCACGCAAGCAGTGTTCGAGTTCATCTGGATCATCGATCACGTCCGGGTCTACGTTGACGCCCACGCAGCACTGACCGTTGTAGGTGATCATGGCGATCATCGCGGCGACGCCCGGCCGTGGCCCGAGTGGATACATGGCCTCGATCTCAGCACCCGCGATGTAGAGCGGGTGTCCGATTCCTCGGATGTTGGAGACCTGCAGATCGGATGCAGCCGTGAGCTTTGCTGACAGCTCGATGACGAGCGATGTCGGCAGTTTGGTGAGAGCGGGGGAGATCGTGTTGACGAACCCAATCGCCGGCTCAGCTCGCGCGGTGAGGACGAAGTCTCGGATCTCGAGCATCCGCGCAACCGGGTCCTTCTCCGACAGCGGCGCCGCAAAGCGCGCGCCGGCGAACTGATTGCCGCCGAGCGGATCATCGGCCGCCCGTAGGCTGATCGGAATCCCGATCGGCAGTCGCTCGGCCACCGCCCCTCTGGCTTCGTGATAGATCCGTATGCCGCCGAGGATTGCCGCAAGGAACGCATCATTCACTGACGCGCCTGCCGCCTTCGCCGCCGCCTTCAGGCCGTCAAGCGGCGTGTCGACGGTGAGCAGTCGATTTCCGACGCCGCCCGATCCGCGGAGCACCCCCGATCGCGGAGTCGGTGTCGGCTGCAGCATCCGTCCGAGCGAGCTGATGAACCGAGCGCCACCGCCGAGCGTCCGCGTTGGCTCGAGCATCGCCCCAGTCAGCACCTTGGCCACCCGTTCCAGCTCGTGGGGCGCTCTCGCGAGATGCTGTTTCACACCATCCGCGAGCAGTCCGACTGGCGTAGCCGGATCAGAAGGCGCGGAAGGTAGGACTGCCTTGTGCGGTCGGGGCGCGGATTGATCGCTGTGCACCAACTCGAGGAGTTGGATGAGCCCGAGGCCGTCGGTAAGGCTGTGATGGATCTTCAGGACGTACGCCGCTTTGCCGTCCGCTAGACCCGTGACGACCGTTGCTTCCCACGGCGGACGGGTGCGATCGAATGGCCGGCGGATGATCGACTCACACAGGTCGAGCAGTTGCCGTGGCGTCCCCGGCCCGTCGAGTCGAACCGAGTGCAGGTGGTTGCCGACGTCGAAATGCGGGTCGGGCGACCACACTGGCTGCACCAACGGCATCAAAGGCTCGACGACCCGATCGCGAAGTCTCGTGATCGTCGCAGTCACGCGCTCGTGGGCGGCGACCAGGCGTGACCACTCGGGCTGGGTCGCAAGCACTTCCAGGAGTAACCCGGTGGACCGGGTGCGGGGGTCAGGGTCAGCGCGCCACATGAGCGCCTCCCACGCGCTCATCGTGGCGGACCCACCCCAATTCGCCGTTTCAGTCACCACTCGACTCCTTTCGTCTCATGCCCGGGCGGCACCCGCAACAGGCCCCGATAGGCATCGCGCGCCGTCGCTTTGCCCCTGAGCACTGCATTGACCTCGCACGCGATCGGAAGCCGGACCCCGTACTTGTCGCCGAGTTCGATCGCGACCGAGGCCGTCTTCACGCCCTCGGCGATTTGAGTCATGTCGGCGAGGATCTCCGGCATGGCCCGCCCCCGGCCGAGTTCCTGTCCGACCTGGCGATTTCGGCTATGTGGACTCGTACACGTGACGATGAGATCGCCAATTCCGGCCAGGCCCGCGAACGTCTGCTCTTGGCCTCCCATCGCCTCACCTAAGCGGCTCATCTCCCGTGCTGCCCTGGTGATGACCATCGCCTTGGTGTTGTCGCCCGCACCCGCGCCGTCGGCCATGCCCACTGCGATCGCGTACACGTTCTTGAGTGCGCCGGCGATCTCGATGCCGACGACGTCGGTCGTCGAGTAGAGCCGAAAGCGAGAGGTGCGGAAGAGTTCGGCCAACCGAGTCGCGAGATTCTCATCGGGCATCGCAATCGTCGCTGCGGCCGCAAAGCCCGCCATGACCTCGACCGCGATGTTTGGTCCGGCGAGCGCTCCTGCCGGGTGGCCCGGCATCAATTCGGCGACGATCTCCGTGATCCGCAGGTGGGTGCCCTGTTCAAGCCCTTTGGACACGCTCACGACGGGGATCCAGGGCCGAACCATCGGCGCGACGTCCGCCAGGACGCCGCGAACGGACTGCGTCGGAATCGCCGAAATGAGGACGTCAGCGTCGCTCGTCGCCTCCTCCAGAGATGCCGTCGCGCGAAGACCGGTCGGCAGGACGACGCCTGGGAGGTAGGGGTTGGTGCGCCTCGAGTTGATCTCATTCGCCACGATCGGCGATCGGGCCCATAGCACCGAACTCGTGGTCTGGCTGACGATTGCGGCCAGCGTGGTCCCCCACGACCCCGCACCCAGTACGGCCACATTTGGTGGCCTGGGAGGTGCCATGGCCATGCGGCGTCTCCGCTCTCCTTGGGGTGGACAAGGTCTCGTATCTGGGCCGATCAAAGTTCAGAGTATATTATAAGACCAAACTCGTTCATGTCTTCTCCTCCTAGATGATGAGGTCCGATCATGGCAATCGAGGCGCTGCTCGACGCGATCAAGGCCGGCCCGGCTGGGCCGTCCGTCGGTGCGTTCTTCGACTTCGACGGCACCCTGATCGACGGGTATTCCGCTAGCGCTCTGTATGCGCATCGCTTCCGCAATTTCGAGATCGGCCCCGCCGAGATGCTGCACACCTTGCGAGCAACTCTCGGCGGTTCATTGTCCGAGGAGGGATTCGAGGAACTGATCTCGCGCGGAATTCAAGGCTGGACCGGACGCACACCGGAAGATATCGAGGAACTGGGGGACCGCCTCTTCGTACAAGGCATCGCGGGCACCCTGTTCCACGGGGCTTGGCGGGTCGTCAAGGCGCACCAACGGCAGGGCCACACGGTCGTCATCGCGACCTCGGCGACGAGATTCCAGGTGGCGCCCATGGCACGCGAACTCGGGATCGAGCACGTGCTCTGTACCGAACTCGAGAGCGAGGGGGGCGTGCTCACTGGCCGCCTACATGGACGCACCCTGTGGGGCCGGGGAAAGCTTGCGGCCGTCCAGTCGTTCGCCGAGCGCCACGATCTCGACCTGTCGCTGGCCTACGGCTACGCCAACGGCGACGAAGACGTCCCGTTCCTGTCAGCGATCGGGCGGCCCCGTGCGGTGAATCCGCAGCCCGAACTTGCGCTGGAGGCGCAACGGCAGGGATGGCCCGCGGTGACGTTCCGCCGTGGCCCCGGTCGCTTCGACCCGACTCCGGCACTGCGGACGGCGGCGATGTACACGACGCTCCTCGGGGCTGGCGCGGTAGGTGTGGTCACCGGACTGCTCAGCGGCAGTCGTCGGCACGGCATCGACACGGCTACCTCGTTGTTTGCGCATGTGGGCAGTGCTGTCGGAGACGTACGCGTAGAGGTCATGGGGGCGCCCCACCTATGGACGCATCGCCCGGCGGTTTTCATGATCAACCACCAGAGCGCGTTGATCGATCTGCTCGTCGCGACGACCTTGTTGCGAGGCGGCTTCACCGGTGTCGCGAAGAAGGAGGTCGCCAGCGTTCCGGTGATCGGCCAACTGTTGACATTGGCCGAGTTCGCGTTTCTCGACCGGGCGGACGGCACGCAGGCCAGGCAGGCGCTGGACCAGGCCAGCGAGCGACTGGCTCGCGGTACGTCGATCGTCATCTCTCCAGAGGGGACGCGCTCACTCACGCCCTCGGTCGGGCGCTTCAAGAAGGGCGCCTTCCACCTTGCGATGCAAGCGGGGGTTCCTATTGTGCCCATCGTCATTCGCAATGCGGGTGAGCTCATGTCGCGCGCGGCGAAGACGGCACGGTCGGGCACGGTCGAGGTGTTCGTACACGAGCCGATCGTGACGACGGGGTGGACGAAGCAGGATCTCGACACTGCTGTCGACCGAGTCCACGGGCTATATCGCGAGACCCTCGAGGACTGGCCTGCTAGCCGCGAACGAACCGACGAGGCGGTCAGGTCGTGATCGACGCGGTGAGCGAGGCACGGGCGAAGCTGCGGCAGCGCACGGACCGACCACTGCGCAGGGTCTTCGCGGACCCGCCTATGGTTCTCGCGATCCTGCGCTCCGACGCATTCAGACAACAGGCGCGTGAGCTTGGTGAGCGACTCGGGATGTCTGTTCAGTCGGTCGTAGAGGAGGCCGGTGCGCACTTCGGGGAGATGTCTGCCACCCACAACCAGCGCATCATCGAACGGTGGACGCGCCTCGGACACTGGATGCTGCGCGGGTACGACGTGCTCATCGACGAGGAGGGACTCGCGGGACTGCGTCAGCTCGACGACCAGCACTCACTCGTGTTCCTCATCGCGCACCGGTCCTACCTCGACGAGTGGGTCGTGCCGCCCGCGCTGACGAGGTTCGGCATCGGCGCGCCGTTCGGGGTCGCGGGCGCCAATCTCAACTTCTTCCCACTCGGCACGGTCGCGCGGCGCACTGGGATCGTGCACATCCGCCGGGCCACGTCGGATGCGCCCGTCTACCGATTCGCCTTGCGCACGTTCATTGGACACCTCGTATCGACACGCGCAAATCTCATCTGGTCGATCGAGGGCGGACGCTCGCGCACCGGCAAGTTGCGCCCGCCGCGGCTCGGCCTGCTGAACTACGTCGTCGAGGCCGCACAGCACGTCGACGCAGAGGTGCAGCTCGTCCCGGTGTCGATCATCTACGACCAGCTACCCGGCAACGAGGTAGAGCTGATGACCTCCGAGGCACGCGGCCAGAGCAAGTCGCCCGAGAATGCCAAGTGGTTTGTCGGTTACCTGGCCGGACTGCGCCGCCGGCTCGGCCGCGTCTACGTCGACTTCGGCGAGCCGATCGCTCTGAAAGCCCGACTCGCCGAAATGACGGTAGCGGATCCGTCGGGTGCGCACAGGGTCGAACGAGTCGCGCTGGAGGTCTGTCACCGGATCAATGTCGCCACACCGGTCACGCCTACCGCCGTAGTGTGTATCGCCTTGCTTGCAGCCGATCGCGCGCTCACTCTGGACGAGATCCTGGCCACGGTTAGCCCGCTTGCCGACTACCTGACCGCCCGAGGCTCGAGCACCGCCGGCGCCGCGAACCTCACCGATCGCGCCACCCTGCGTCGCGCGACACAGGAGCTCGTGCGGTCAGGTGTGCTGACGAGCCACTCCGCGGGCACCAGCACCGTGTGGGTCGTCGGGTCGCGACAGCACCTGGTTGCCGCCATGTACCGCAACACCGCCATTCATACGCTCGTGCTCCGAGCGATCACCGAGTTGGTGTTGGTTAGCGTGGAGGATGCGACCGGCGAGACGCCATTTGACGCCGCGGCCGAGGCCCTGCGCATGCGTGACCTCTTGAAGTTCGAGTTCTTCTTCGCTCCGCGGCGTGAATTCCTCGACGATCTGCGTGCCGAGCTCCGCCTGATCGATTCCGCCGTCGCCCTGGACGATGCCGATGCGAGCGTCACCTCGGATCAGGCGAAGGCCTATGTCGCCTCGATGACCTGGGTGCTTGCCCACCTGGTTCTGCGGCCGTTCATCGACGCGTACGCGATCGTGGCGTATCAGCTGGCTGAGATCGGCGAGGTTGCCACCTTCGACGAGGAACGCTTCGTCGCGCACTGCTTGCTGGTCGGCCACCAGTGGGCCTTGCGGCGCCGTGTCGCCAGTGAGGAGTCGACCTCGGCCGAGATGTTCCGAACCGCTCTTCGGCTCGCCAGGAGCAGGGACCTCCTCGATCGGGCGACACCGGACGTCGGTAAGCGCCGTGCGGAGTTTGCCGCCGAGATTGGGGCTGTCCAACGAAACATCGAGCGCGTATCGCGCCTGGTTGCCGGGCCTGATCGGCGTTCATGAATGGACCATCGAGCGGGGAGCGGTGATGTCCAGGACGACCAGGTCAGGTAGCGCGTTGTGCCTTGCTTGCCGCGGTCGCTGCCTTGCTGTTCTCACGGATCTGCGCCCATTCGGCGTCGCTCAGGCTCGTCAAGGCAGCGAAAGTTCCCGGACCGGCCAGCTTCTGTCCGCCGTCCATCGCGATGGTCTCGCCGGTGAGGTAGGGGCAGGCGTCCGAGAGCAGGAACATCTCGAGGTTCGCGAGCTCCTCGATCGTGCCCATGCGCCCCATCGGCACCTGATCCGCCTGCGTCGCGCCGGCGGAGCTGTTTTCCGTGGGATTCAGCATCTCCCATGCGTATTCGGTGGGGATCGGTCCCGGCGCTACAGCGTTGAGTCTGATGCCGTAGCGCGCCCACTCGACCGCGAGCGACATCGTCATCGCGTGCACGGCCGACTTGGCCATCGCAGACGGGACGACGAACGCTGAGCCCGTCCACACCCACGTGGTCAGCGTCGAGACGACCGAGCCGGGCAGTCCTTCGGCGATCCAGCGTTTTCCTGCCGCATGTGTCGTGTTGAACGACCCGTTCATCACCGTGGATACGACAGCCTCGAACGCGCGACTGCTCAATGAGGCGGTGGGCGCGATGAAGTTGGCGGCCGCGTTGTTCACGATGCCGGTAAGCGGGCCGTGCTCAGACCAGATCTCGGCGACCGCCGCTTCGACCCGCTCGGCGTTGCGGACGTCGACGCTCTGCGCATGTGCAGCGTTCGGGTCCCCGCCGGCGATCTCGGCGACCGCGTCGGCGAGCACTGCCGGGCGTCGGCCCCAGATGTGTACCTGGGCGCCGTGCCGGACGAAATGCTGCGCGACACCGCGACCCAGCCCGGTGCCGCCTCCGGTGATCAAGATCCGCTTGCCTGCGAGCAGGTCCGCGGAGAAGGGCGATTTCGACGCCTCGGCCATCACTAGTTCCCGCGATATGGCGAGAAGTCCGGCACCCGTTTCTCGTTGAAGGCAGCGATCCCCTCTTGCGCTTCGGCTGAGCCGCTGAACATCTTCAGGCTGGAGTAGGCCAGCTGACCGAGGCTCGCGAATTGCTCGGTGTCGGCGTTGAACGACTGCTTGAGAATCTTCAGCGCGGTGGGGGAGAAGCCCAGCATGTTGTCGGCCCAGGCACGTACCTCGTCGTGCAGCTGCACAGCGGGGACGACCTTGTTCACTAGGCCCCAACTCTCCGCCTCAGTGGCGCTGAGCCGGCGGAGGGTGAACCAGAGCTCGCGGGCCCGCTTCTCGCCGACGACGCGGGCGAGGTACCCGGTGCCGAAGCCGGCGTCGAAGGAGCCCACCCGCGGGCCGTTCTGTCCGAAGGTGGCCGTGTCGGCGGCGATCGTGAGATCGCATAGGACGTGCAGCACGTGTCCGCCGCCGATGGCGAAACCGTTCACGGCGGCAATGACGGGCTTGGGGATGTCGCGGATGACCCGATGCAGTGCGTCGACCTCAAACAGGCCGCTGTCGGACGGGCCGTAGTCGCCAGTCTCGGCGCGCTGCTTCTGGTCACCGCCTGTGCAGAACGCCTTGTCACCAGCGCCGGTCAGGCAGATGACGCCGACCTCGTCGCTGGCCCACGCCATCTTGAAGCTCTTGACCAGCTCGTCGACGGTGCGGGCGCGGAAGGAGTTGTAGCGCTCCGGCCGATTGATGGTGATCCAGGCCAGGCCGTTCACGACCTCGTACGTCACATCGGTGAACTCGCTCATCGCCTGTTCGCCTTCCCTGGGGAGTCTTTGTCCGGGCTTCCTGACCACATGCAACCACGTCTGGCTTCCCATGTTTCGGTCCAACCATTATAGTGGTCAACCGAAGGGTACATCAGTACACACCCTCAGGAGCCCTCATGACTCAGCCTCTTTCCACGGTCCACGACCGCTTCAGCGAGGCCGAGATCGCTGGTTTCTACGCCGCTGGATACTGGCAGCACCAAGGCATTTCGGAGCTGCTGGATGCCCAGGCCGAGGCGCAGCCCGACAAGACCTTCGTGTTCGACAGCACGAACGGCTACACCTACCGTCAGCTGCGTGATTCAGCGCTGAAGCTGGCGAGCGGGCTGCAGCGCATCGGCGTCGGCAAGGGCGACCGCGTCGTGGTGCAGCTGCCCAACTGGAGCGAGTTTGTCCTCTGCGCCGCGGCCATCGCGCGCCTGGGTGCGGTCATCGTCCCGATCATGCCGATCTACCGCGACGACGAGGTGGCCTACGTCCTGGTGCATTCCGGCGCAAGGGTGGCGATCACGTGTGAGGAGTTCAAGGGATTCCGCTACCTCGACATGTTCGCCGGGCTGCGCTCCGAGGCGCCCGAGCTCGACAGGCTTGTCGTCGTGCGGCCGTCTCAGTCGGTCGACCCCACCATCGCGACCACGTTCGACGACTTGCTCGTGCACTCCTCCCCCGCGTCGATTTTGGCCGACCCTCCGTCCCCGGATGAGCCGCTGCTGATCGTCTACACGTCTGGCACGACGGCCCGGCCAAAGGGCTGCCTGCACACGTTCAACACGATGCGGGTCAGCGCCGAGGCGATCCGCACGAGCCTCGACTACACCGCCGACGACGTGCAATTCGGCCCGTCACCCGTCAGCCACAGCACCGGAGTCATCACCAGCTTCGTCTTGCCCCTCATCGCTGGGGCGTCCTCACATCTGATGGAGGCGTGGGATCCCGAGGAAGGGCTGCAGCGAATCCAGAAGCACGGCTGCACGGTCACCGTCACGGCCACGGCGTTCCTCCAGATGTTGATGGCGGTATACGACCTCGATCGCCACGACGCCAGCTCGCTACGGCTCTGGGTCTGCGCCGGCTCACCCATTCCCGGTGCGATCGTCGAGCGCGCCAATGCGTCGCTGTCCGGTTGCCGCGTGCTGAGCCTCTACGGCAGATCGGAGAACTTCCTGACCACGATGTGCACGGTGGCCGATCCGCCCCTGCGCTCGTCGACTTCCGACGGGTCGGCCATCGCCGGCGCGGACGTCGTGATCGTCGACCGCGACGGCGCGCCTGTTCCGATCGGTGCGGAGGGTGACATCGCCTACAAGGGCGCTGGGCACATGCTCGAGTACTTCCGCGACCCCGAACACACCGCGGAGCTGTTCACCGCCGACGGGTATTCGCGCTCGGGCGATCTCGGCGTGATGGACGCCGACGGATTCGTGCGAGTGACGGGCCGGCTCAAGGACATCATCATCCGTGGCGGCCTCAACATCAGCGCCCGCGAACTCGAGGACCTGTTGGCCGGCTACCCGACCTTCGTGAATGTCGCCGTGGTGGCGATGCCCGACGAGCGGCTCGGTGAGCGGGTGTGCCTGTACGCGGTTGTAGCGCCCGGTGCGGTCGCGCCGACACTCACCGAAGTCATCGCCTACCTGCGTGAGCGCCGGCTGGCCACTCCGAAACTGCCGGAGCGGCTGGAGCTCGTCGACACGTTGCCGATGACCGCCACCGGCAAGCTCCAGAAGCACCTCCTGCGCGCGGACGTCGCGGCGAAGCTGCAGGGCGTGCCGGTCGGCTGAAGAGCCGCAGCACACGGAATCCGAACGGGTAAGTGAGGCGCTCCCTGTGGGCGATGGCCTAGGCCGCGGCGCTGCGTATATCTGGACACGACGATCAGCCAGAGTCAGGAGTCGCGATGTCCACCACGCATCTCGAGACCGACCTCGACCTCGTTGTGCTCTCCCGGCGCGACGCGGCCGACGGGGTTGTGACGCTCGACCTCGGCCGGCCCGACGGCTCGCTGCTGCCCACCTGGGAACCCGGTGCGCACGTCGACCTCCATCTAGGTACCGACGGCGGTGCGATGGTCCGGCAGTACTCCTTGTGCGGAGACCCCGCAGATCGCGCACGCTGGCGGATCGCTGTCCTGCTCGAGTCCACGGGACGAGGCGGCTCCCGATGCGTCCACTATGAGTTGGTGGCCGGCTCCGCGGTCAGGGTCCGCGGCCCGCGCAATCACTTCCCGTTCAACTCCGGCGGCCATTACCTGTTCATCGGCGGTGGTATCGGCATCACGCCGCTGATCCCCATGATGAACGCTGCCACGGCTGCCGGGGCCGAATGGTCGCTTGCGTACGGCGGCCGATCGCGTCAGTCGATGGCGTTCATCGATGAACTCGTTGCCGCGTATGGCGATCACGTCGTCGTGCATCCGCAGGACACGCACGGCTTGCTGGATCTGGCCGGGTTGCTCGGGACCCCGCTGGCTGACACGCACGTGTATTGCTGCGGACCCGGGCCGCTCCTAGATGCCGTCGAGTCGATGTGCGCGGGCTGGCCCTCCGGGGCGCTCCACATCGAGCGCTTCGCCCCTAAGGCGGCCGGCGACCGCGTCGTGGCCGGACCGTTCGAGGTCGAGGTCGTCTCGACCGGCCGGGTCCTCACAGTTGCGCCGGAACAGACCGTCCTCGAGGTGTTGCAGAACAACGGCCTGTTCGTCGATAGCTCCTGTGAGGAGGGCACCTGCGGGTCGTGCGAGGTCGCCGTCGTGGACGGCGCAATCGACCACCGGGACTCGGTACTGACTGCCGAGGAACGCGACGAGGGCAAGCTGATGATGGTGTGTGTCTCGCGCTCTGCGTGCCCGCGCCTTGTGCTGGACCTCTGACGTTGCCAGCGAAGATCACGCCAGTCGCCTGGCTGATATCGACGCACGCCGACCGAACCGGGCAGAGCACCCACGGGTAAACGGACGCGCCGGAGGCGATGCCTCCGGCGCGTTCGGTCAGCTCAGGTCAGGACGTGGATGCCTTCGCATCCAGATAGATCGTCTTCAGTTGCTGGTAACCGGCTAGACCCTCGGGACCCATTTCGCGTCCCATTCCGCTGGCCTTGATGCCACCGAAGGGCACCGTCGGGTCGTTCATGTAGGCGTTGATGCCGATCGTGCCGGACTGGATCCTGCGGGCAAACGCGGTGCCGCGGTCGGGGTCGGCCGTCCACACCGAGCCGCCCAGCCCGTAGTCGCTGTCGTTCGCGATGGCTACAGCTTCGTCCTCATCGCGGTAAGGGATCACCGACAGCACCGGGCCGAAGATCTCTTCCTGCGCGATGGTGAAGTTGTTGTCGACGTCGCCGAAGACGGTGGGCTGGACGAACCAGCCCTTCTCGAATTGCTTGGGGCGACCTCCGCCGACCGTGAGCCGCGCACCTTCGGCATTGCCCTTCGCGATGTAGGACTCGACCCGGTCGCGCTGGCGCGCCGAGGCGAGCGGGCCGATCTGAGTGCTCGGATCGAGCGCCTCGCCGATCTGCAGAGCGCCGGCGAGCCCGGTGATGGTGTCCAGGATCTCGCCGTAGCGGCTCTGTGGGGCGAGGATGCGCGTGCCCAGCCAGCAAATCTGACCATTGTTGAGCAACGTGGCGCCGAAGAAGCTCTCCATGTTGTTGATGAGGTCGGCGTCATCGAGAACTATCGCGGCGGACTTGCCACCGAGCTCGAGGGTTACCGGGCGCAGCAGTCGGCCGCAGGTCTCGGCGATCGCGCGGCCGGCGGCGGTCGAGCCGGTGAAAGACACCTTGTCGACGCCGGGGTGGCTGACGAGGTAGGCGCCCAGCTCGCGGCCGCCCGGGACAATGTTGAGCACGCCTGCGGGCAGGCCGGCGGCGAGTGCCGCCTCGGCCATCAGGAACGCATCGAGCACCGTCTCTGGAGACGGCTTGAGGACGATCGTGCAGCCGGCGGCGAGTGCGGGCGCGACCTTCAGGAACGTGATCGCCTGGGGAACGTTCCAAGGGACGATCGCTGCGACAACGCCGATGGGTTCGCGGATGACGAGCGACGAGCCACCGAGCATGCCCGGGCGCCGCTCCTCGAACGGCATGTCCTTGGCGAGCCGGGCGTAGTAGCGCAGCAGCACAGCGGGGAATACGGCCTCGAGCTGGTTGGCGACGACGATGGGCATGCCGTTCTGGTCGCTCACGCGACGTGCGGTCTCTTCGGCGCGAGACTCCAGCTCGGCGGCGAAGCGCTCCATCACCTCGGCTCGCTGCGCGGGCGCCCAGACGGGCCAGCCAGTCGGGTCGTCGAACGCGGCGCGGGCGGCGCGGACCGCGCGGTCGACGTCGTCGTCGTTCCCTTCCGGGACGATGCCGATGTGCTGTTCGGTGCTCGCCGACACGACGTGCAGCACGTCCGAACCGGTCGGCTTCGACCATTCGCCGCCGATGTAGAGATCGGCGTACTCGATAACGCTCACGACAGCTCCCTGAGGGGGTATGGGGTGGGTGTGGGCCGGCGGCCATAACCTTCTGCGCGCTGACGCTAACCGCCTTGCCCCCTCCATCGCGTCATCCCCAGGGAGCATCGAGCTTGTCTCCCTAGGGATGACGCGGCGAGCGCCGAGCGTGATTAGTGTCAGCGCAAATCACTCGAACTGGAACCGGATCAGTCGGCCGTGCCATTCAGTGACCACCCGATTCGACAGGGGCTGCTCAATGACCACCACCGCACCGAACACGATGCTGAATCTCCTACAGTTCTGGGCTCAGCCTGCCGAGCAGCGTGACGAAGCCTTCGCCTGGCTGCGCGCGAACGAGCCGGTGTCATGGAACGACGCCCCCGACCCGATCGCGCCGGACCTACCGAACGAGGCGGGCTTCTGGTCGCTCGTCAAGCACGACGACATCCGCTACGTCTCCCGTACCCCGGAGCTGTTCACGTCCAGGCACGGCATCTTCGTGGACGATTTCCCGCAGCTCGAGACGATCCTGTCCTTCATCGTGATGGACGCGCCGCGTCACACCGCGTTGCGCGGGATCGTTGGCTCGACGTTCACTCCCCGCAACGTCCGCCAGATGGACGCCGAAATCGCGGCGACGGTCCGCGAGATCATCAGCGAGGTGGCGCCGCGCGGCGAGGGTGACCTGTGCGCGCTTGTCACGAAGGAGATCCCGGGGCGCATCTTCGCGGGCTTCATGGGCATCGAGGACGCCGAACAGCGGCAGGACGTCATGGACGCCGCCGAGCAACTCGGCAGCTGGGCCGATCCGGAGTACGCGCACCTCGGCTCGCCACTCGAGGTGTTCGTCGATGCGGCAACGCGGCTGCAGGCCGTCGCGCTCGAGATGGCCGCCCGCCGGCGCAGCAACCCGGGCGACGACCTGCTCAGCTGGATCGTCAAAGCCGACTACGAGGGTGAGCGGATGACCGAGGAAGAGCTCGGCGCGTTCTTCTGCCTGCTGGCCGGTGCTGCGAACGACACGACCCGCCACTCGACGGCGCACGCGCTGATTACCCTTCAGCAGCACCCCGAGCAGCGCGAGTTGCTCTATGCAGACTTCGACGGCCGGGTGGATCTCGCGATGAACGAGTTGCTTCGATGGAAGCCGCCGCTTACCCACTTCCGCCGTGTGGCCACCCAGGACATCGAGCTGCGCGGCAAGACGATCAAGGCCGGCGACAAGGTCGTCATGTGGTACCTCTCGGGGTGCCGCGACGAGGAGGTCTTCGGCGACCCGTTCACGTTCCGCATCGACCGCAATCCCAACCCACACCAGGCCTTCGGCGGCGGTGGCATCCACTTGTGCCTAGGCAGCGCACTCGCCAAGCAAATGCTCAAGTCCGCGCTGCGCGAGGTTAACGACCAGCTGCTCGACTTGCAGATCGGTGATCCGGAGTACATGCTCTCGAACTTCATGCAGGGCGTCATGAAGCTGCCCGCGACCTGGCGGCCTCGGCAGTCGCGATGAAGATCCTTGTCGATCGGTCGGTGTGCGAGGGGCACGGTGAGTGCGTGACGGTCGCGCCGGGGTTCTTCGACCTGGGCGATGACGACGGAGCCGTACACGTGCTCCGCGAACCGTTGGACGAGGAGTCGCTGGCCTTGGCCCGCGGCGCCGAGCGGGTGTGCCCGGTCGGTGCCATCTCGCTCCTGACCGAGGAGTGATCCGAGCTACCCGGCGCGGAAGTAGCGCGAAACCGCCTCGGCTCGATTGGCTGCGTCGAGCTTGCGCAGGATGTGTTTCACGTGCGCCTTGACGGTTGCCTCCGACACGAACAGCCGTGCTGCAATGCGCCGGTTGGTTTCACCATTCGCCATATGCATCAACACCTCGACCTCGCGGCGAGTCAGCCGATCCAGCACGCCGCCGGCGGAGTTCATGCTGCTACCTGTGGACGGTTGCAGAAGTCCGGCGTCCGTCTCAACGGGATCGTGAATGGATTCGCCAAGGATGCACGAACCCAAGCTGCCGAGCCCGTCCATTTGTCGACGGATTCGGTCGAGCTGCTCGCGGTAGTAGAGGCTCTCCAAAGCGATGCTGAGCCCGGTCGAGAATGCGTCCAGTAGGTCTCGGTCGAACTCATCGACCTGATTGCCGTCCGGCCCGGTGTCTGCGTGGATGAAACCGACGACCGACCCCTTGGCGATGATCGGCGCGACGACGTAGGCCTCAGGCTTGACTAGCCGCACGAGCTCGGGATGGACCCGGTCATTGTGCTGCACGTCGCCGACGAGCAGCGACTTGCGCTGACGAACGAGCTCGTACTCGATGAGCCGGGCGTCGATGACCCTGGGCGCTCGGTTGCCCACGTCCACCATCGCGTCGGCAAGCTCTTCGTCACCGCCGGCGTAGGCCGATCGCGCGATCCACCTGGCGTCCGAGATCTTCGACATGAGGATTCGGCCGAAGCCGAGCCCGGCGGCCTCGCTGGGCGCTTTGGACACCAGCTCAGCGACCGTCCCGATTTGGCGGAGGTTGTTGATCGCGGTACGCACGTAGCTCATGGCGTCGGCGCGTCGCCGTGAGACAGCCTCTTGCAGCATTACCTGTGCTTGCCTGAATTCGTCGCGCGCGGACAGTTGGCGGACGTGCTCCGCTGCGGTCGCGTCGCTGTCGCACAGCCGATCGGTGAGCGCTCCGAGCGCTGCTTCGAGCACGGTCCGTGCGGCGTCGACTGTGTTGATGCCCGCGCTGCAGGCTCCGTCCCCGGCGAAGCCGACGGTTTCGGCCAGCCTGTCAACAAGTAAACGGACGCTGTCAATCTGCATCGCGACGGCGTGCCTGCTTTCTGGTGGCTCAACGGCCATAACGTGATCCTCGTCGAGTATCGCTCGCATCTTTTCTCCTCGCCGACGATCAAGCATTCATTGGCCGGGACCGATCTTTGGACCAATAATTGATATTATCGACGGAGCAAACTCTAGTATGTGACGTGTGACACGGCCGTGAGGTCCGGCGTGCCACCATCCGTTCGGGGAGCAAATCTCCCCCTTGCGGATGTATCTCGATCGGCCGCCATGAGCGACGCTGCTTGCCGGAATCGATCCACGAGCGCCTTACCGGGCAATTAGCAGCCTCGCGGCGGTCCGACGACATTGGAGGCAATCCGTGGACATCACTGCTGCTGTGGTCCGGTCTACGTCGGGCGACTTCACCATCGAGCCGCTCACCTTGGGCTCGCCTGGGCCCGGTGAAGTCCTCGTGCAGATCGTGGCCGTGGGCCTATGCCACACGGACCTCGCGACGCGTGACGGGGTGATCCCGTTCCCGATGCCGGCCGTGCTCGGCCACGAGGGCAGCGGGCGAGTCGTCGAGGTGGGCCCGGGCGTGACGAAGGTGCGAGCGGGTGACCCGGTTGCCCTGTCGTTCTCGAGTTGCGGCAAGTGCCCGTCCTGCGCTGCCGAGTCACCGGCCTACTGCCACCTGTTCATGCCGCTGAACTACGCCGGTGCTCGGCTGGACGGCACGTCCCCGCTGTCGTCGCCCTCCGGTGCGCAGATCGGCGGCGTGTTCTTCGGTCAGTCGTCGTTCGCGACGCACGCGATCGCGGGGGAGCGCAACGTCGTCAAGCTGCCCGAGGACGCTCCCCTGGACATCGTCGGTCCGCTCGGCTGCGGCATCCAGACCGGCGCGGGAGCTGTGATGCGCTCGTTCGCCGCGCCCGCCGGTTCGTCGATCGTCGTGCTGGGTGGTGGATCGGTCGGGCTGTCCGCCGTTCTCGGGGCGGTGGTGCGGGAACTCGCCCACATCGTCGTCGTCGAACCGTATGAGAGCCGTCGCGTCCTCGCCCTCGAGCTCGGCGCCACAGCCGTCATCGATCCCGCGGCTGGAGAGCTCACCGAGCAGATTCGTGCCATCGTGCCCGACGGGGTCGACTACGTGTTCGACACCACCGGTCGACCGGACGTGATCGAGGCCGCGGCAGCAGCCCTGACCAACCGCGGCACGCTCGGGCTCGTCGGCGTGCCCAACGACCCCGCGGCAACGTTCAGCTTGAACATCATCACCACGATGATCCAGGGGCTGACCGTGAAGGGGATCGTCGAGGGCGACAGTGACCCCGACACCTTCCTCCCGGAGCTTCTCGCGTTGTATGCCGACGGCAGATTCCCCTTCGACAAGATGATCACAAAGCTGCCATTCAGCCAGATCAATGAAGCCGTCGAGCTCCAACACAGAGGCGATGCGGTGAAGGTCGTCCTTGTCCACGAGTAAGGACGTACGGCCGAGGCGTCACGACGCCTGACTGTACGCACGCAGTTGGGCCGCGAAGGTGACGCTGTAACGCGCGTAGTGCGCGCGAAGATCATCCCCCGGCCAGTCGTCAGGCAGGAGTACCGGCGGAAGACACGGATCAAGGAGCAGGTGGCGGATGATCTCGGCCGACACCATGAACGCCGACTGGAGTCCGGAGATGGCGGGCAGCGCAGCCGCGAGCCGACGGGCTTCGACCGCCCAGGCGCTCAGGTCCCACAACGCGTCGACCAGCGCCGGGGCGTCGTCGTAGTGGCCCCGGAAGACGGTGCACTGATCGATGACGACGTCGTCGTGCTCCCGTACGAGGTTCGCGGGTCGGGTCCACACTCCCTCGCGCAGTTCGGCGAACCGCAGCTGCCCCATGCTCTTGCGAAGCGCGGTCCGGTCCGCCAGTGGACGAGGGGGCGCGGTGACGATCGCGATCTCCCAAGTTCCGTCCCAAGGCCTCGTGGTGGGGGAGCAGCTTTCGTCCTGACGCGCTTGGCGGTCGACGAGTCGTTGGGTCAGGCTATAGACGCCGTCCGACACGTCCAGGTCGCCGTTGCTGACCATGCGAGAAACGGCTGTGCGGATTGTGCGGTCCGCGATCCCGAACAGGGCACCGACTCGTACCAGCGCGCTGACCGGCAGCGCCGGCGGGTGGTAGCCGAGCAGCGTGCTGAGCACGACGGACCGTGCCGTGAGCGGCTGGATCGTCGTCGGGTGTGGGGCTGCTGGGCCGGAGGACATGACCACGATTGCGCTCCTTTCGCGCCGCTGTCGCGCTCATTCTCCACATTGGCCAGTGACCGCGGGCGACTTCGATGTTACAGTAAATCATCACGTGATGCGATTCTGTTGCACGGTCGACCTGGCGGTGGCCGTCGCAATGACGAGAGGAGCCGGTCCGGATGCAAACGACGACTGAGCCGTCCACGATCGACCTGACGCTCTCGCAGCCGAGCCTGCCGCTGGCCTTTCTGGCCCGCGCGTCTGCGAGCCCGAACAGCGTCGCCCTGAGCACATTCGGATCCGACAGCCGGCTGACTGTGGGCGAATGGGCATCCCAGGCGCGTGCTGTCGCCGGCGGCCTCGCCGCTCTCGGGGTGCGACGCGGCGACCGGGTGGCGCTGCTGCTCGGGACGCGCATCGAGTTTCAGATCGCCGATGTGGGGTTGCTTTTGCTCGGCGCGATCCCGATCTCGCTGTACGTCACGTCGCCGGTGTCGCAGCTTCTGGAGATCGCACAGAACGCGGAACCTCGGGTGTTGATCACCGAGGCGGCGCTGGCCGACAAGGCCCGCGAGCTGGTAGCCGCGCATCCGGCCATCCAGCACCTGATCGTCATCGAGGACGATGCGGTCCGAGCCGATGAACTCAGCCTGGCCGCACTCAAGGCAGGATGCGCGGACGACTTCGACGCGATCGCCTGCGCTCAGCACGCCGAGATCAGCGATACCTGCACGCTGGTCTACACGTCAGGAACCACGGGCCCACCCAAGGGCGTGCAAATCCGTCATGGATCCGTCCTCGCCTGCCTTGATTCGATCCGGCACCGCTTTCCGACGTCGGAGCTCGATCGTGCCGTGTGCTACCTGCCGATGGCGCACGTCGCGGAACGGATCTTCGGACACTACGCAGCGTTCGTGTACGGCTACGAGGTCACGTCCGTGCCCACCCTCGCGCAATTGGGCGCCGCGCTGCAGGCAGTCCGTCCCACTCGGTTCTTCGGTGTTCCGCGCATCTACGAGAAGTTGCTGGCCGGAGTCCATCGTGCAATCGAGGAATCACCGCAGCCTGATCAACCACGCGCGGCATTGCGGAGCAGGGTCGACTACGTTCGCGCTCAGCAGGCCGGCGATCACCTTCCGGACGAGGCCGCCGACTACGCCAATCGTGAGACCCTGCGGCCGTTCGCCGAGCTCACCGGGCTCGACCAAGCACACTTCGTCGCGGTGGCCGGCGCTCCAAGCTCACTGGAGATGCTCGAGGAGGCGACCGCTCTCGGCATTCCGGTGAACGAGTTCTACGGCTCGTCCGAGGTCAGCATCGTCACCTGCAGCCCGCCGGATCGGATCAGGCTCGGGACCGCCGGAACGCCTTTGCCCGGTGCGCGGCTTCGCCTCGCGGACGACGGTGAGGTGTTGATCGCCGGCCCTACGGTGACGTCGGGCTACTACCGCGACCCGACACGCACCGCCGAGTTGCTCGAACCAGACGGCTGGTTCCACACCGGAGACATCGGCGAGCTGGGCGACGACGGCTATATACGGATCGTCGATCGCAAGAAGGAGCTGATCATCAATAGCTTCGGCAAGAACATGTCGCCCGCCAACATCGAGCAGGCCATCAAGGGTGGCCAGCCATTCATCTCGCAGGTGCTGGCCTTCGGCGACCGTCGGCCTTACAACGTCGCGCTGGTCGCGCTTGATCGTGACGGTATCTGCGCTCTGCTCCACATCTTGGGTCAGCAGCCGGGAGAGTTCGCAGAGATGTCGCAACGCCCTGCGGTGATCCAGGCGGTCGCTGACGCCGTCGAACTCGGCAATCAGCGCTTGTCGCGGGTCGAGCAGATCAAGACGTTCCGCGTACTCGATCACGACTGGCTGCCCGGCAGCGACGAACTCACGCCGACCTCGAAGCTGCGGCGACGTGTCATCGAAACCAAGTACGCAGCCGAGATCGATGCCCTGTACGCCGGCGGTGCGTCATGACCAAGGTGATCTACGAGAAGCGTGGCGAGATCGCCTACATCACGCTCAATCGTCCCGACAAGCGCAACGCGATCGACACCGAGACGGACGACCTGCTGTTCGACGCGTGGACGAGGTTTCGCGCGGACGAGGAGGTCCGTCTCGCCATCCTCACCGGGGCCGGGGACGACGCCTTCTGCGCCGGCGCCGACCTGTCGACGCACGTAGACAGCTGGCTCGCCGGGGGGCCAGGCCTCGGCCGAAGCATGCTGGACCGTGGCTTCGCCGGCGGCATCACCCGGGGCCTGCATCGCACCAACAAACCGATTATCGCCGCGCTCAACGGCTGGGTGATCGGCGGTGGCATCGAACTGGCGCTGGCCTGCGACATACGGGTGGCCGCCTCGGATATCCAGTTCGGCTTCTTCCACATGCGCCGCGGCATGCATTTCGGCGACGGCGGCATCGTGCGGCTCGTGAACACATGTGGCGTCGGCATCGCGATGGAACTCGAATTGATGGGCGAGCCGATCACCGCGGAGCGGGCCAGAGAATGTCACCTGGTCAATCGCGTCGTCCCGCGCGAGGCACTGATGCCAACTGTGCAAGACATGGCGGCGAAGATCCTGCGCAACCCGCGGGTTGCCGTCGAGTCCGCCAAGGAAACGATCCTCGACGTCGTTGGCAGGCCGTTGGACGATCAGCTGCGTCTGGAGTGCCTGTACAGCTATTCGACGATGGGCGATCCCGAGATCGTGCGCCGCAAGGACGAGTTCCTTGGGCGTCGTGACGTGGATCGGCCGACGGTGAGCCGATGAATCGCCCCGCCGATGTCCGATTCGGCGTCAACCTGATGCCCAACCTCTGGGACGGTCTTCCGGCGACTGTGGGGCCGGCGCTGCTCGTCAAGCGGCGGCGGCTGCTCGATCACATGACCGAGGTCGGCATGGATCACGTCATGATCGGCGATCACATCATGTTTCAAGGCGGGCTCGGGAGCGACGGGCTGACCGATGCCGCCTCGATCGTGACCGCCAACGACGAGTTGGAGGTGTACCTCGCCGTGTACCTGCTGGTCCTACGCCATCCGCTGTTGGTGGCCAGGCAACTGCTCACCGTGGCGCAATTGGCTCCCGGACGGCTCTCGCTCGGCGTCGGCATCGGTGGAGACGACCGTCGAGAGGTCTCCGCGTGTGGAGTCGACCCGAAGACCCGAGGCCGTCGGATGGACGAGGCGCTCGACCTCGTCCGGCAACTCCTCACCGGCAAGCCGATCAGCCATGAAGGCGAGTTCTTCTCACTCGACCAGGCCGAACTGCAGCCAGCACTCGAGCAGCCGATTCCGGTGGTGGTGGGCGGCCGCTCCGAGGCGGCGCTGCGCCGCGCTGGTCGCCTCGGCGACGGCTGGCTCGGGATCTGGACCTCGGCCAGACGCTGCGCGCAAGCGATCGAGGCAGTTGTCGCGCACGGCCGGGAGTGCGGCCGTCGAGACGTCGACTGGCGGCACGGCATGACGTTCTGGTGCGGATTCGGCGCGGACGAGCACGCGGCGCGCGATCGGGTGGCGCCCGTGATGGAGGGCTTCTACCGGGTGCCGTTCGACAGCTTCGAGCGCCACATTCCGCATGGCACACCTGCTGAAGTGGCCGACTACGTCGCTCCCTACATCGACGCAGGGTGCACGTCGCTCAACTTCATTCCGTTCGCCGACAGCGCCGAGGCAGGGATCGACGCCGTCGCCGAGGTGCGTCAAATCCTCAACAGGAGCAACTGATGCCCGGCCTTAGTTTCGACTTCACCGACGACCAGGAACAGTTCCGGCAGACGGTGGCGCGCTTCGCGCGCGAGCGTGTCGCGCCCGGCTACCTCAAGCGCTCGAACATTCGCAGCTATCCGATGGACCTGCACGCCGAACTGGGATCGCTCGGGATATTGGGCATCGGCTTCTCCGAGGAGTTCGGCGGAACGGGCGCCGAGGATCCGGTGATGCTCGGCATCGCCTGCGAAGAGCTCGGCGCGGCGGATGTGAACCTCGCCGCCGCTCCCGTCACGATCGGCCTGACCGGCGCCCAACTGGCGAGAGGTGCAACTCCGCTCGTGCAGAAGCGCTGGCTGCCCGCGATGATCGACGGCACCGCCGTGGTCGCATTCGGTCTCACCGAGCCTGAAGCGGGCTCGGATGCGGGCTCGCTCCGGGCCACAGCGCGGCCCGTGGAGGGTGGCTGGCGCGTCACCGGCGTGAAGAACTCGGTCAGTCACCTGCAAGCCGCCGCCGCCACTCTCATCTACGCGCGAGCACCGGGCAGCGCACGAGCCGCTGGGGTCAGCGCGTTCCTGGTCGAAGCCGACCGGGACGGTGTCACCGTCGGAGACTTCACCGACATGGGACAGCTGCCGGTGGGCCGCGGAACGCTGTACCTCGATGACGTCTTCGT
>JAOPWD010000127.1 GCA_025965875.1 Pseudonocardiales bacterium
GCTAAAGGCAGTCGAAGATCCCGAGGTCGTGGCCATGAACGCTGTGGAGCACGAACGCCGAGACGCGTCCTCCGACCAGGTGACCGTCGGAGGCGCGGTGACCGCCGGAAAAGGCGACGGTCAGCGACCCCAGGTAGACGTTTGACTCGCAGCCCACGGTCACCAGGCGATGCAGAAGTCGCTCTGCGATTTCGGTCGTCATCCCGATCCGAACATCGCTCGCCAACCGGTAGCGGGACGAGTGCGTGTAGAAATCGCGCAGCCGGCCGTCGCCCGGGCTCAGGAAGAAGATCGTCTGGCAGTACGGCCCGCCGCTGCGCAGAGGCCACGCAGCTGTTGCCCGCGTGGTCGAGCAGGTGTAGCCAAGCGCCCGGTAGCGGCGGGAGCCACTGAATGTGCCGACCGTTTCCGCGGCGGGTGATCCGAGCGCCGCGACGATTGCTGCACGGGTGCTCACGTCGATTCGCAGGCTGCCGATACGCCCGCTCGTTGTCACGATCATTGCGGTCGATACCGTGAACAGCGTCGTAGCCACAGTGATCGCAGCGGCGGTCTTCACCCGTTCGTGATGCCCATGACCATCGCCCCGGTAACTGCTCCTGGGCTGGGCCAGTGTTCCGGAATGACGCCAGAGAACGCAATGTCGCATAGGCGGCGCATCGTCGCTGCCAGGGCGAGGACTTGGCATGCTCTGATCCCATGCTGCTGCGAGCCAACCTTCTGAGTTCACTCGGGATCCTTGCGAGCATGGCGCTTCTGGCCGTCGGATGCGGATCCGCGGTTCGTGATGGCGCAATCTCAACCAATGCCACGACCGGATGCCCCGGGACGATCTCCAAGGACCCGACGGATCCGGGTGGACATGCGCAGATAATTGAAATCCGGAACGTTGGTTGCGCGGTTGCACGATCGGTGGTGCGCGCCTATTTTCAAAAGCGTTCCGTTCATGGGTTCCGGTGTATTTGGCATGACAACCCGACCGTAGGGCGGTGCTCGGATGGGCCGAGGTTGATTCGCTTCGTCGCAGACTGAGACATCTGGGCACGGGAACCTGGACTGGGCCAGTGTTCGGCAATGCACCCTGAGCGGGCAAGAGGACGCGTGACACAAGGGCCGAGGGAGTGGAACACCGCGCGTGAAGTGTGGTGGGTGTCAGTCGTCGCGGGCTTCCGCTCGCCGTTCGGCGCTGCCGTGTTCTTTCTGATGGTCGCCGTGACCGTCATCCTCTTTGCAGCAGGCCAGTTCGACGGGGCCATCTTCATGGTCATCCTCACCCTGTTCATCTACGGACGGGTTCCCGCTGCTGTGGGAGCACGTCTAGCGCGGCCAGGCGCGGATCGTGAACCTAGACAGCGATAGGCGTCGGCTGGGCCAGTGTTCGCGAATGCACCCTGAGTTTGTGGTGTCGCTTACTGCACGTTCACACTTCCCGACACCATCGCCCAGACGTGAGACCGCCAAGGACAACGGCTGCGATGCCCGCGACAAGCTCACCGTTGTTCCGAGTTGCTCGGCCCACGTGTCGCGATCAAACGGTTCCAGGCCCACGCGCCCATTGGCAAACGGAAAGGTCTGCCACCAGGACAACAACCGACCACGTAGGCGAACCACCTGCTCCGCCGCTCCGCATGCACGACGGCACCGCCGCCAGCCACCGTGACTAGAACGGCGGCAATCAAGATCGCAACGCCTTGAACGATCTACGACAGGCGGCCGCTCAAGTTAGCCGCACATCGACCGATCACGCGGTCCACGCGCGGGATACCGGTGAGATCGAAAGTGACCGCCCCGACGCGGTGAACCGGGAAGGAGCCCGAAGCAGTCACGAACCGCTTCGCGACGTTGGGCGTCGCAAAGAAGCTGATTTGCGAACCCCCGTGAGTTCCCATTGAAACGGTGACGATTGACATCCGTCCCACGAGAGCCGCGGGGACTGGATCAACCTGAACCCCACCCCGATGGAGACAAGCCGTCATTACTGCGGCGCTCTGACCCGGAGGCGCGAGCCGAAAGTGCTGGTAGTTGCTCTGCGACGAGGACGTGTCGCGCGAAAGACTGTCGCGACTCGCCGAGGACGTCGCGTGCCCTGAGCAACCAGCGGCTGCGAGGACACCGATCAGCACGAGCGGCCAACTCATCGATTCACACCTCATATCCCCCACATCGGCATTCGCTGCCGGAATCAAGAGGCCTTCGCGCGCAGGACGTGGCCTGCGCAAGTGTTCCCGAGTACACCCTGACGACTCAGCGCAGCGTCGGGCCGCAAAGGTGTCTGACACCGAGTTGCCGGTAAGCCTGATGCCTGCGATCCCCGGTGTCAGACACCGGTTGGGTCGCCTGGTCCAGTGTTCTGGAATGACGCCAGAGCGGAAACGACTCGCGTATGACCGAGCGTGAGAAAGAGTTCTTCGTCGGAGCGTGGGCGGAGCGACTGGAAGAGGAGCTTCCGCCGGAGATCAAGGTCGAGCGACCATCGCCTAAGACCCTTCGCACTCGCGGCAGCGGTCGCTTCGCGGGGCACAGCAGCTCTACGGCCGGATTCCCTTCGTTGCCGCTCCCCCGTCGGCTGCTCGTTCAGATGTTCTTCGAGGCGGAACTTGATGGGCTCCAGCACCAGATGAGCTATGCGACCGGAGCGCCCTGGCCAGACGAAGGAGCCAAGAGGCGGGTCAGGGTCGGCGGGGGCCAAGTGCACCTTGAGTTCCTGGACAGCTCGGGGAGAGTCCTTCGCGCCTTGCGACCGATTCCGTACGAGTAGCCGTAACCTCGGCTGGGCGAGCGTGCTTACGCCTGACGGGCTTCGCCAATACACGCGAGGCGACGCCGGTGGCTCCTCCGCCTCCGCGAAAGAGCCACCGGCGCGCACCATTCGCCTACTTCACCGACACATCGTCGAGAAGGAAGTAGGTCGGGTCGCCCGCGTAGCCGTCGTCGTGGTCGTTGAACCACAGGACGACAGTCTGGCCGGCGTACGTGCTCATGTTCAGCGTCGCCTGCGTCCAGGCTCCCGAGTTCGAGCAGACGTTCAGCACCGTCGCGAGCGTCGCGCCCGCGGTGCTGCGCACCTGCATCTGGATCTGGTCGTAGGTGATCGTGTCCGGGCAATGCGGCTGGTACCAGAACGTCAACGTCGGCGACCCGGTCGGAACCGTGATCGTCTGCGTCAACGTGCTGTTGCCGTTCACCGCCGAGGTCGAGCCGACGCGCGCGTCGTAGCTGCCCGCGTGCGGAGTTGTCGTCGAGATGACCGGCAGGTACGCGCCGCTCGTGCTCCACGAGCTCAGGCTCCCGGTCTCGAACCCGGGGTTCTGGACGGCGTTTGCGACCGGCACATACGTCGAGATCGCGACGTCGTCGTACAACGCGTACGTCGGATCGCCGGCGTAGCCGTCATCGTGCGTGTTCAAGCGAAGCACAACCGTCTGGC
>JAOPWD010000142.1 GCA_025965875.1 Pseudonocardiales bacterium
GACCAGATCGTCTAACTACTGCAGACGACGTTAGACCGGCCTGTCTAAATAGGCAACGAGGCGTGGGTCACTTTATTTAGACAGATCCGTCGGTTACCCTGGCGAAGTGACCAAGCCCGAGCAGCGCCGCAGGACGGCCAAACAGCGCCTCCTTCAGGCGGCGGACGACCTGTTCTACAGCGAGGGCATCCACACCGTCGGCATCGACCGGGTCATCGCCCACGCCGGGGTCGCGAAAGGTTCGCTGTACTACTCCTTCACCGGCAAGGACGAGCTCGTCCACGAATACCTCATCCATCGCCACGGCAAGTGGGCAGAGCGGGTCACCGCCGGCATCGAGGCTCACACTGACCCACGCGCGCGGATCCTGGCCGTCTACGACGTCCTCGGCACCCTGTTCGCCCAGCCCGACTACCGCGGCTGCGCCTTCATGAACGCCACCGCCGAAGCCGCACCAGACAGCGTCGAAGCCCAAGCCGCGACGACCTTCCGCGCCTGGGTACACAACCTGTTCCTCGACCTCGCATCCGACGTCGACGCCGGCGATCCAAAGCAACTGGCCGAGACCCTGGTCCTGCTCTACGACGGCGCGGTGGCCACCGCACAGATGGATAGGGCTCCCGAGGCCGCCCGCACCGCACGACGCACCGCCGAACTCATCCTCGACAACGCCGACCTCCGCCATATCGAGGCGGAAGCCCAGGCGCTGTGACCGATTGTCTTGACGTTCATCAACTAGACGTCGCTATAGGTCGCTCGACCGGCTCAACCTCGTCACGCGTCTGCGCACCGACCAGGGTCCGGCAAGCGTCGTGGGCCCGCTGCCGCTGGCAGGGAATCGACAACGGTGCCGGATGCGCCAGGCGGCTCACGCCGGATGCGGCCGGCGCCACTCCACCCGGGCCATCAGGCCCAGCGTGGCGGCAGCCAGGCCCAGACCCACGACCAGTGCCCATTCGAGCACCCCGTTGCCGTGATCGGGATCGACCCCGAACACGACCTCGATCCACTCCCGGCTGATCAGCGTGACAACTGCCATGATCGAGCTGACGGTGGCCAGAGCCGTCTCCACCCAGAAGCGCCGTGCCAGGTTCTCCCGCCGCGCCATAGTGTTACTCCCCTAGTAGATGCGTTGGCTGCTGGTCGGTCTCAGTGCGGTCGCCGGTCGCGCCAGCGCCCGACCACGACCCAGACGGACAATGACCAGAGCAAAACGAGTCCAGCCAGGGTGAGCATGCAGGGCGGGCATTCCCGCAGACGCTTACCGTTCATCGGATCGGCTCCATGTCGTGTGGCTGGGCGGGATCGTCATCGCGCGGCCGGCAGCCGTCGACGTCCGGGTGCAACGTCCACTGGTTCTCCGGACGTGCCTGTCGGTCGTGGGTGTCCTGCTGCTCGGGTGTCATCGCGGTCAGCGGTTGGCCGTTCTGATCGGTCGGCGGCGGAACCTGAGACACCAGGCCGCACCAACGCTCGACGAAACTGCGGGCTTCATCGGCCGGGAACCCGGCGGTGGTACGGGTCGGCAGCACGACCTTCTGCAGGGTGTGGGTGGCGTGGAACTCGTTCCAGCCGCTATGTCCGCCATCCCACGTCCAGACCCCGGTGACGATCACCGACTCACCCAGTTCGACCCGGCGCGAGACCGGCCCGGTCACGAACAGGTCGTCGACGATGGCGGCCTCAGCCCAGGCGGCGGCCGCGGCGGCCAGCATCAGCGGTGCCAGGGCGATCGCCACCGCGGTCTCGATCACGGTGCAGATGGCATCGCCCAGGAATGGGATCCACCCGATCGCGGCCCGACACGCACCCGCACCCGGGCCGCCCGTCGCCAAGTCGAGGAATGGTGCGATGGCCGAACACACCAAGAAGATTCGCGAGCCCTCGAATTCGCAGTGCAGTACCGGGATGTCGATCCGCTTGATGCCCGACGCATCCTGTTTCACCTCCTCGAGCAGTCGCTCGGCGCCATCGTCCTTGGGCTCGTAGGGCGTTGGCGGTCCAGCGCCGAAGAGGTAGGTGACGGAATACGGCGTCGGGTCGGCCGCCGGTTCCTTGGGTGTCGGCATGTCCTTCGGGTCGTGCAGAATGAGCGTCCCCTGTACGCCATCGGAGGTGACCTCGTGCCAGTTGGTCAGCTTGTCGGTGGCACCGGTGCCGGGGCCGAACTGCTCGACCTCGTGCGGGAACAGCAGCAGATTCACGCAGAAATCGTTGTCGATGTCGTCGGGAAAGGGTTTGTCGAATCCGACCGGCTCGATGAACACGATCGTCCCGATCGCGCAGCGCACACCACCGAGACACACGAGTTTGCGGCCGAGCAGGTAGTCGCAGGCATCCTTGCCGAGGCTGGCGAGGCCGGCACCCAGACCGAACGACTTCAGGTTGTAGTACGCGCTCTTGTCGACGCAGTGCGTGTAACGCCCCGCGCCGATTACCACGTCACCGGTCGGACCGGTCATCAGGCGGCTCCCTCGGCGATCAGGGTGACCCCACCGATCAGGTGGGCACCGTCGAATCCGTTCACGTTGATCGCCTGACGACCGACGAATCCGTCCGGAGCCGTCACCGTGATGTGCACGTCGCGCGTCTCACCTGCCCTCAGCCGAACCTGCCGACCGTCGTCGGCGCCCTCGAAGCTCACCTGCCAACCGCCGGGCACCGGATGGGCCTGCGGATCGTGCTCGGCCCGGGCGCGTCGGGCCCGTTCCTGCGCATCCGGTGTCTCGGGCGGGCATACCGCGCGCGCGGGCAGTTCGTACCCGTCGACAGTCAGCGCGATGGTGGCCGCGCGGCGCACGGTGTTGCGGACCGGAACGGTGAATCGTGCCGTAGGGCTGTTGAGCGGCTTCACGTCGACGTTGTGCTGACCGAGGTTGTTGTCCGGGTTCGAGTCGTAGGGCCACACAATGAGCGCCTGTAGGCAGTAGTGCCCAGGTAGGGGCGGTGTGCGCCAGTCGACCCGGGCCACCGCCGGGGACCCGGCCGCTCCCTTGACCGGCACGTCGACCTTGTCGAAGTCGATCGGGACGGACACGCCACCGATCCCGAAGTCGAGGTAGGAGAGCCGGACCTCGACGTCGGCCGCGGCTCCGTCGGTCGAGCCGTTCCAGATCCGCGCGAACACTCGGTACACCGTGTCCGGCGACAACGCCGAGGTATCTACGGCCAGGCCAGGGGCCGAGTCCAGTTCCAGATGGATATCCGGATTCTGCCAGGTCACCGCCAGGCCTTGTTTCTGCAGCCACACCTGGCTGTAGATCAGCGGATCTGCCTCCCGGAACGCGAACTGAGGAATCACTCCCGCCGTGGCCGGGCCCGGGGGTCGGGGCCGCTGCCCGAGGCAGGCGCGCAGAAACCTCAGTAGCGCAACCAGTATGGCGATTAACGCGACGAGCAGGTAGCCCCCGATCAGCCACCATAGGAGACGTTCGGCCGCCCGGCGGCACGCGATCACAGGACTCCCCACAAGCATCGACTCCCCATGATCGCGTCCGCCCGCGCCGGCCACCGTCGCCGATCCGGGCAGGAGAATGTGCATGCACCGGACTACTCGGATCCACATCGATAGTCAATGGGCTTCCGGTGCGACGTCGACTGTCGGGGTGTCCGCACCGCGTGCTGTCAGCGCACCGTCGCCGAGTGGGGACAGTGGAAGAGCCGCGCAGACGAGACAATGTGCGTCCCGCGGGGTCTAACGAACTAGAAACGGCGTAGCGTTGGGCATGGCCCGCTGGGCGCACCGCGCACGAGGGTAAGCCGGCGCTCACCGGCTGCGAGGCGTCCGCTCCTGCGCACCGACGCGGGGCGGGCGTTCTCAATGACACGGCAATTCCTCCTGGTCGGCGGCGTGACGGGCTCTTTCGCCGTTCTTGGCGCGTTGCGACGGACAGAAGCGACAGTTGTACCCGAAGAGGGTGGACACTGACGCGCATAGGGAGCGTGACCATGGCAGAGATCGTGTTGCGCGTCCGGCTGACCGGCGGCGATCACCTCGATGTCACCTACGAGGCGCCCGACGCAGTCGAGGCAGATGACGCCCTCGAGCAGGCGATCAAGACACTTGCCGAAGACTCGGGCGTGCTACGCAGTCGACACGGTGATCGGCTCGTCGTCTTCTATGGGCGCGGCGTGGCCGCCATTGAGGCGGCGCCGCGCGGGGCCATCCTCTGAGCGGCTCGGCCCACGGATTGAAATGACGGACATGGCGCGGTCGCCGACTAGGAGCGCTTCGCTATGAGGGCTAACAGCGATCTGTGCTCGCTCGGATCCCGTCCTGGGGAAGACGCTCGACGCGCCTTGTCGCGATGACTGGCCCCGAGTCCGCGATTTGGGACACGGGATCAGAGTGCCCATTCCGCGCGGTAGTCGGGGTGGTCGGAGAACGGCAGAGCGGCGAACCGCATCGCGCGCTCTGTCTGCACGACCGC
>JAOPWD010000186.1 GCA_025965875.1 Pseudonocardiales bacterium
TTGAACGAGTTGAAGGGGCGCGGGCGCCGGGGCGGCTGCGCGGACGTCAGGGAGCCGCGAGGGTCGAGTGTCGGGCGATCATCTCGCCCACCTTCGTCGCGGCAGCAGTCATGATGTCGAGATTTCCGGCGTACGTCGGGAAGTAGTCGCCGGCGCCCTCCACCTCGACGAAGATCGCCACGCGTCCGTGGTCGAATTGCGGGTCGGCGGTGAGTCGATACCCGGGCACGTAGGTCTGCACGTCGGCCTCCATGGCACGTACGGACTCGACGATCGCGTCCCGGTCGGCGTCGTCGGTGATGGCGGCGAAGATCGTGTCACGCATGATCACCGGGGGATTGGCCGGGTTCAGCACGATGATCGCTTTGCCACGTCGGGCACCGCCGACTTTCGCGACGGCGCCCGCCGTTGTGCGCGTGAACTCATCGATGTTCGCCCGAGTTCCAGGTCCTGCGGCCAGTGAGGCGACCGATGCGACGATCTCCGCGTACTCGACATCGGTGACACGCGAGACCGCCCGCACCATCGGGATCGTCGCCTGTCCTCCACACGTGACCATGTTGACGTTGGGCAGGCCGATGTGCTCCTCAAGATTCACCGTCGGCACGACGTAAGGCCCGATCGCGGCCGGCGTCAGGTCGACGACTCGCACTCCGTTCTTGGCGTACCTGGGCGCGTGCGCCCGGTGCGCATAGGCAGAGGTCGCCTCGAAGACGAGGTCCGGCAGTGCGTCGCGCGAGAGCAGCCACGGCACGCCCTCCGCTGACGCTTCGATACCGAGGTCGGCTGCCCGCTTGAGACCGTCGCTGTCGGGATCGACACCCACCATCCAACGCAGTTCCAGTACATCGGATCGCATGATCTTGAACATCAAGTCCGTGCCGATGTTGCCCGATCCGACGATCGCAACCGTCAACGAGGACACGAAAACCTCCGCTATCACCTGAGGATCCGGGCATTTCGCCCGCACCTGAATTCACGTTGTCACTCCGCAAACGCTTATTGATTCTCAGGTTTTTTGCGTTACGCTCCGGTCATGCGTGCCGCCCAGCGGGATCATTCCCACGAATCAGTCCTGCAACGAGCGAACCTTCTCCTAGATGCGTTTGGACCACAGCATCGGTACCTGACCCTGTCGAGCATCGTGATGCGCACCGGACTGCCGAAATCAACCGTGCACCGGACGGCACAGCAGATGACAGCACTGGGCTGGCTGACCTATGACGAGGGACGCTATTCACTCGGCACCCGGATGTTCGAGCTGGCCGGCCTGAGTTCGGTGCGCCATGAACTGCGCGAAGCAGCGCTTCCTTATATGGAAGACCTGTACGAGGCAACGCACATCACCCTGCACCTTGGTGTCCGCAAGGGCCACGAGGTCCTCTACATCGAGAAGATCGGCGGCCACGACCGGATCACCGACCTGACGCACGTCGGCGGCAGCATGCCGTTGTACTGCACGGGCATCGGCAAGTCGCTGCTCGCCTTCTCGCCGGAAAGTGTGCTGGAGGACGTGCTGAGCAGGGGACTCGTCAAACGGACCCAGGCCACGATCACGTCGCCGACGCAGCTCCGGCGCGAGCTCAACACCATCGCCGAGACGAGCGTTTCCTTCGACCGCGAAGAGTCAAGCGTCGGCGTTTGCTGTATCGCGGCGCCGATATACGGGCCGGATCGCACGGTCGTCGCGGCCATGTCGGTAACCGGGCGAGTCAGCCGCAATCGCCTCGACCGCCTCGCCCCGGCAGTGATCACGGCGGCGCTGGGCGCGTCGCGTACGCTCGCCGGCCAGCGTCGCCCGCCTCGCCCACCGCTGCGGCGCATGCCCGCTACGGCTACGTAGGCGTAGCAATTTGGAGCGGAGTACGCCACACTGAACTTCGGTTCGGCACCATGCCGAGCCGGCACAAGGGCCGATTCTCAAGTCAGGATTGGGGTGGTGGCAAGGCTTCCATATCTACGATGCGCTCTTGAAAAACCCATCCCGATTCGGTGAGGATGAGCTCGTCCAGATATCGCCCGATAACGAGCACGATCGGGCCGGTAGGACGTTCATGCAGCATTGTGAAATAGGTACGCGCAGTTGCCGTCGTGTCATCGATAAAGTGCACTGTCGGGATCGACAGAAAGTGCTTGTGATAAACGTCAGGCGCGTGCGTGTGTTGTGCTGCGAATTCAGACAGCGCCGTTGTCCCGGTATGCGCGAACATCGGGGCGTTGCGCATTCGGACGTCGAACTTGCCCGCCGCGGCAAAACACGCTGCCCACTCCTCGTTTGCGCCATAGTCGAGCGACTCGGCGTAGCGGACCATCAGCTTCTGGATATCGCGCTCGGCCTCGAGTCGGCGCACACGTCGCAGCAGCTCATCGACGTCGGTCGCACTCGCCTGCATTGACGTCATAGGGACAGCCCAGCGACGTCGAGGAACTCGAGGCGGTTGCCTTCAGGGTCCTCGGCCATCGCGAAGCGCGCACCGGGCCTGAATTCGGTCACCGGGATCGCTACCGAGCCGCCCGCTGCGGCTACCTCGTCGACCAGCTCATCGACATTCGACACGAAGAGGCTGAGGTAGCTGAAGCCTGCGGTCGGGTCACCTGCCGGCGCCGCGGGCGGGTCCTGCGCGAGCAGCTTCACCACGGATCCACCGGCCTGGAACCGCCACATGTGCGTGCCGGGAAACTCCAGGTCCCCGAGGTACGCCAGGCCGAGAGTGTCGCGGTAGAAGGCGAGCATTCTCTCGGCATCGCGTACCACGATGCCGACCTCGATCGCATCGTTGTTGATCTTGGCAACCATCAGCTTCTCCTTTGTCAGACGGACCGCGCGGGCGCGCGGTCACGGACCGAAGTCGTACGACACTTCGCCCATCGCGCCGGCAGCGAGCAGGCCGCCATCGATGACGAAGTCGGCGCCGGTCACGAACGAGGCTTCGTCGCTGGCCAGGAAGGCGACCATGGCCGCGATCTCGTCGAGCGTGGCGCCCCGCCGCATGGGCGTCGCAAGCCGGATCTTCTCCGTCATCTCGTCGGAGCCCTCGGCCATCGGCGACATGACGAGCCCGGGGTGCACGGCGTTCACACGCACGCCCCACGTCACGAATTCGAGTGCTGCGGTCTTCGTCAGGCCGCGCAACGCCCACTTACTGGCGTTGTACGCAGGCAGGGCGAAGCCGTAGAACGCGGCAGCCGACACAGTGTTGACTATCGAGCCGCCGCCCGAGTCCCGCATGAGCGGCGCGCACGTCTGCATGCCGATCAGAGCACCTTCGAGGTTCACCGCCAGGATCGAGGACCAATCCTCAGGGGTGACGCTGGCGATCGTCTCCATCATTCCGATGCCGGCGTTGTTGACCAGCACGTCCAGGCGCCCGTGATCGGACTCGATCTGCGCGCGGGCGGCGGCCCAGTCGGCGCGCGACGTGACGTCCAACCTGCGATAGGTCACGCCGGAGTCGACGTCGGCAGCGTCGTGGACGTCGCACCCGATCACCACCGCTCCTTCGGAGGCGAGCCGGCGAGCCTCGGCCGCCCCCTGACCACGCGCGGCGCCCGTGACGAGGGCGACCTTCCCCTTGAAACGCTCGGCGCTGGTCATTCAGGCTTCCTTGACCGGCTCTGCAGCCGCGTTGACGCCTGCGTGATATCCCCAGACGAGCGCGTTGCCCAGCGTTGCCCCGCCTGACCAGTACGCGCCGTGGGTCGGCGAGCCGATGGCGTTGCCGGCGCCGTACAGCCCGGGGATCGGCTCGTGCTCCCAGTCGATCACCTGGGCCTTCTCGTTGATCGACGGACCGCCGTTGGTGTCGAAACCCGCCGCACCGAGGAGCACCGCGTAGTAGGGCCCCGAATCGGCGAACGGGTACATAGTGCGGTTCACGCCCCGGGTGAGGCCCAGGACGCTGTATCCGCGCTCTCCCGGCGCCTCGCCCCGGCCGAAGTCCTCGTCGTGCCCACTTTCGGCGAACGTGTTGAACCGCCCAATAGTCGCGGCGAGGTGCTCGGCAAAGTCCGCAGCGAGCCGCACCCCGCCGGTGCGCGTCGTCAGCTTGGCCAGCCGCTCGTCTATGGCGGCAGCGAGTTCTTCGACGGTGCCGCCCGACAGCACGTGCTCGCTCGACTGACCCGGATACGGCACCGGGTACTTGACGCCCATCTCCGGATTGTTGGCAACGGCGTCGTCGTACACCTGGATGAGGACGTTGTTCTCGTACTGCTTCGTCGTGGCGTCGTACACCGTGTGAATCCGGCCGCGCTCGTTGTAGTGCGCCTTCTCGTTCACCACCCGGACACCGTGGCGATTCACCAGCACCATGCTGTCTCCGTAGAGCCAGAACGCCATGTTGTCCGACCGGTGGCTGTCCAGGACCTCCTCGATGCCCATCTGACCCCACCACAGGCTGTCGGTGTTTTCGGTCATCGCACCGACACTCTGAGCGATCCTGAGAAACGCACCGGTGTTCGTATGTGGCGCCGTGACTCCCCAAACCGTGCTGCGCAGCAATTGGGTCCGCATCTCCTCGTTGTGGAAGAAGCCACCGCTCGCGAAGATCACCCCCTTGCGGGCACGCACGTCGACACCGCCGTCCGGGGTCACGGCGCGGACACCGCACACGGCGCCATCGGTGTTGAGGTACGCGTCCGCCACGCTGTGCCGCACCCGGATCTCGATGCCTACCCGATCGGCGTGCGCAACGAGCAGGTCGACAGTGGCCTGCCCCTGACCCGGGCCATGGATCCCGCCGGTCTTCGCCATGAGCGCACGGCCGTACTCGATCTTGTTCTCCGGCAGTTCGCTGTGGTACTCGATGTGGCCCTGCGGGTTGAAGTCGGCATCAGGTGTGACGCCGTCGCTGAACACCGAACCCATGGCTCCGATCCGGTCGAGCTCCTCGGTTGCCGGCGAGGCGGTGTCGTAGTAGGTCTCGAACAGGCCGTACACATGCGGCGTCAGCCCGAGCGTGGGCGACGTCGGGTCGTAGTGGGTGGGGTAGGACAGTCGCGCCATCAGCTTGAGGCAGTCGAGCTTCGGGTCCTCGATACCCGCCTCGCGCATGCACGCGTTGTTGGGTATCCAGTACTCGCCCGAGGAGATCCGCATGATGCCGCCGATCTCGTCGTCGGCCTCGAGCACCATGACCTCTGCTCCGCGTCCACGTGCGATCGCTGCGGCGACCAGTCCGGCGAAGCCGGCCCCCACCACCACGACGTCTGTCTCGAGGTCCCACTTGTCCGGCGAACGGCGCTTTCCAGTCATACCCGCCACGTTCCCTTCTTTGATCGGAGTCGGCGCCGTGCTCGGCGCAGTTGGTCAGGAGGCGAATCGGCCGAACGTGCTGCGGAAGAACAGCAACGGATCGAGGTGCGGTTGCTCTGCCATCGCGACCGGCGCTCCGATCACGATGTCGTGGTCGCCGCCTGACGCCACTGACTCGAGCCGGCATTCGATGTATGCAAGCGACCCGTCCAGCAGCGGCGCGCCGGTGACACCGGGCTGCCAGTGGACGTCGGAGAACTTGTTTGCCCCCGAGATCGCGAAGGTACGGCCGGTCGCCTCCTGGTTGACGGACAGGATGTTCACCGCGAACTGGCCAGCACGACGGATTCGGGGCCACGTCGTGGACGTGCGCGCGGGACAGAACATCACCAGTGGCGGATCGAGCGACAACGACGAGAACGACTGGCAGGTCATCCCTACCGGCTCCCCGTCGTCGAGCGCGGTGACGATCACGATCCCGGTACAGAAGTGGCCGAGCATGCGCCGGAACACGTTCGGATCCGACGTCTCGTTCTCGCTCGACGCGCCGGACGGCGATTGCAGGACCATCACCGGTGTTACCCGTCGCCTAGAACTTCGCGCGCGAGTAGAGCTTGCGCGCGTTGCCTTCGAGGATCTTGTAGCGATCGTCGTCGGTGAGCCAGTCGATGTCGGTGACCATGTGCAGGTTGTCGTCGAACTTGCGGCCGGTCAACGGGTCGACCGACTTGGCGCTTCCCCACATCTCGCTCGCGTAGACGACGTTGTCCGCGCCCATCTTCTTGATGGTCAGCTCGATCGACTCGGGGTCGTAGGTCGACAGGTCGAAATAGAGGTTGCGCACGACGTCCTCGAACGGCTCGAGCCTGGACTCGGTGTGGATCGCCCGCATGCGGTTCCAGTGGAAGGGGATGCCGCCCCCACCGTGCGGGATGACGATCTTCAGGTCGGGGAAGTCCTTGAACACGGTCGAAGTGGTGAGCTCGATGACGGCGGCCACGTCGGTGTTGACGTAGTGGGCCCCGTTCATGTGCAGGTGGGGGTTAAGCGTGTTCGCCGCATGGATCAACCCGACAATGTCGTACTCACACAGCTTCTCGTAGAGCGGGTACCACGACTTGTCGCCCAAGGACGGGCTCAACGGCGCCGCACCTCCGGACGGATCCGGGTTGATCTGGCAGCTGACGAACCCCATCGCGACGCACCGCTCGACCTCGGGAATGCAGCCGGCCGGTGCGACGCCCGGGCTCTGCGGCAGCTGGAAGGCGGGCAGGAAGAGGTCGGGGTACATCTCGACGGTGCGCGCGATGAGGTCGTTGTTGATCTCGGTCCAGAACCGGCTGATCCACTCCGGTCCGAACTCGTGGCCCATGAAGGCAGCGCGCGGACCCCAGATGATCCTGTCGACACCGCGCTCCCGCGTCTGCGTGACGTGCGGCTGCAGGTGCTCGCGCAGGTTGTCGTCGGATATCCCCGCGTCGCCCCGGCCGCGCGGGCGCGACAGCTGCATGATCTGCCGGCCCCGGTACGCGTCGAGTTCGGGCGGCACCTGGGTGAAGTGTCCGTGTACGTCGATGATCACGTTGCCGCCCTTGCGTCCCGACCAGCCAGCCACTTCTGGCCGATCTCGACTGCCTGGTTGCTCCGCGTCGGGTTGGGCATCAGCCAGCGGAAGCCCTGCTCGAGTCGCTTGGTGACGTTGCCGGGGGTCACGTGCGGGATGCCAGCCGGCACTCCTGCGTCGGCGCAGATCGCGACGACGTCCGCGATCGCGGCCTCGACCTCGGGGTTGTCGTACTCGCGAGGATGGCCGAGGTCCTGCGACAGGTCGCCCTCGCCGATAAGGACGAGCCCAATGCCGGGCACCTGCTCGAGCATCTTCGGCAGGTTGCGGATCGCCTTGACCTCTTCGCACATGATGATGGCGAGGACGTCGCCGTCCGGCGCGAGTGGCCAGGTGTCGGCCCGGCGGTAGTAGTCCGCGACGTCGATGCCCCAATATCGCGCAGCGCCGAACGGGCCGTCGCCGCGCAGGCCCGGCGGGTCATACCGCTCGGCCGATTCCGGTCGGGGGTAGCGACAGGCGCCCACCGCGTTGCGCGCCTCGTCCACCGTGCTGACGTGCGGGAAGATGACTCCGTAGACGCCGGAGTCGAGAACCTGCTTGGCCAGCCACTGGTTCATCTCCGAGCCGTTGGCAGGCACTCGGACGAACGGCGTAACCGCCGGCGACGCGTTGCCGCGCTGCAAGATCTGTGCGCGGTCGAGAAGGTACTGCAGGCTGTCGCGCAGCTCGCGCGTCGAGAACGGGTTGTGCTCCATCTCGAACACCACTGCGTCGTAGGGTCCGCCCGCGAACGCCTGGGCGTTGCCCGGGTCAGCGGGCGAGAACGACGCGAAGACAGGTTCTCCGGCCAACAGCTTCGCGATGGCACCGTTGAGATGTGCGGGAGCGCTCACTTCGCGCCTGCCTGTCCAGGCGTCGCAGCCGCCGGCCAGTATCCCCAGTAGCTGAGCTGGGTGAGGTCGCGCGTCAGCCACGATGCGTCATCGACCTGGCGGCCGTGCACCCCGAACTCGATCTCGTACCCGCCGGGGCAGAACAGGTAGAACGACAGCACCTCGTCGTTGGAGTGCTGGCCCAGCTCCGTCTTGAGCACGCCGGCCTCACGGGCGCGCGCGTAGGTGCGGCCGAAGGTCTTGATCGAGTCGGCCTCGATCATCAGGTGCCGCAGGCCTTGCGGCGACTGGCTCGCGGTGAGCGCGATGGTGTGATGGCGCGGATTGCAGCCGATGAACCGCAACCGAAGCCGATTGCCGTCGGGTAGTTGGATCGCCATCGAGTCGCGGTGCCGGAAGCCCATCACGGTGGTATAGAAATCGAAGGCGGCGTCCAGGTCAGCGCTCGGCAGTACGACGTGGCCACAACCGAGCGCGCCGGTGACGAAGCCGCCGCCGTGGGGCAGCTGTGCCTGCAGCCCATCGACCGCCTGGCTGTAGAAGATCTCCAGCGGATTGCCGTTGGGATCATCGAACCCGACGAACGCCTCGACCTGGCGGGCGGCGGCCTCGTCCGCGGAACCCTCCTTCACCGGCACTCCGGCGGCCTCGAGCTCGCGGACGGCGCCGTTCAGGGCCTGGCGATCGCGCACCTCGAAGGCCGAGGCCAGTACGCGGTCGGTCGAGCTGGGCACGATGGCAATGCGGTAGGGGCGGTCGTCCATGCGAAGGAGCAGGCCGCCGTCGGGGCCGTCGCTCACCTGCATGCCGAGGACCTCCGAAGCGAAGGTGCGCCATTCGCCCACGACGGTCGATCCGAGACGGACCTGACCCAGACTGTGGATCTCCACGGGAACAGCCTTTCTGAGAGGTCGACGAACTCCGCCGACACGAAGTTCTGCGCGTGCCGGAGCCGGATGAGAGTGCTATGCGTAATGCAGGAAGAAGTCGGTGGTGAGCCGCTGGAACTCGTCGCGCTGCTCGATCATCGCCCAGTGCCCGCACTTCGGGAACACGTGCAGCCGCGCGTTCTCGAGCAGCCGGAATCCCACAAAGGCGCCGTCGAGTGGCTGGACGCGGTCCTCGCGGCCCCAGGTGATCAGCACGTCGTGCTTGATCTCCCCGGCCTCTCGCCACAGCTCACCCTCGGTCGGGAACTTCTGGTTCGCGACCTGCATCGCCTTGAGTCCGCCGGCCGTCGCGGGATCGGTGGCTGTCCCGAACCGCTGCTCGATGAGCTCGTCGTTGATCAGCGACTGATCGAAGACCATGGAGCGCAGGAACGCCTCCATCTTCTCCTTGGTCTTCTCCGGCGCGGTCTGGAACTCCATCAGGCGGCGGATCCCCTCGCTCGGCCGAGGGGCGAACAACCCGATCGAGAGTGCGGAGCCCGGTCCCATCAAGACGAGCCGCCTCGCGCGATCCGGATGGGCGAGCACGAATCGAACAGCGACCGATGCTCCCAGCGAGTTGCCGAGCAGGTGCGCCGTGGTGATCCCGAGTTCGTCCATGAGGGACATGACGGCATCCGCCGCGTACTGCAGGTAGCTCCGGTCGTATTCCGCGGGGTGTGCCGACTTCCCGAAGCCGGGCATGTCGACGATGATCGTGCGGAACTGCTCGGCATAGTGCGCGAGGTTGCCGCTGAAGTTGCTCCACCCCGACACGCCGGGGCCGGCGCCGTGCAGCAGGATCAGCACGTCGTCGCCGGCGCCCGCGTCGTGGTAATGCAGGTCCAGGCCCTGAAAGGTCGTCGTCCTGCTTGTCTCGTCGAAGCTCAACTCAGCTGCCATGGTCAGATACCCGACTCCGCGATCGACAGGCCGAACTGAAGTGCCCCGAAGGCCATCAGCATCGGTTCGGGAACATTGCTGTTGTGCTGCGACCCGGCGTGGATGTCGCGCCAGGCACGCTGGATGGGGTTCAGCTCGTGCAGCACGCGGCCGCCCGAGTTCTGGAAGACGCGATCGACGGCCGACGCGGCGAGCTGTGTCGCTCGCACCTGGTCAAGGCGACCCCGGGCGCGAACCTCGATCGGGATCTCCTTGCCGTCCCGGGCGAGGGCCATCATGTCGTCGAGATCGCGGCGCATCTGCAGGCGCGCGCCGTCGAGCTCGCCGAACGCCTCGGCCACCCGAGCCTGGGAGAACGGCTCCTCGGCGACGCGTGTGCCGCGCGTGATCCGCACCCGCTCCGCCGTCCATTGGATGTGCTCGTCCAGCGCGCCCTGCGCCGCCCCGAGCAACGGCGCGGTGATACCGAAGGTGAACACTGACGCGAAGGGCAGCTGGTAGATCGGCGAGTCACTCGTGACGCTGCCCGAGGTGTAGGCGTGTGTGCGGTGCTCGGGCACGAAGGCCTTGTCGACGACGATGTCGTTGCTGCCGGTGCCGCGCAGCCCGATGACATGCCAGACGTCGTCGATCTCGTAGTCCGAGCGTGGCAGGAGAAAGCAGAGCCTGCGCACCGTGCCGTCATCCTCGGTGGCCACGCCGCCGAGGATGGCCCACTGCGCGTGGTCCGAGCCCGAGGAGAACGACCAGCGCCCGCTGACCAAGTAGCCGCCGTCGACGATCTCGACGGTTCCGCGGGGGGTGTACGACGAGCTGATCAAGGTGTCCTGGTCGGCGCCCCACACGTCGTCCTGTGCCTGCTTGGACATCAGGCCGAGCTGCCAGTTGTGGACCCCGATCACCGAGTACACCCAGCCCGTGGACGGGCAGCCGGATCCGATGATCATGGCGATGTCCATGAACACCTGCGGATCCAGCTCGTAGCCGCCGTACGCCGCCGGCTGCAGCACGCGGAACAGCCCGGCCGACTTCAAATCGTCGATCGTCTCGTTCGAGATCCGCCGCGCTTTCTCGGCGTCGAACGCACGCTCGCGCAACACGGGTGCAAGCGCCTGCGCGCGGTCCAGAAGATCTCCGGATTGCATTCAAACCCCCTCTGTCGGAGCAGCGGGCAGGAGCCGCGTCGCCAGTTCATACTCTTGAAGCAGCAGCCTCGGAAGTCCATCCCGGATCCCATACAGCGGCACGGTCACGGTCATCTCGTGCCGGAGTCCCGGTCCAACTCGACCACCAGATGCTCGGACAGGTCACCGACCAACTGGATCCGTACCAGCCGGTCGGCGAAACGCCAGCCGCGTTCGTCGCGCGCGAACTCGTCGGTGTACGTACCCGCCAGGATGACCTGCAGGGGCAGGGCGGGCGTCGCCTGCAGCACGGTGAACACTGAGCGGGCGGTGGCTCTCGAGCCGTCGGGATGCTCGTCGACGATCAGGTTCGTCGTGACATGCTTGGTCGCGGGTGTGCCGTCGTCGCGACGTACCGACCCGGCAAATCCGGCTAGTATTTCCGTACTCCCGGTCATGGTCGAGATCCCGCCGGCACCGACGCTGCGGAAACTCGCCTGCGCGAACAGCTGCGCCATCCCTTCGAGGTCGCCGGCGTCGAGTCGCTCGGCATAACCGAAAACCAGTCGAGCGATCGCGGCGTAGGTCGGCTCGGCAGAGGCATTCATGGCCGCGACCGTATGTCCACCAAACGTGTCTGGGAATACATAGTTCGAACGAGCGGGACACTCGGATGCGCCGTCGACCTTCGCACGCGAGGATTCCCGCAGTCAGCGAGC
>JAOPWD010000245.1 GCA_025965875.1 Pseudonocardiales bacterium
TGACGGAGGCGCGATGACAGGTCGGCCAACCTCGAGCCACATCACCCTGCGGGTGAACGGGGCCGCGCGCCAACTGGACGTCGACAACCGCACCACGCTGCTCGACGCGCTGCGTGAGCACCTCGGCCTGGCCGGTGCCAAGAAGGGGTGTGACCACGGCCAATGCGGTGCGTGCACGGTGCTTCTCGACGGCCGGCGGGCGAACGCGTGTCTGCTGTTTGCAGTAGCTGTGCAGCACGTCGCGATCACGACGATCGAGGGGTTAGCCGACAACGGCACGCTGCACCCGATGCAGCATGCGTTCGTCGAGTTCGACGGATTCCAGTGCGGGTATTGCACGCCGGGTCAGATCTGTTCGTCGGTGGCCATGCTCGACGAGGTCGCCGCGGGCTGGCCGAGTGCGGTGACCGGCGACGTCGCGGCGACGGAGATCGTTCTCGACGCGGCCGAGATCCGGGAGCGGATGAGCGGCAACATCTGCCGCTGCGGCGCGTACCTGAACATCGTCGCGGCCATCCAGGAGGTTGCACCATGAGGCAGTTCGGCTATGAGCGGCCGGAGTACGCCGCCGACGCCGTAGCCCTGGCCGAGCGCCCCGAGGTCCGCTACCTGGCCGGCGGCACGAACCTCGTCGACTTGATGAAGCTGGGTGTCGAGACACCCGACCTGCTGGTCGACGTCAGCGCGCTGCCCTACGAATTCGTCCAGGAGGATCTCGACGGCCTGGTGCGCATCGGCGCAGGCGTCCGCAACAGCGACCTCGCGGCGCATGCGCTGATCCGCAGCCGCTATCCCGTCCTGGCCCAGGCCGTGCTCGCCGGCGCCTCGGGGCAGCTGCGCAACATGGCGACCGTCGGCGGCAACCTGCTGCAGCGCACCCGTTGTGTGTACTTCCAGGACGTGAGCAAGCCCTGCAACAAGCGGATGCCCGGCTCGGGCTGCCCGGCCCGCAAGGGAGACCATCACAACCTCGCCATCCTCGGCGCCTCGGACCAGTGCATTGCCACGAATCCGTCGGACATGGCAGTGGCACTGACGGCGCTGGACGCCGTCGTCCACGTGCAGGACCATGCCGGGCCGCACGAAGTGCCGCTCGCCGAGCTCTACCGGCTGCCGGGTAGCGACCCGCAGCGCGAGACGACGCTCGCACCGGGTGCCCTCATCACCGCCGTCGACCTACCGACGCTGCCGTTCGCCCGCCGATCGCGGTACCGCAAGGCGCGCGAGCGGGCGTCCTACTCATTTGCGATCGGGTCAGTCGCCGCGGCGCTCGACGTCGAGGGCGACGTGGTGCGCGACGTGCGGCTGGCCTTCGGCGCGGTCGCCCCGGTGCCTTGGCGGGCCCGCACCGCCGAAGCCGCACTCGTCGGCGGACCGGTCAACGAGGAGGCGTTCCGCGCCGCGGCCGAGGCGGAGCTGGCCGCCGCCGAGCCGCTGCGCGACAACGCATACAAGGTGCCGCTGATCACCAACCTCGTGGTGCGCACACTTGCCGAACTGGCGGCGGGGTCATGACAGCGACAACGGCGATCGGTGCCGGCCTGAACCGCATCGAGGCGGCGGCAAAGGTCACCGGCGCAGCGCGATACGCCGGCGAAATCCCACTCGACGGGCACGCCTACGGTTCGGTCGTGCAGTCCACTATCGCTCGCGGTCAGGTCACCATGATCGACGCGGACGCCGTGCTGGCGCGGCCCGGCGTGCTCGCCGTACTCACCCACGACAACGCGCCGCGCCTGCACCGAGCCGACGACACTGACGCTGAACTGCTCGTCCTGCAGGACGATCGAGTTCGCTACCGCGGGCAGGCCGTCGCCCTCGTGATCGCCGAAACACTCGAGCAGGCCCGCGCCGGCGCAGAACTGCTGGACGTGACCTATCAACCCGAAGACCACGACGTGGTGTTCGCAGCGGACCACCCGCGCCTGTACGCGCCTGAGCACGTGAACCCCAACTACCCCACCGACACCTCGGTCGGTGACGTCGACGCAGCACTCGCATCCGCCGCGATCGTGGTCGACGCGACCTACTCGACGCCGGCCGAGCACAACAATCCGATGGAGCCGCACGCAGCGATCGCGCAGTGGGACGGCGACCGGCTGACGGTCTACGACTCCAACCAAGGCGCGACCTCGGTGCGCCAGGCGCTCACCACGCTTTTCGGGTTGGCCGACGGAGCGGTCCGCGTCCTGTCTGAGCATGTCGGTGGCGGCTTCGGCGCGAAGGGCAGCACCCGGCCGCACGCGGTGCTGGCCGCCATGGGCGCGCGCTTCACCGAGCGCCCCATCCGCGTCACGCTGACGCGCCAGCAGATGTTTGCGATGGTCGGCTACCGCACGCCCACCATTCAGCACATGCGGCTCGGAGCCGACGCAGACGCAACGCTGGTGGCACTCGAGCACACCGCCTATTCGCAGACCTCGCAGGTGCTCGAATTCGCCGAGCAGACGGCGCTGATCTCGCGCCTGATGTACGCGGCGCCCAACCTGCGCACCCGGCACCGGGTCGTCGCGCTCGACGTCCCGACCCCACGCTGGATGCGTGCACCCGGTGAGGCGCCCGGTTCGTTCGCACTGGAATCGGCGATGGACGAACTCGCCACTGCGTGCGGTGTCGACCCGATCGAGCTGCGGGTGCGCAACGAGCCGTCGGTCGAGCCGGACAGTGGGCTGCCGTTCAGCAGCCGCAACCTGATCGCCTGTCTGCACGAGGGTGCCGAGCGCTTCGGCTGGGCCTCGCGCGATCCTCGCCCAGGCGTGCGCCGAGACGGCCGGTGGCTGATCGGCACCGGCGTGGCGTCGTCGACGTACCCGGCCCGCAGCGCGCCGTCGACCGCGGCCGCCACCGCCCTTGCCGACGGCAGCTTTGTCGTAGAAATCACCGCGTCCGACATCGGTACGGGTGCGCGTACCGCCCTGACGCAGATCGCAGCCGACGAACTCCGGGCGCCGACCGAGCGCGTCGAGGTGCGCATCGGAGACAGCGACTTCGGGCAGGCGATGATTGCCGGGGGCTCGATGGGCACGGCATCGTGGAGCTGGGCGATTGCCAAGGCCTGCCGCGAGTTGCTGCACACGCTGCACGAGATCGGCACTGTCCCGCCGGAGGGGGTGACCGCGCACGCCGACACCGCCGAGGACATCAAGGCCCAAGCGCAACTGTCGCGCCACGCGTTCGGCGCCCAGTTCGCGGAGGTGCGCGTCGACGTCGACACCGGCGAGGTGCGGGTGCCGCGGTTGTGCGGGGTGTTCGCGGCCGGCCGCATCATCAACGCCAAGACCGGCCGCTCGCAGCTCATCGGCGGGATGACGATGGGCATTGGCATGGCGCTGTTGGAGGAGGGCGTCATGGATCCGCAATTCGGCGACTACGTGAACCACGACCTGGCGAGCTACCACGTCCCGGTCAATGGCGACGTCCACGACATCGACGTGAGCTGGATCGACGAGCACGACGACCGGCTCAACCCCGTCGGCGTGAAGGGCATCGGCGAGATCGGCATCGTCGGCACGGCGGCAGCGCTCGCCAACGCGGTCTGGCACGCGACCGGGCACCGTCACCGCCATCTGCCGATCCGCCCCGACCGGGTGCTCACCTCGCTGGCATGACCCGCATCGTCCTACCTCCAAGATACTGGAATCGCGAATAGCATCGGATCAGCAGATGATTGACCATCGTCAATAGACGAAAGGGTTTAGATCGTTGGACTAAAGTTAGGATCGCCGATTGTGATGACAGACCGTCCCACCTTGGCGCTGGCCTTCTCCGGGCACACTGCCGCCGTGCAGATCAGGAAGGCGCTGGCCGAGTACGGGCTCAGGCCCGGCCACGGCTACGTGCTTCTCCTGCTGTCCGACCAAGGCGCGACCAGCCAGCAGTCAC
>JAOPWD010000265.1 GCA_025965875.1 Pseudonocardiales bacterium
GCGCCGACACCGGCCAGGCGGCACTCGGTGCCGCGCCGCTCGGCTGGCTGACCCTGCTGGCCGCCCTGCAAGGCACACCGGACTACGGCACGGTGCGGACCCGGCTCGACGACACCGTCGCGCAGCAACATCTGGGTGTGCTGACCGATGCCGTGCATGACCTGTCCCGCTGGGCTGCGGGCGTCCGGGCCGCGAACGACGGGGACACCTTCGGCGCGCTGCACCAGCTCAGCCGGCTGCGGCTATCACCCCTGTCCCGCATGGCCGCCTTCGACCGCCTCGACGCCGCCGTCCGAGCCGGTGACCTCGACCAGGCGCAAGCCTGGCTCGTAGACCTCGCCGTGTTCGCCGACGCGACCCGCTGGCCATGGGCGTTCGCTGCCGCGGAGCACGGACGCGCGCTGCTCGCCGACCCCGCCGACGCACCGGCCTTGTTCGACAGCGCCCTGGCACACCATGAGCGCAGCGGCCGTCCCTACGACCAGGCCCGCACCCACCTGGCCTACGGCGAACTGCTGCGCCGCACTCAGCGCCGCAGCGACGCCCGACCCCATCTGCGCTCCGCCCTGGCGATCTTCGAGGAACTGGGCGCCGGGCCCCTCATCTCCCGCGCCGAGCAGGAACTGCGGGCCTCGGGCGAGACCGCGCGCAAACGCGACCCGTCCACGCTCACCCTGCTCACCCCGATGGAACTGCGAGTCGCTCAGCTTGTCGCGCGCGGCAGGTCGAACAAGGAAGCCGCCGCGGACTGCTGGATCTCGCCGCGGACCGTCGCGTTCCATCTGCGCAACGTGTTCAGCAAGACAGGCGTCACCTCGCGCGGCGAGCTCGCCCAGCTCGGCCTGGCGACGCCGTCGGCAGATGAGGCCACGCCAGCAGCAGTCAGATAGGGCGCGACCTCGATCGCGCCCGGCGCCCGGATGCAACGCTGTGATTCGAGCACCCCCGTCCGGCCAACCGGGCACACGGGCCAGTACGAACGTGGCCGCCCGCGGCCGTGGCGGCCCCGCGGCGCTGGGACGAAGAACCTGGCCATATGACCGGTGCGACTGCTCGCACCTGCGAACAGGCTTGCCCGGACTCAGCAACCGCTGACCGACAAGGGAGCCCGCTATGACCACCCAACTACAGGCACCACCCGAGGCAGCGGAAACGAAAACGGGACACATCGCACGGATCGTCGTCGCCTCGCTCGCCTCCGGACTGGTCGCGGCGTTGATCCTCGTGCTCGTCGTCGTCCCCGCCGCGCCCGAGTACGTCACGACCGGCCTGGTGATGCTTGCCTTCGCGTCGGGCTGGGCGATGCTCGCCGGGCTGTCGACCAGATGGACCGACCAGCCGCAGCGGTGGGCTCGCGTCCCGGCCGCGTCGATGGCGATCGTGGGAACGGCCTTGCTCGTGACCGCGCCCGGCGACCACGTCATGAGCGCGCTCGGCTGGATCTGGCCGCCCGCGCTGCTAGCCCTGGCCGTATGGATGATCCGCAGTGTCCGACGCGAGCTGCGCAGCCGAACCCGGGCTTGGCTCATCCAGCCCGTGTGTGCGGTGCTGGCGCTGGCCGCTGTCGGCGGCGCGACGCAGACGGTTCTCGAGTCGATGGATAACAGCCTGCAGGCGCCCGCCGGCCAGACCTACGCCATCGACGGCCACCGGATGTTCCTGCACTGCACAGGTACGGGCAGCCCTACCGTGCTGCTGGCGAGCGGCTTCGGAGAGCGCAGCCCCAGCTGGGCCTGGATTACCGCGACCGTCGCCCGCAGCACCCGGGTCTGCGTCTACGACCGCGCCGGGCAGGGCTGGAGCGAAGCCGCGGCCGGACCGCAGGACGGTGTCCAGTTGGCCACCGACCTGCACGCGCTCCTCGCCAGCGCCCACATCGCCCGCCCGTATGTCGTGGCCGGTCACTCGGTCGGCGGCACCTACAACATGATCTTCGCCGCCCGCTACCCCGCCGAGGTGGCCGGGATGGTGCTGCTGGACTCCGCAACTCCCGAGCAATTCACCGCACTGCCGAACTACCCCGGCTTCTACTCCACCTTCCGACGCGCCTCCGGCATACTCCCGACACTCGCACGTCTCGGGGTCGGCCGCATCACGTCCGTCACGGTGTTCGGAGGACTGCCGACGAAAGCCCGCAACCAGGAACGGTCCTTCAACGCATCGCCTCGTGACTACCAGGGCCAGCGCGACGAATGGTCCGAGTTGCCGACCGCCTTCTCCCAGGCGAAGGCGCTGACGACCTTCGGCGCGAAGCCGCTCATCGTCGTCACCGCCGGACGGGGACAGGATCCCGGGTGGTCCGCCGCTCAGGACAAACTGACCCTGCTCTCGACCAACAGCGTGCACCGCACCATCCACGGCGCGGACCACGCCGCACTGCTCGATGACAAGCAATACGCGCAGGAGTCCAGCAACGCCATCGACGAGGTCGTCGCCGCGGCACGCCTGCACGCCGAACTCACCCGCTGACCGCCGTCCGAGCCCGGGGGCGCCTTGCGACACGGAAGGCGCCGCTGCGGTCCGGCTACTCGAACCCATTCCGAATGAGACATCGCCGTAGGTCCGAAGTCACCGCGGACCCACGGCGATGCGCGTTGGACCCGGCACGCAATCATCCGACCGAAGCGTCGCGACACGACCTATCTCCAGTGCGCGCGCTGCCTCCGACGCCCGCTTCGCGAAGTACCCGCCGTTGCCAATGCGCGCCTGCACATGAGGTAGTCCGAGAGTGAGCCGGTGTCGACTGCGAGATGCTGGTTGCATGACTGCGTACTGGATCAACACGTTCACAGAAATCAGCGATGAGGCCAAGCTGGCTCGCTACGCCGAACTGGCGGGCCCGGCCATGCGCGCGGCGGGGGGACGCGTCCTGGCGCGAGGCAATCCCGCATACGTGTTCGAGGGGGCGACGGCTTTGCGCACCACTCTGATCGAGTTCGAGACGGTCGAGGCGGCTGAAGCGGCCTACAACAGCACCGGATACCAAGAGGCGCGCCGCGCACTTGGTGACGGCGCCCGTAGGGAGATACGCATCGTGCAGGCAATTGAGTAGTACGGCACCGTGGTCGATGTTCGCAAAATGAGACGCGGAAGCGGTGCCGAGTCCCGGACCCGGCAGCGGCTGTGATCGAAGTAGCTCCGCGGTCGGATGGCGACCAGGACGCTACTTCAGCCAACCTTGAACAGCGCGCTATAGGCGTTGATCGCGGGCTGGCCGCCGAGGTGGGCGTAGAGCACGTTCGAGTCCGGGGCGATCTCGCCGGTGCGAGCGAGGTCGATCAGGGCAGCCATCGATTTGCCTTCGTAAACGGGGTCGATGATCACGCCTTCAAGGCTGCCGGTCAGCCGAATGGCATCGAGCGTCGACGCGACGGGGATGCCGTAGTAGTCACCGGCCCAGCCGTCGAGGACGGTGATCTCGTCGTCGCGCAGGTCGCGGCCCAACTCGATGAGCTCGGCGGTGTTCCGGGCGATCTTTTCCACTTGGGCGCGGGTCTGGTCAATCTTCGCCGACGCGTCGATGCCGAGCAGACGACGAGGCCGATCCTGCCCGGCGAAACCCGCGATCATCCCGGCCTGCGTGGAGCCGGTGACGCTGCAGACGATGACCGTGTCGAAGAAAACACCGAGTTCCTGTTCCTGCCGCTGCACCTCGTAGGCCCAGTTCGCGAAGCCCAGGCCGCCGAGGCGATGGTCGGACGCGCCGGCCGGGATCGGGTACGGGACGCCGCCGTCGGCCCTGATCTGTTCGAGCGCGTTCTCCCAGCTCTCCTTGAAGCCGATCCCGAACGCCGCGTCGACGAGTTCGACCTGGGCGCCCATGATCCGCGACAGCAGGATGTTGCCGACCCGGTCGTTCACCGAGTCCGGCCAGTCGACCCAGCTCTCCTGCACCAGGCGCGCCTTGAGCCCGAGCTTGGCCGCGACGGCGGCGACCTGCCGCGTGTGGTTCGACTGCACGCCGCCGATCGAGACCAGATGCGTCGCGCCCTGGTCGAGGGCATCCGGGACGAGGTACTCGAGCTTGCGGGTCTTGTTGCCGCCGAACGCGAGGCCGGAGTTGCAGTCCTCGCGCTTGGCCCAGATCCGCGCACCGCCGAGGTGATCGGACAGCCGCTGGAGCGGATGCACCGGGCTCGGCCCGAACAGCAGCGGGTAGCGGGGGAAGTCACTCAGTGCCACGATGCGCTCCGGTTCGGCAGGCGAGTCCTCGTCGACACCGTACTTCGTCGTCGCTGGCTCGAGGAGGCACGAGCGACAGCACCTTCCCGTTCTGCTCGGTGACCGAGACTGTGGCGCCCGCGACCAGTTCGCGCGGCCGGTAGAACACGGCGGGTCCGCGGGTGGAGTGCAGCAGTCGGGTTGCGCAGGCCGATCGGCGATCAAGGCAGGTTGTCGTCTTGGTCCGGCCCCACGTCG